>JBKGZI010000068.1:0-18266 GCA_046545675.1 Persicimonas sp.
CGATATTCGACTCGGCCACGGCGATCTCTTTGGGCGCGCACCGATAGGCGCGATCATGGATATCGGCATTCAGAGATTGGATCTCCTCGGCCTGACCCTTCAGCTTTGGTCCCGTGCTACAGGCGAAGACGCCCGACACCAGCAGGCCCATCAACATCACGAGCGCAAACAACATGTACTTCTTGCGGTTCATCAACCCGAACCTCTTGTGGTCTAACTCTACGTTGGGTCATTCTATGCGGCGCCAAAAGGAGCGTTGCGCGCTAAAAACCGCGCGGCCCGGTCTCGGTCGTCACTTCTTCGTCTTCTTCTTCTTCGTCTTCGTCGTCGTCCTGCTTGGCCTTGTCGACCGGGCTTCCCTCCCAGGGATCTTCCTTGGCTTTGAGGATAGCCGCGTCAGCCGCCTGGCGCGCGTCTCGCGCATAATCATAGGAGGCCTCGAAGTCCGAGTAGCCCCACTCTTCCTTGGACTTATGCAGAAAATATTTGGCGCTATAATACTCGTAGGGTGCTTTTTCGTGCGCCTTGACCACTCGAGCCCGCTCGAAGGCGACCTCGGCGTCGCTGATGCGACTTGTCGATTGCACCGGTCCGCACCCGCCCATCAAAAAGGCGAGCGCTAAAAAACCAGCGACTCCAAAGCCGGCCCAACGGCTCAATGCCGTGCGGCCATGTGCGCGAACGCTGTATTTAAGAGCTTTCATAAAACTTCGTCGGCGAGAAAGTACGTTTGGGCCCGCCCAATGGCGGGCGGGAGCACTGGCTAGTCGGGTGTGAAACTATGCGATCCTACTAACAGAATCGCAAAATCCGTGTCAAGTTTTCACCCCGCCACAGACCCCTCTAACAATCAGTGTCCAATAGATCCGTTCCTTTGTCCAAAAAGGATGCGGGAGCAGCTTTTTTGCCACTATCTCGGCCAGCATAACACAGCTTGAATCGAGATGGGAGAAACGAGCGGGTCAGCGATTCCATCGGCCAAAGTCGGTGTCGGGAAAAAAGCGCTCGGCCAAGTCGGAGAACTCCGGCGCGTCGGTGTCTGCCCCCTCGGTGAGCGGAATGCGCCAGCCGTGAGTGCCGCGCGAGGCGATCAGGCACTCGAAATACTCGCCGAACGACAGATCGAGCAGCCGAGACTCGCGCGAGGCGAGGTCGTGGACGAAGAGATCGTAGGTCGGATACTCCTCCTCGACGCACATCACCACCATATCGTCGCTGTCCGGGGCGCTGTACTGGTCGAAGCCGCGCAGCGACCAGAAAAAATCCTGCTGGTCTTCGCTGTGCTGGTCTTCATCATGGCGGGCCTCGGCTCGCCACAGCACGTCGAGCCAGTTGTCGAAGACGGTGGCGAAATCACAGATCCGCGCGCCTCCGCCCGGCACGATCTGACCGTCCGGGCCGGTATAACTCCACGAGAAATCCAGCCCGTCGGTGACCCGATAAAACGATTTGATGCGCTCGGGCACCCGGACGCCCAGGCCGTGCTCGATGGTCTCGATGGTGAAGACGGGGACCGGATCGTATATCTGGAAGTCAACTTCGACGATGCCGTCGGTCGACTTCAGCTCTGCGATCATCGCCATGAGATCGAAGATCAGATCCCAGCCCACACCCTCGCGCCGATCGGCGTCGAGCTGTTCGGGTCGCTGCGGCTGCTCCGACGGGTCGTCGGGACCGGGTATGCGCATTTTTTCACCCACGAGTTCACTCCGCATACCGACTCAGCTTTCGGCGGTGATTCGAGCCGCGGTGATGGTCATCTCCCATCCTTCCTGGTCGCCTTCGATCTTCTCGGGCTCCTCGTCGGTGCCGGCGACTTCATCGTCGGCGTAGTGCTGAGCCTCATCTTCGGGGATCATTCGCTTTTTGATGACGCCCTCGACGACGGCCGTGGCGCCCGCGGAGTTGCGCGGCACGAAGAAGCCGTAATCCTTCATGCGCACGCGGATCGGCTGGTCGACGCCTTCGCCTTGGAGGGTGAACCAGCAGCCCTTCTTCTTGCAGGCCTTTTCGACGTCGGCCTCGACCTTGACGGGGCCGTCGGTCTCGGCGGCCTTGTCGAGCGCGGCGGCCAGGGTGATCGGCTCGTCTTCGATGGTGAATTCGGCGCCGTATTGGCCGGTCTCTCCGGCCGCGATATCTTCGACCGGCCCGGCCGAATCGTCAGCCTCGGCCGAATCGTCAGCCTCGGCCGAATCGTCAGCCTCGGCCGAATCGTCGGCGGCGGCTGAATCGTCGGCGGCGGCTGAATCGTCGGCGGCCTGCTCCGACTCATCCTCTGCGGCCTCGGGGGCCTTCTGTTGTGCGGCTTCTTCGCCGGCCTTATCGGCCTTTTGACTCTTCGAGCTATCACAGCCCACACTGATCATCAGGGCTGCTACGAACACTACCAAGATCCAGCTTTTCATCGATCGATCTCCATTTTCTATCAAAATAATGTCTATCATCGCGACATGATTACGTTACCTTGCCCCGAGACGGTGTCAACTGCGCTGACAGGGCCGGGTGTTCATCGTCGGTAGGTTGCCAGCAGATGGCCTCCCCGCTGAGCTCCGAGTGGGGAGGGAGTTCATCGCAAACTGACGGCGGCCGATGAACACACCGGACAGGGCCGTTTTCTTTGACCATCCTTAGATGTAGCTGATAGACTTCGAACCAAAGAAGTTGATTCACTTGGCGACCAAATGCCGCGGGCAGACGCGGTTGGGGGCTGAGACTTCGTGTCACAGCGGGATAATTTTGGGTACTGAAACAAACTTGGCCGAGCATCTCGAGGGCGCATTGGGACGAGGCTGGTCGACCAGCCAAACCGTCGACTTCATCGAGCGTTGTTTCGATCGCGACACTCTGCTGCAGGTCCTGTTGGGCTTTGCCGAGAAGTGGATTAAAAATCGAATGGTGCTCGTCCTCGGCAACGGCCACGCCAAGCCGTATCTGATCGACGGCTGGTCGGAGCTGTCCGAGGAGTTTCGAGACCTGGACACACTTCGAGGCATCCAGATCGAGGTGCCCGGAGAAGCCAATATCTTCGACCCCGAGCAGGTCGGCCACACCTTGGCCGAGCGTCCCGAAGAGGTTGGCCTCGGCCAGCTCTTCGTGGAGTTGACCCTCTTTCCGCCCGATCGCCTCCTGGTGCAGACGGTGCTTTTGGGCTCACGCCCCTCGATGGCGATCATCGGCGAGCCGCGTCAGGACGACAGCCTCCCGCCGGTCGAACCGCTCGAATTGGTCGCCGGCGCGGTGGGCAGTCAGCTCGAGGAGATCGTGCTCCTCGCCAAGGCAAAGCGCCTCCCCCCCAAAGAGGAGCGCATCCCGCCGCTGCCCGAGCCGCTCGGCATCGCCGACGATGCCGATGATGCCGCCGACGACGATCGCCCGGCGATGCCCGGTCTCGAGGCGCATTCCTCTCTCGCCGAAGACTCCGATCCCGAACCCGACGAGCCCGCCGCCACCGCGTTTGGGATTCCCTTCGCCGACGAAACCGAGGCCGGATCGCGCAACAGACAGCCATCGGCCGTGCAGGTCAGCTCGCCGGGGGTCGGCGAAGATAGCAGCGTGAGCATCATTCCACCGGTCGACGTCAACGAGGACGACGAGGCTCCGGCTGAGGCCGAAGATCCCAAGAAAACCCTCAGCGGCGGCTTTAGCGTCTCCGACGTTCAAAAGGGCCTCGCTGACCACGATGAGCCCGACGACGTCGAGGGCCAGCCCGAAAAAGACACCTCCGCGCCATCCCAAGACCTCGCGGATGCGCTCGCAGAGCCGGCCGCACCGAGCAATGACACCCCGCGGCCAGCCAGAGGCGACGCCGAGCAGACCGCGCCGAGCGCTCAGATTTTGCGGCCCATCTCGCTCAAGTCTGGCCGCAAGCAAAAGACCGTCTCCGATGATAAGCCCTCCCCCGAGGTCGAGGATATCAAAGCCGAACCTGCCGCTTCTCCTTCCGGCGACCACGGAAATGACCAGAGTGACGGCGGTGAGTTGGGCAAAGCCCGCAGCGGCTGGACGCTTTCGTTCGGCTCACCACACGCTGATGAAGCAGACGAAGACGAGGAAGAAGAGATAGACGAGGAAGCAGACGAAGACGAGGAAGAAGAGATAGACGACGGCGAAGAGCTCCGGGAGCCCGATGTCGAGCCCCTCGATGCCGATGAAGAGCCGGTCGCTACAGAACCGGTAGACGAAAACCAAATAAGCAAGCAGCTCGAAGAGGTCATCGAGCAGCTCGACGAGGCCGCCCCGCCGGAGGCCCTCGACGCCGCACAGCGGCTGAGAAGACTCGACGAGCCGAGCCTCCGCGCAGCCATGCGCCTGCTCGACGAGCGCTTCCCCGGCCGCCTCTTCATCGACCGGTACCAATACCCCGTCGACACCCTCCCGCCGATCGAAGAGCACGGCCCGGTGCTCGCCGCGCTCGCCGCCAGCGGCCGCATTGCCGTGGCTGTGGCGCGCTCCTTTCTGGATCATACCAGCGTCGAGCTTCGCTTCTATGCGACCTATCTCTTCACCGTGCTACCCGTCGACGACGCCGTCGAGCCATTGATCCCGCGCCTCTTCGACCGCGACCAGCAAACCCGCGAGATCGCCAAATCCATTGTGCTCGGCGCGCAGGATCAGGATTGGTTCACCGAGCGTGTCTTGCCGCTGATGCACGACGAGCTGGCCGCCGGCTCAGAAGATCTTCGCGTCGAGGTCGCAGCCGACCTGCTCGGCGCCATTCGCGATCGAAAGGCCGTGCCCCACCTGATCGACGGGCTGGACAGATTCGAAGGGCGCGTCAAAGACCACATCCACGCGGCGCTCCAGCGGATCACCTACAAGAGCTTCGTGCCGTCGGTCTCCGAGTGGAAGAATTGGTGGACCGACGCCACCGCGCAGTCCCGATACGACTGGGTCATCACCGCGTTAAACTCCAACTCGGCCGACATCCGAGAGATGGCCTTCGAGGAGATCGACACCTTCGAGGATCTCGATCTCAACTACCATCCCGATCAGCCCGCCAAACTGCGAGCCCGCGCCCAAGAGGAACTCCGCGAGTGGCTCAACGACCAGGGTTGAGCTGGCGTTCAAACGTCTCTACGGTTGACTTTGTTGCTGCGAAATGAATCTTGAAGCCGCGCTTCTTCCGGTCGGCTCGAGTGACATCTAGCAACAGGTAGTTCGATGCGTTGGTTGTTTGTCTTTTTGTTCGTCCTCTTCTGCGCCACACCGCTTTTCGCTCAGGACGTTCCTGCTCAGGACAACCCCGAGGCTGACGCTCGGCGAGACAAACCTGCAGGTGCCGATCAACCCGATCAACCCGATCAGATGATCGAGGAACAGCCAGACGAACCACAGAGCGAACCACCCAAACAAATAGGCGCCCAGACACGACCGCTGTCGTTCTTTTTGCTCGGAAATCTGCGCGGGCGACTGACCGACGTCGATTGCCGCGCCGACGAGCCCGTCCGACAAGAAGACCTGCACTATGCTCGGCAGGCCGCTGACTTTCACCGACTCAGCGACGCCGCCCGCGACCCTGCACAGCGACCGATCGCGCTCAATATCGGCGACTCCTCGTTCCCCGGCGCGCTGGCGCGTTACCTGCTGGCCAGCGAGCCCGGCGCGGCCGACTTCGCCTCGGCGCTGCGCGAGATTCCGCTGCGCGCCCACGCCCTCGGCAACGGCGAGCTGGGCATGGAGCGTCGCCAGTTGCTGAACTTCATCGAGGGCTCCGAGCAGGTGGAGCTCGTGCTGCAAGCCGCCAATGTCGCCTGCACCTCCGAGGGCGGCGCCGAGGCGATCTGCGACGCGGTGGGCACCGGGCCCGACGGCGCTCCCTGGCGTGTATTCGACCACGACGGGCTCGATATCGGCGTCATCTCGCTGCTCGACCCCGAGGTGAGCGACGAGATCGCGCGCTCACGCGCTGCGGGCCTGGAGTTTTTGGACCCCGCCTCGATCCTGCCGAAATTGGTCACGAAGATACGCGAGGAGGCCGGCGCCGACGTGGTGGTCGTCAACTATCACCTGGTCGGCGGCCAAGCACCCACTCACGCCGTGGAGCTGGCCAGCGAGATCGACGGCATCGACATGATGGTCACCAATCGCTCGCTCGGCACCGGCGAAGCCTCCGACGATGACCAATCCCGCAACGGTTATATCGTGGCGCCGACCACCGGCACGTTCATCGTCGGCGCCGACAGCGGCTACGACCGCTCGATCACCGTCGACATGCAGCTTCGCCGTCAGACCGACCAAGATCCGTGGCAGATCGAGGACTTCACGTCGCAGATCCACCGGGTCGACGACCTCGAGCCGCACGCACCCACCTCCCAAAAGCTGCGCGCGCTGGCGCAGCATTATTGCGAGGATTGGGGAGAGTCGATCAACCTGAAGGTGCCGCTGGCACAGCCGTTTGGCCGCCAGGACCTGCAGCAATTCATCCTCAACGTGATGCGCTTTACGACCGACTCGGAGGTCGCGCTGGTCAACGCCGAGACCTTCGCCGCCAACGACTTCTTCCCGATCGAAGGCGAGCTGACCCTGGCGGATATCTTCGCCTTCGTTCCCTATAACAACCGCATGGTGACCGTGGAGGTCAAAGGCAAGGTGCTCACCGAACTCGCCGGCAAGCTCGGCGATAAGCTGGTGGCCACCGGCCTGACCAAAGAGGGCGACACGGTGCTCGTCAACGGCCGCCCCGTACAGGCCGAGCGCACCTACCAGATCGCCACCCACCGTTACCTCGCCGGCGGCGGCGACGATATTCTCGAGGCCGACCAGATCGCCGACAAGCGCATCTACAAACCCGAGTGGACCGACGAGCCGCCGCATATCGGCGTGGTCGTCGCCGAATTCGTCCGCGTGGGCACCCTGCCCGCCGGCGCCGAGCTCACCGAGCAGCTCGCCCCGGCCGCCAGCTTCCCGGACCTGCACAACGAGTTTCTGTGGATCTACACCGGCTCGATCAATACCTCGTTCAACCGAGTCGACGTCAACAACCCGCTGGTCGACGGCGCGGCCGGCTACGACCAGTCCCAGCTCAACGTCAACTCGACCACCCAGATCAACCTGGAGGGCAACGGCGAGATCCGCGCCGACAGCCGCAACCACGTCTGGAATAACCGACTTTTGGTTCAATACGCCCAGGCGCGCGTGGCGGCCGACCTCGGCGAGGACAACGGCACCTTCGAGGAGACCAAGGACCTCATCCGCTACCGGAGCACCTACCAATACGCCGGATTTCGAGCCGACTCGAGCGGCAAATGGTACGTGCCCATGCCGTTTACCGAACTCCAGGCGGAGACCGAATTCAGCGCCCCGGGCGAGCGTGACTGGCATAAATTCGAGCTGACCGGCATCGGCGGCGCCAAATTCCAGCTCTTCGACCCGCTCGAGATCCGATTCGGCGCCAACGCCCGCCGCGACCTCAACAACCCCGACGCCGAGACCACCTACGGACTCATCGCCGGCTACGTGCTCGACCGCAGCCCGCTCTTCGACCTGATCAGCAAGCCCATCCAATTCGAGAGCGAGCTCGAATATTTCTACAACGACATCGGCGCCAGCAACATCCAGGAGCTGCGAAACACCAATCGCCTCTACTACGCGGTGCTCGACCAGCTCTTCTTCACCACGACGTTTCAGGCGTTCCTATACCGCACCGACGCGGTCGGGGAGTTTGGGTCGAATACTGAATTGACGGTGGGATTGAATTATTTGTGGGATGCGACGGTGCAGTCTTTTTAGGCAGGAGACGACCGAGGTGGGCCTCTTCCTCCCCGCTTTTTGCAGTTCAAAAGTGGGGAGGATCAAGGTGGGGCTCTTTGCGGGTTGAACGACACGTTCGGTCGATCCGACACGAAAGGCCCCCACCTTGATCCTCCCTTTATGCGGCTTGACCGTGCACGCTGAAAAGCGCGCGGGGAGGGAGAGTCCCTCAACCCCGCTCCCGAATATAAACCACGCCCCGATCCCCATCGACGGTCACGAGATCTCCGGTCTTGATCACATCCGAGGCCCCATGGGCGTTGACCACCGTCGGAATCCCATACTCCCGCGCCACGATACAAGAGTGACTCAACGGCCCGCCCAGGCTCATCACCACCGCCGAGGCGGTCAAAAACAGCGGCGTCCAGCCCACGTCGGTATACGGAGCGACCAGCACCTCGCCGGGCTCCAGGGAGGCGTCGTCGTTGGGGTCGACGATGACGCGGGCGCGGCCGGTGACCTTGCCGGCGCTGCCGGGCAGGCCGCGCAGCTCGTCGATATCGGGCCGGGGCTGGGTGGGGTCGACTCGCTCCGGCGTCTTGCGGTCCTGGTATTCTTGCTCGGAGATGAGCTCCGAGCCCTGTTGCACAAACGTGTTGGGAGGGTCTGGCAATTCGCTCAGCGACTCGTGGAGCGCACGCCGCACGAGCACGCGCAACCTGAACTCGTCGGCGGTGCTCACGTCCTCGAGCCAGCCGCGAAGCTCGTCGTAGCGCAGATAAAAGACGTCCTCGGCCACCTTTAGCGCGTCCTGCAACACCAGGCGGCGGCCGCACTCCAGGAAGTAGCGCCGGTACATATCCAGCGAGTCGACCACCCGGGCGCGCATGAATTCGCGCATGCGGGCGTTCGAGCGGGTGAAACGCCAGAGCGCGCGGAAGAGCGCCTCGACGCCGGGCGGAAAGGTGCGCTCGATGAGCCCGTCGGCCGAGCTACGGGTGCGCTCGCGGTCGCGCTCGAGCTCGCGATCGGTGGGCAGATGCGGCGCGCGGATATAACTCTTGACCACCTCGAAGAGAAATTGCGTCTCCTCGCGCCAGCGCGGCGTGGCCAGCTCGGCCTCTCGGGGGGCGCGGTGGCCGTGGCGGCGGCGAAACTCCCGGAGCTCCTTTAAGAACATATCGACGTCGTGGTTGCCCTCGAGCGCCTCGAGCTCGGCGAGCACCTCGTCGGGCTCGAACTCACAGATGACTCGCCGCAGCCTCTTGGATCGGCGAGCGAGCCGTCCCAGATTGAGCAGGTCGAGGCCCGGCTCGGCGCTGTCGACCTCGAGGGCGCTGACCAGCTCGCGCTCACTCTTGACGGCCTTGGCCCCGCCCCACAGCTCGAGCACCTCGCGCATGGCCACGTAAGTCATCAAGAAATTCGAGCTGCACGCCAGCATCACCTGTCCGGTGCGGTCGAAGAGCTCGTCGATGGCGTCGAGCTGGCCGTGAAATTCGAGGTGGTTGAGCCGCTGGAGATCCCGTTGAAAAAACGCGTCTCGGCGCCCGGCGAAGAATTTGCCCCAGATGGGGGCGACCAGCGGCATCGCCAACTGCGAGGCAGCCACACGGACGGCGGTCAGCGGCAGCCGGACCAAGAATTCGGCCGCGCTGCGCCCCTGGTAGATATCGCGCACCAGCTCGACGCCGCCGCCGCCGGCCATCTCGAAGAGGGTGGTGGGATGGAGCAGCGGGATGGCGCTGGCGATGCTCATAAATTGCGACAGATTCAGGTAGACCCGCCCGCGAAACGAGCCCACCAGCTCGTACTCCTCGGGCACGCTCAGCCCCAACGAGCCGAAGGCGCGCTCGAAGCCGCGCCGGCTGAAGTTTCGGATGATGCTCCAGGTCAGCGGCGTGGCCACTCCCGGCAGCGCCTCGCCGACGTTGACGTTGGTCCACACCGACGGCTCGTCTCGGGCGTCGCTGGGGCGGGTGACCGGCCGGGCCTGCAGCAAGAAGAGCCGGCCTCGGATGCCGCTTTTGGCCTCGGCCTCGGAGTCCGGCGCGTAGGCCCACTCGACGTCCACGGGATGCTCGAAGAGTCGATCGAGGCGCCGGGCGCATCGGGCGAGTTCGTCGAGCTGATCGGATTGCAAGACCCCACCGGAGGGCTCGGCCGCCGGCTCTTCTGCAGAGGCTCTGTGCTCGCCCAGCTCGTGGCGCTCGACGTAACCGGTCGACTTCTCCAGGTAGTAGGTGTCGGCCGCGCCGCCGCCGACTACCGTGGTCCCCAACCCGCCGGCGGCGTTGATGACCAACTGGTCGCGATCGCCGGTGACCGGATTTTGCGTGAACATCACGCCGGCCGCGCTCGGAGAGACCATGCGCTGGACGACCACGGCCATCGGACGGGGGACCACATCGACGTCGAGCTGGCTGCGATACAGCAGCCCGCCGACGTCGAAGAGGCTCGCCCATACCCTGCGGATCGCCTCGACGACATCCTCGGGAGTCTGGGCGCCGAGCACCGTCTCCTGCTGGCCGGCGAAGCTATGAGCGAGCCTATCTTCCTCGAGCGCTGACGAGCGCACCGCCCATGCGGGCGCGCCGATGGCGTGCATGCGATCGGCGATCTCGGCGGCGAGCCCGTCGGGAAGCTCGACGTCCGCGAGCCGCTCG
Organism: Persicimonas sp.; assembly: GCA_046545675.1. GTDB lineage: Bacteria > Myxococcota_A > Bradymonadia > Bradymonadales > Bradymonadaceae > CAYLTX01. The sequence goes on from JBKGZI010000068.1 coordinate 10,359, forward strand.
CGCACCTCGTCCAGCTCGGCCGCCTGCGCCAAGCAGCGCTCGACGACCGTCTCGAAGGCGTCGGTCAGCACGCAAAATGCCTGCGGAACCTCGAAGCCACGGCGCACCAACCGGTGCAAACCGTCGGCCTTGCCACCGACACGCTCCTCGGGCCAGTGGGCGGCTCCGATCGGCACGGTATAGCGAAACGTTGGCTTCATAGGCGGCGCGTCCACCAAGGATGGCTCAGCTCGTTTGTTCATGGGCCCATCGAGCATAAGGTTCGAAGACATCGTCGACGTCCAGGGCGATGATCTCGGGCACATCATACGAATGCAGCTCTTCGAGGCGCTCCTTCATCGCCGGGTAGCGCCCCTCGGTGGTCTTGATGAGCAGAGTATGCTCCTCGTCTTCGCAATACTCGCCCTCCCAGACGTAGCAACTGGTCACCGACGGCAAGACGTTGACGCAAGCGGCCAGACGCTCCTCGATCAGCGCACGCGCGAGAGTGTTGGATTCGTCGGGGCTGCAGTTGGATAGAACCACTCTTAACATAAGGGATCCAATCTTAATTCGTGTGTAAGAAGTCGGACCGAGCATGGCCGAGATGATTTTGTCAGGTTCGAAGTCGTCAAACGCAGGCGATGCCACCGGCATCGTCGAGGCTTGGCGGCAAAGAACGTGGCAAAATCAGCCGGCCAAGCGATGTGGAGACTTTTTACACACGAATCAATCTTAGTGTAGGTCTTGCAGAAACCGGGACGCCCTCTATTTGAGGCGCCTGCACTGCGGCGCAAACGCAATTTACGGGCTGCTTACACGCGCACATCCGACAACCCACTCATTCTGGCGAGTCGCCGATATCCTGCGTGGTGCCGTCGAGGTAGAAGCCGACCAGATTCTCGACGACCTCTTCGGCGGGCACATCCTGCAATTCGCCGTGGACGACGTATTCTTTGATGACTCGCTCGACCATGCCGATGGTCATGTAGGCGAGCACCTCGAAGCTCATCTGCGGGAGCAGACCGCGCTTGTGAAGAATGCGGTTGAAGCTGGTTAACATCGCCCCGAGCGTCTCGTAGAACTCGCGAATGAAGGTCTGGAACTCCTGGGAGACCGCCCGCGACTCGCGAAAGAAGATAGCGGTCAGCTCGCGATTATCCATCAGGACGTCGGTCAACATCAGCCCGACCCGGGTCAGCTCGCGGCGAAGCGCGTCGCGGGTATCCAGCTCGGCCGGCTCCCAACTGGCGATGGTCTCGACGACCAACTCCAAAAAGTCGTTCAAGATCTCGCCGAAGAGCTGCTCTTTGCCCTCGAAGTACAGATAGAAGGTGCCCTGGGCGACCCCGACTTCCTTGACGATCTGGGAGACCTTGGCGGCGTGGAAGCCATGCTCCGAGAAGACCATAATCGCGGCCTGCTTGATCTCCTCTTGTCGATCTTCCCGGCGCTGCTCGCGCCTGCTGAGCTTTCCGTCTGCATCGCTGGTACTCATTTACCGGGGCTCCTAAAAGTGATTGGGTTGTATTCGGTTGAAGGGTACGCCGAACGCGCCGATGATTGCAATTGAGGGCGAAACGGGGCGTCTATGCGATGCTGAGGTGAAGGTTGGTCAGTGACCCGAACGCCTGATGATGTGTTCTTGGTTCTTGGTACAACTTACTACAGCGCTCATTCGGCCGGAATGAACCGCACGAACCAGCAAAAACACCCGGTCATGCAGGTTGCCTCGGAAACCCCAACCAAGAACCAAGAACCAAGAACCAAGAACCAAACACCTCTTGACTGGTCGCTCAGCACATGTGAGTGAATACTAACGTATCCTGCATTTCCACCCTACCGATCTGGAGTTTGGATCGTGTCGACCAAGCGACTGCCAGCCAAAGAACGCAAAAAACAAATCCTGCACAGCGCCATTCGTGTCTTCGCGCGCTCGACCTATCACGGCGCGACGACCAAGAGCATCTCGGAGGAAGCCGGGGTGACCGAGGCGTTGATCTACCGGTACTTCGGCAGCAAGCGCGCCCTCTTTACCGAGGCGGTCCACAACACCTCCGAACGACTGGTCCAGGGACTCGAGGAGGCGCTCGAGCGCAACCCCGACAACCCCGTCAAGGCGATCACGCAATGCTTCCAATATTATGTACAGATGCTCGAAAAGCATGAGGATTTCGCCAAGATGATCTTTTTGGTCCTCTCCGAGCTCGACCAAAAAGATATCCGCGAGACCTACCTTCCCTATCAAGAGCGCGCCCTCAAGGCGATCGCCGCGGCCATCGACCGCTGGAAAGACCAGGGGTTGGTCCCCGGCTTCATCGACACCAAGACCGCCTCCTGGCTGTTCTTCGGCACCTACCTCATCTTGGCGCTGGTCAAACAGACCACCGGCGGCATCCCGATGGACCCGAGCTACGCGATCCAATTGGCGCGGGCGTTTGTGAAAGGCGACTAATCTGGGATGAGCAAACAGCCTCTGGGCACCCGCAGGGCTGTGGGAACCCTGTGAAAAAGACTGTGATCCACCGTGGGAAAACCCTGTGTGCGCGCCTCTGGAAAACCTCGACCCGCTCTGATCACATTTGTACCACATTATACTACACAAGAACCTGTGACCTTATTTACTCCCAATCGTCAGCACCTTAGGCGGGCTTTCCACATTTCCACACCCCCTACTACGACTACTTCCTAAAGAAAGCGAAGCGTCCCTTTGTTAGTAAAAGCAGTCCGTAGTGTCGCGCTGTTTTGGAACGCTCCTTCGACACTTGCAACTCAGCCCAAGCTGTGTTGGATTAGGTCCCGTCAATAAAGGTAAAAAGTACGCCAAGCGGAGCCGCTCGCCATGAAAATTCGTATCTCCCCAGAAGCACTGACCGACGAGCTTTATAAGCTGCAGGGTGTGGTCAGCCAACGCAGCACTCTGGCGATTCTGTCGAACGCTCTGCTGGAGGCGAAGGGTGACCGGTTGACGCTGCACGCCACCGACCTGGACACCGCCATCTCGACGTCGTGCAAGTGCGAAGTCCTCGAGGAAGGAAGCGTGACGCTGCAGGCCAAGAGCCTGTTCGACATCGTCAAGAACCTCGAAGAAGACGTCCTCGAGCTGGAGACCGAGGAGAATTATTGGGCGAATTTGGAGTCGGGCAGCGTGGCCTGCCGCATCGTGGGCACCCACCCCGACGACTTTCCCCAGATCCTCGATACCACCAAGGTCGACATGTACCCGATCGGCACCGACGTGCTGCTCGACATGATCGATAAGACCTTGTTCAGCGTGTCGACCGACGATGCCCGAGCCAACCTCACCGGCGCCTTCTTCCGGGTGACCGCCGAGGACACCCTGTTGATGGTGTCGACCGACGGCCATCGTCTCTCCAAGATCGAGACCAGCCCCGAGGAATTCACCCCCGGCGACAACACGCCCAAGGCGCTGCGCGACGGGATCATCATCCCGCGCAAAGGCCTCTCCGAGCTCAAGCGCATCATCGACTCGAAGGGCGCCGAGCTCAGCTTCGGGCTGGCCGAAAATAGCGTCGTCTTCAAGTCCGGGCCGATGACCATGTCGGTGCGACTCATCGAGGGCACCTTCCCCGACTTCACCCAGGTGCTGCCCAAAGAGAGCGACCAGAAGGCCTTCGTCAGCAAAGACCGATTCACCCAGTCGCTCAAATTCGTCAGCCTCTTCGCCAGCCCCAAGACGCATAACGTGCGCCTGGCGCTGTCCGACGAAGGCCTCGAGCTCTACGCATCGGACCCGGATAGCGGCGAGGGCAAAAAGACCATCCCGGCCGACTACAGCGGCCAGACGGTCAAAGCGGGCTACAACTACCGCTACCTCATCGACGTGCTCAACGTGCTCGACACCGACCAGGTCTCCATCGAGATCATCGACACGCTCTCGCCCACGCTGTTGCGCGACCCGAATAACGATGATTGCCTATTTGTTGTGATGCCGATGCGTCTGTGACTTGCCCCGTCACGCCTCGAAGAATCCAAAGCCACCGGGCGCTCGTCGTTCGGTGGCTTTGATGGTTTTGGCCCTCAGTAAGCGCATCATTTGCAAACTCAATCCTCAAAAAGCGCATCATTTGATAGGGCCCAACTCAAATTGTAGTTTACGGCGTCGTAGTTTGACGCCGCCTCAAATAGATGAAGCCCCGGTTCCTGTAAGATCTTCTATTTGAGGCGCCTGAACAGCGGCGCGAACTACAATTTGCGTTTGGCCATAGTAGCACCTCGATTTTTGTACGCACTCATGTCGTCGTTATGCTCTTAGAAGCCCTCAGACTCCAAAACTTCCGCAACCTCGAGGCCGTCGATCTCGAGCCGCATCCGCGCTTCAATATTCTGGCGGGTGACAACGGCCAGGGGAAGACCAACCTCCTGGAGGCGGTCTATCTGCTGAGCGCGGTCAAGAGTTTCCGGCCGCAGGTCAACGCCGACCTCGTCCAATTCGGCCGCGACCAGGCCGTCCTCGAGGCGCGGGTCGATCGCGGCGGCTCCGAGCGCATCGTGCGGCTGGAGATCACCGCGCGCGGCAAGAAGATCTTCTTGAACGACAGCCCCGTGCGCCAGCTCTCGGATTTTTTCGGCACGGTCAACGTCGTGATGTTCGGCCCCGAGGATATCGCCATCCTCAAGGGATCGCCGTCGAAGCGGCGCCAATTCATCGACCGGGCGATCTTCAACGCTCGACCGGCGTTTGCCACCGAGGCGCAGCATTACGAGGACGTGCTCGGCCAGCGAAACGCGCTGCTCAAAGCCGACGAGGCCGACGCCTCGCTGCTGAGCGTCTACGACGAGCAGCTCATCCAATATGGCGCGCAGATCATCGACCGCAGGCTGAAGTTCTTGCGCCACTTCCGCCCGATCATGAACGAGACGTTCCGAGAGATCTTCGACGACTCCTTCGAAGCCGGCATCGACTACGATATGAAGTGGGCCGACGCCGACATCGACGCCGAGGAGCTCGACGGCACCACCGAGATCGAGCGGGTGCTGGCGCGAGGCTTGGAGAATACGCGCCGCGACGAGCGCATGCGCGGCTACACGCTCATCGGTCCGCACCGCGACGACCTCGTCACCACCCTCAACGGCCGCGACGTCAAGACCTTCGCCAGCCAGGGCCAGCACCGCGCGTTTGTGCTGGCCATGAAGATCGCCGAGATCACACACCTCGAAGATCGCTATCATTTCGCGCCCATCCTGCTGCTCGACGACGTCTCCAGCGAGCTCGACCGCGAGCGAAACCGCTTCCTCTTCGAGTTTTTGCGAAGCCGTATGGAAGGCCAGGTCTTTATTACGACGACGCACCGGGACTATATCTTGCTCGATGAGGATGTGAGGGTATTTGGCGTGGAAGGTGGTAAGATCGAGGCGGTCACCGCCCCGTGAACGTGCACGTGCACGTGAACGAAAACGTGAACCGTCGTACCCCCTGCACATAAGGCCAAAACCACAACAGCGACCAAGCCGACGTCAAAGTTCGATCGAAGCGGGTCGTTGTTTTGATCATTTTGCAGTTTTAACTACGGTTCACGTGCACGTGCACGTGCACGTTCACGGTCCTCGATAACAACATGAAACAAACAGCCCCCCTAAAACTGCCGCATAGCCCGTCCCACGGCGAGAAATTCGAGGTCGCCATCGAGTCGCTGTCGCTCGAGGGCCTGGGGCAAGGGTCGGTGCGGGCGGTGGTGGGGCCGCAAGAGGAGCCGAAGCACTACACCTTCGAGGTGCGCAAGGCCGTGCCCGGCGATCGGGTGATCGCGGAGGTCCGCAGCCGCAAAAAACGCACCGTCACCGCGCGCATCTCCGAGATGCTCGAGGCCTCGAAGATGCGCACCGAGCCCAGGTGCCGCCACTTCGGCCAGCGCGGAATCCCCGGCAAGGGCTGCGGGGGCTGCGCGCTGCAGTCGATGTCGTATCGCCATCAATTGGCCAATAAAGAGCGCACCATCAAGAAACTGATGCAGGCCCGCGGTGTCGACCCCGGCCTGGTCATGCCGATCATCGGCCAGGACGAGCCCTGGTATTATCGCAATAAGATGGAGTTCAGCTTCGGCGACACCGCCGAGCGCGAGTTTGCGTTGGGGCTGTATCCGAAGGGCTACCGCTACGAGATCGTCAAGCTCGACGAGTGCTTTTTGCAGTCCGAGTTCGTCTCCGAGTTGCTGCCCCGCGTGCGCAAATGGGCGAAGGCCCGAGGCCTCGAGCCTTATCAACACAATAGCGGCTTTTTGCGCACGTTGACCATCCGCGAGGGAAAGCGCACCGGCCAACGCATGGTCGAGCTGACCACCAGCGACGACGATCGGGCCGTGATGCACGGCGAAGAGGTCCCCGCCTCCGAGGTCGCCGACGCGTTTTGCGAGTTCGTCCTCGACGCCTCCAGAGAGCTCGGCGCCGAGCTCACCTCGGTTTATTGGACCCAGCAGCGCGCCCAAAGAGGCGAGCCGACCCGCTTCTTCGAGCACGACCTCTTTGGCGAGCCGCTGCTGGTCGAGAAGATGCACCTGCCGGGCGACCAGGAGTTGTCCTTCGAGATTCACCCGCGCGCCTTCTTCCAGCCCAACACGCTGCAGGCCGAGGTGCTCTACGCTCAGGTCCTGGAAAAGACCGGATTGCTCGAGCAGACCGAAGAGGCCGACTCCGGAAGAAGGACGTCGCGCGTGCTCGACCTATATTGCGGCACCGGCACCATCGGCCTGTGCATGGCGCCCTACGCCGAGAAAGTCGTCGGCATCGAGATGCAGCCCGACGCCGTCGACAACGCTCGCCAGAACGCGCGCCTAAACGGCATCGACAATATCAGCTTCTTCACCGGCGACGTCGCCAAGGTCCTCGACCAAGAGGACTTTCGCGCCGAGGCCGGCCAGGTCGACCTGGTCGTCGTCGACCCGCCGCGCGCCGGCCTGCACGCTCAGGCCCGCGAGCACCTCGAGGCGATCGACGCCCCGCGACTGGTCTACGTCTCGTGCAACCCCAAGGCGCTGGCGCGCGACCTGGCGCAGCTGGCTGATTTTGGGTATGCGATCGAGGTGATTCAGCCGGTCGATATGTTTCCGCATACCTACCACGTCGAAAACGTGGCTTTGTTGGTCAAGAATTCATGAAGCAACTCATCGAAGAAATACATAAGTGGAACGCCCTCCAAGACCCCCTCGAATGGCCCGACGAGCAGTTCACCGCGCTCGCGCGGCCGATCTTTCGGGAGCAATTCGAGAAGAATGCGCCGTATCGCAGCTTTTGTGAGAAGAGAGGCGTTGGGCCGGAGGATATTGGCACATATCGCGACATTCCGGCGGTGCCGACCGATGTCTTCAAGCATGTGCGCCTGACGACGGCCGACGAGCCGGTGCGCACGTTTCGCACCAGCGGGACGACGCTCGGCCGGCGCGGGGAGCATCATTTTGGGACGCTGGAGGCGTATCGGGCGTCGCTGGTGGGGCCGTTCAAACGCTTTTGTGTGCCGGACACCGAAGAGATACGCATGCTGATCGTGGCCCCGTCGGGCACCGACCTGCCCGACAGCAGCCTGTCGTTTATGCTCGACGAGCTCGTCGATCGCTTCGGTGACGATAAGAGCGCCTATTTTATCGAAAAGGACGAGTCTGACGAGCTCGAGATGCGCTTCTAGGCGCTGCGCGAGGCGTTGAGCGCGGCGGTCTCTGATGGCGTCGCCACGATGCTGCTGGGCACCTCCTTTGGCCTGGTCGAGTTTCTGGACTGGTGCGAGGACAGTTGGGCTTTGCCCGAAGGCTCGCGCGTCATGGAGACCGGCGGCTTCAAGGGCAAGTCGCGCGAGGTCTCCCGCGGCGAGCTCTACGAGATGTTCGAGACGCGCCTTGGCATCCCGCAGGTGATGTGCGTGAGCGAATACAGCATGACCGAGCTGTCCAGCCAGGCCTATACCGGCAACCTGTGGAG
>JBKGZI010000069.1:0-18265 GCA_046545675.1 Persicimonas sp.
GCTGCAGCGACGATTGGGACCAGCAATGCGCCAACGTGGACTGCGACGCGCCGCCCAGCGCGGCCGAATGCGACGGCGGCACGTGTCAGCTCGCACAGCCGTGATGGATGACGGTGGATCGACCATGGTTCAGGGTGCGAAACATGGTCCACCGGCGTGGGAGCCGGCCTATGAACGGAATCAAAATCAACGGTTTCGCGTCTGGCGATGATCGCCGGTTCGTGGTCTCAAGAACCGGCCACGTTGCCGATCGGTGGACCTCAATCTTAATTGCCTTACTAGGCGGGGTAGCGCCCCCGTGGACCATGCTCAATTCCTGAACATCGCTCAATATATCTCAATCCTCCAACGTAAAGCCCACATCGATCTTGACCTGGTAGTGGGCGACCTCGCCGTCTTCGATATGGCCGCGAAGCTCGTCGAGCTCGAACCAGCGCATATTGCGCACCGACTCCCCGGCTTTTGCGATGGCCTGGTCAATGGCGTGTTCGATGCTGTCGGTCGACGAGCCGACGAGTTTGACGATCTTGTAGACATGATCTTGGGGCATGATGTCGCTCCGTTTCTTTGAAGGTGGATAGGTTAGCTGCAGTTTTTTGTGGCAGCGGCCAATCTAGTTTCGTCGCGAGAAACATCAACCATGAAGCGCGAGCCAGCGTTCGAGGCGGGGGTGGGGGCGGTCCTGGTCGCGCCAGCGGTCGGCCTGGCGGCCGAGGGCGGCGATCTGGCGCTTTTCGGAGGCGTCTTTGCCGCCGCAGGCGTGCCAGAGGTCGTCGACCTCGTCATCGGTCAATCTGCGATATTCGCCGGCGGCCAGCTCGCCCATTTCGATGGGGCCGATGCGCGGCCGATGCAGGTGCTCCAATTTGAAGCCGGCGCGTCGGGCCATGCGCCGGACCATGCGGTTTCGGCCCTCGTCGACGACCACCGATAGCAGGCTGTGGCCGGCGGAGGTCTCGAGCACCTCGGTGCGAAGCGCGGTGGCCGGGGGTTTTCGGTCGCCGATGTCGATGCCCGCCTCGAGTGCGCCGAGGCGCTCGTCGCCCGGCTCGACCACGCCGCGCACCTTCAGGTGGTACTCCTTTTCGACGTGAAAGCGCGGCCTGAGCAGGCAAAAGCACAGATCGCCGTCGTCGGTGAGCAGCAAAAAGCCGGTGGTGGGTCGGTCGAGACGGCCGACCGGAAAGATGGCGTCGGGCAGCTCGTCGAGCCAGGGCTCGAGGCAGGCGCGATCGTGGGGATCGCTGGTGGTGGTGAGGATGCCCTCGGGTTTGTGCAGCGCAAAGTAGTGGCTGGGCTCGACGGGCTCGACCGGCTCGCCGTCTAGCAGGACGAGGTCGCCTCCGAAGACGAGACTCCACAGCGCGTACTCGTCCCAGTCGTTGTTGCCAGCAGAACCAGCGGGCTGGTCGGCCGGGCGCACGTCGATGCGCCCGGCCGACCATGCGGCTTCGACCTCGCTGCGCGACAGCGCGGTGGCGTCGGCGAGGTATTTGTCGAGGCGTCGGGGGATAAGCATGGTCTATTTGACGAAGAGTTCGACGGTGCCGAGTTGGTCGACCTGGGCGCGCACGTGGTCGCCGGAGTCGACGTGGATGGCGGCGGTGGCCCCGCCGGACATCACGATCTGGCCGGCGTGGAGCTTCTCGCCGCGCTCGGCGAGCAGGTTGGCCAGCTCGGCCAACGAGCGAAGCGGGTGCTCGAAGATCGCCGCGCTGCTGCCGGTCTTGGCGACCTCGCCGTTATGCTCGAGGACCATGCCCAGGTTGCCCAGATCGAGGTCGTGGGGCGACATGCGCTTGTTGCCGAGCACCACCGTCGACGACGAGGCGTTGTCGGCGACGACGTCGATGATCGTGAATTTGAAGTCGCGAAAGCGGCTGTCGATAACCTCCAGGGCGGCGCAGACGCTTTCGACGGCGTCGAGCGCCTCGACCGGCGTGGTCGGCCCCTCGAGGTCGCGGCCGAGCACAAAGCAGATCTCGGGCTCGACGCGTGGGTGGATATAATTGTCCCGGTCGAGCTCGTCGCCGTCGCCGGCGACCATCGGGCCGGTCAGATGGCCGTAGATGGGGCTGTGCACGCCCACCTGCTCCATCTTGGCCTTGCTCGTCAGGCCCATCTTCATGCCCACGAGCTCCTCGCCGCGCTCGAGTCTGCGCGCGATCGAGGCGCGCTGGATGTCGTAGGCCTGCTCGAGGGTCATGTCGGGCTCTTCGGCCGTCAGCATGGTGATCGGGGTGACGGCGACGGCGGCGCTGTCGACGATTTCGGCGAAGTAAGTGGTGCGTTCGGGGTTCATGGGTTTTTTGGGGTTTCGGTTTGGCTTTTAGGTTGTTGAGGCCCCCCCTCCGCCTTGCGCTGTAAAACGCGCAAGGCACCTCCCCCGTGGGGGAGGAGTGTTTCGGGTCAGTCGTTGTTTTCTGCTAGGTCGAGGGCGACGTCGACGATCATGTCTTCCTGGCCGCCGATCATCTTGCGGCGGCCGAGCTCGATGAGGATGTCGCGGGAGTCGACGCCGTAGAGGCGCTCGGCTTTTTCGGTGTGCAGCAAAAATGAGGAGTAGACGCCGGCGTAGCCGAGCATCAGGGCGTTGCCGTCGGTCTGGACGGGGCGTTTTTGCAGGGGGCGGACGATGTCGTCGGCGGCGTCAATGAGCGGGTACAGCTCGACGCCGGTGTCGATGCCCATGCGGTCGGTCACGGCGATGAGGGCCTCGAGCGGGCAGTTGCCGGCGCCGGCGCCCATGCCCGCCAGCGAGGCGTCGACGCGGTCGGCGCCGGCCTCGATGGCGATGATCGTATTGGCCACGCCCAGGCTCAGGTTGTTGTGGTTGTGAAAGCCGACCTCGCAGTCGAGCGCGTCTTTGAGGGCGGCGACCCGCTCGCGGGTCTCGTCCATCAACAGCGCGCCGGCCGAGTCGGTCACGTACACGCAATGCGCGCCGTAGGACTCCATGAGCTTGGCCTGCTCGACCAGCTCGGCGGCCGGGATCATATGGGCCATCATCAAAAAGCCGACGGTATCGAGGCCCATTTCACGCGAGCCCTCGATATGCTGGCGCGAGACGTCGGCCTCGGTGCAGTGGGTGGCCACTCGGATGGTGTCGATGCCGGCCTCGCGGGCCATCTCGATCTCCTCGAAGGTGCCGATGCCCGGCAGCGAGAGCGCGGCGAGCTTGGCGTGGTCGAGCTCCTCGCGCACCGCCTGCAGGTATTCGAGCTCGGTGTGGGCCGAAAACCCGTAGTTGAACGAGTTGCCGTTGAGCCCGTCGCCGTGGCTGACCTCGACGATGTCGACCTTGGCCTCGTCGAGCTTGCGCGCGATCTGGCGCATCTGGTCGACGGTATATTGGTGGGAGAGGGCGTGCATGCCGTCTCGGAGGGTGACGTCGTTGACGATGAGCTTTTTGGGTTGTTGGTCGGTCATAAGCTGCGTTGGGCTAATGTGCCTGCAATGTGATCGAATGCTCGAGAGAGTGAGATAGTGAGAGAGTAAGAGAGTTAGAAACTGCAACTGCTCTGGTTTGGGCGGATACGTGCAATACGCCGAGCATTTATCTTACTCTCTCACTTTCTTACTTTCTCACTCTCTGTTGTTCCGCCATCAACTCCCCCATCTTCAACGCCGCCGCCGTCATAATATCGAGATTCCCGGCATATTTCGGCAGATAATCCCCGGCCCCCTCGACCTCCAAAAAGCAGGTCACCTTGGTGCCGTAGAGCTCGCCTTCGCCGGGGACGCGCAGCGGCTCGTCGAGGTAATCCTCGAAGACCGGCGGCTTTTTGAGCCGGTAGCCGGGCACGTACTCGCCCACGCGGGCGACGACCGCGTCGATGGCGGCGGCCAGCGCGTCTCGGTCAGCCTCTTCGCAGAAGGCGTAGACGGTGTCGCGCATGATCATGGGCGGCTCGGCGGGGTTGAGGATGATGATCGCCTTGCCGTGCTTGGCGCCGCCGACCTCTTCGATGCCGCGCGAGGTGGTCTGGGTGAATTCGTCGATGTTGGCGCGGGTGCCCGGGCCGGCCGAGCGGCTGGCGATGGAGGCGACGATCTCGGCGTAGTGCACCGGCGAGACCTGGTTGATCGCCCACACGATCGGGATGGTCGCCTGGCCGCCGCAGGTCACCATATTGACGTTGGGCGCGTCCAAATGCTCCTCGAGGTTGGCCACGGGCACCACGTACGGTCCCACGGCCGCCGGCGTCAGGTCGACGGCGCGCTTTCGGTGCTCGGCGAGGATTCTTGCGTGCTCGGCGTGGGCGTGCGCGCTGGTGGCGTCGAAGACCACCTCGACGCCATCCCAGCACTCGTGCTCCATCAGCCCGGCGATGCCCTCGTGGGTGGTGTCGATGCCAAACTCCCGGGCGCGAGCCAGGCCCTCGGACTCCGAATCGATGCCGACGAGCATGTCGAGCTCGAGGGTTTCGGAGCGCTCGAGGATCTTGATCATCAAGTCGGTGCCGATATTGCCGGAGCCGAGGATGGCGACGTGGGTTTTTTGTGTCATGGGTGCTCTCGTCGTTGTTCTTCTTTGTAACTCAAAGCTTGCCGGGAACCCCCCACCGCCTTGTGCTGTACAACGCACAAGGCACCTCCCCCGGGGGGGAGGGATGTTGTTGCGTAAAGCAGCATGCCGCCTATTGGCGGAGACATCTCTCCCCCTCGGGGGAGATGCCGAGCGCTTGTGCGGGTTGACCGTGCGCCGTTTAGCGCGAGGCAGTGGGGGGCGTCGTGATGGCTTCTTTTTGTACGTGGAAGCCGCCCGGCGTCCCCTCCGCCTCGCGTTGTACGACACGCTCGGCACCTCCCCAAGCGTGGGGAGGAGTGGCAAGACGCGCGATGGTTGCTTTATGAAAATAAGACCCTCACCGACCCCACACCTGAAATCTCAGCATCCAGCCAATCCCCCGACTCGACATCACACACCGGCCCCAGCGCGCCCGACAAGATGATCTGTCCGGCCTCCAGGCCGGTGTCGAATTCGGCCAATTTGTTGGCCAGCCAGACCACGGCGTTGATGGGGTGGTCGAGGCAGGCGGCGCCGGCGCCGGTGGAGGCGACGCGGCCGTTTTGGCGCAGCGTCATGCCCGCCAGGCGCAGGTCGCCGGCGGCCTCGAGGCGCACCGGCTGATTGCCTAGCACGAACAGGCCGCTCGAGGCGTTGTCGGCGATGGTGTCCGGGTATTCGATGTCCCAGTCTCGTATGCGCGAGTCGATGATCTCGATGGCCGGGACGACAAAATCGGTAGCCTGGACGACCTGGGCGGCGGTGACGCCGGGCCCGCGGATGTCGCGGCCGAGCACGAAGGCGATCTCGGCTTCGGCGCGCGGCTGCAGCAGCCCGGAGGTGTCGACGCGGGCGCCGTCGGCGACGACCATATCGTCGAGCAGGCAGCCGAAGTCGGGCTCGTCGACGCCCAGCCACTCCTGGATGGCGTGGCTGGTCAGGCCGATTTTGCGGCCGACCAGGCGCGCCTTTTTCCCGCCGGGCCCATCGCCCGCAATGCGACGCTCGATGTTGTGGCGCTGGACCTCGTAGGCCTGCTCGACGGTGATGGCGTCGTCGAGGGCGGTCAGCGGCTCGCAGGGCGTCGCCTCGAGCTGCGCCTGCCAGAGCATCTCTGCAAATTCGGAGGTGGTCATGTTGGTTCTTGGTTCTTGGTTCTTGGTTCTTGGTTCTTGGTTATTGGTCGGCTAACTGGCTGGTCAGTGACGAATTGGCGAGAGCAAGAACCATCCACGAAGCCACTCATCCGCCTAACATGAAGACGGCCCAATAGGCCACACCGAGCACGAAGGCCGGCGCCGACCATAGCAGGTTGTGGCGGGCGGTGAGGCCGGCCAGGACGAGCGTGCCGACGCCCAGCGGGGCGCTGACGAAGGTGACGCCGAGGTTGGCGAGCTTGGCGAGCGAGCGGTCGGTGAGCAACTCGAGGCCGAGGGAGGCCAAGGCGATGGCGCCGGTGCTGGCGGCGAGGATCGCGAGCAGGGCGACCGGGTTGGAGGAGAAGAGGCCGGGTGGTTTTTCTTTGGTTGGTTGTGCTTGTTGGGTCATGGGTTGTTTTGCCATTTGAGATACGTCCGCCTCACACAAAGAAGCCGCCGCCAAAGAATTGGCCGAAACGCTTGAAGGTGACCGCGCCGAAAGCGTTTACGCCGATGCCGGCGATGACCGCCAATTTAAACAGCCAACTCAGGGGTCTTCGTCCCACGGCGAGCAGGACGATGAGGTAGGGCATATAATCCAGGGCGAAGCGGTAGCTGAATTGTTCGTAGCCGGTGTTTTGGTATAGCAGGTGCGGGATGGCGACCGCCGCCACGACCACCCACAGCAGGCGCCACCAGAATTTATCGGGCGTCGACTCACGCTTTTGGGGCAGGAAGAGGTAGAAGAACGCCGGGGTCGACAATAGCAGGCTCAGGCCGTGCTTGCTGACCACGACATAGGGCGCGTCGGGTTGGAAGCGCGGCAGCAGCGTGAACAGAGCCGAGAGGTTCTTGGACAAAAACTTGATGTTGAAGAGGCCGTAATCCTGGATGCGCCCCAGCGAGCCGCCGGCCAGATAGGTATGGCCGAATTCGGTCAACGACTCGAAGCGTAGGTGGTTCATCCACAACAGGCTCAGCCCGACTACCAGACACGGCGCGCAGAACCAGGCGAGTTTTTTGATGGCCACGTCCCAATCCCCGCGGCGCCATTTGCCGCCCGGGAAGAAGACGAACGCGAAGAAGAAGATCGCCGTAAACAACAGCGGCGTGCGCGTGGCGAAGCCCAACGCCAGGAATATTCCGGCCAAAAATGGATGGCGGGCGTCGGTGGCGAACAGCATATATAACAGGGTAAACGTCACCCCGACGACCAGCGCGGTGAACCACACCTGGCCGAGCACCGAGCACCACAGGTGGGCGGTGCCGAAGCCAAATAAGACGGTCAGCCACAGGTTGTCGCTTCGGCTGCGCCCGCTGCGTCCGCCCACCGACAGCCGCCTGAGCAGCAGGTACATCAGCATGACGTTGAGCGCGGCGAAGAAGACCGTGAAGATGACGTCGTTGACCTCGTAGCCCGAGACGGCCGCCAGCGGCATCATCAAGGCGGCGGGGCCGGGCGGAAAGGAGACGAAGTAGCGGCGTTTGCGCTCGCGATAGTCGATGTCGCCGCGCTCCAGGTAGACAATGCGGCCGTCGAGGGTCTTGAAGCGGCCGTCGCCGCGGTTGTCGAGCCAGATGCCGCGAAACTCCTCGCCGTCTTTTGTCTGGAGCTGCCACCAACTCGCCCAGTCGTTTTTGTGCGGCGGGCGCTTGTCGAGCTCGAAGGGGTATTTGCCCTCGCGCTCTTTGGCCGCCTCCTCGTCGAATTGGGCGGCGATCATCTTGTTGAAGGTATTGGCCTGATAGACGAAGTGGGGGTCGGCGGACTGCTCGGCGATCCGTTCCCAGGCAAAGAGCGAGAAGACGACCGCAGAGAACGCGAAGATGATCAGCGGGAGCGCCCAGCCGCGCTGCTTGAAGCGCCGGCGCAAAAAATCCCCGGTCGACTCGCCCTGCGCGCGCTCGTCGACCAATGTCTGGTCGGACCTTAGCTCGGTCTGGGGAAGATGGTAGGATGAACCCGGTTTATGGAGCATGTGCGGTATACTGAGCGAGTCGATGGAAATTCGCCGAAAATCGAGCGGATTGTATGCAGCGGTTCGATGAAAGTCTACCTGCTAACTCGGGCAGTTAGGTCGGGCGGAGATTGAAACGGGGCTTTGATTCGGCTAAAGATGCCATTGTTGCGCGATAAACCCCCTCGAGAACAGGCAGTTTAGTGTTGTTTGATCTATCAAATCGAGGCCGTACCGGCGGCCGGCGTCTGATCGTGTGGGTCGCGCTGGTCGTCATGGGGGCGATGGCGGCTGGCGGATGTGCCTCCGCAGAGTTGGACAATACCGCAGATTCGGGCACCAGCGATCGGCACTATCCGGACGTGCCGGTCAGCGACGCCGGTGATGACGACACCGGGCCCGATGAGGCGCCAGACGCGGCCGACGCCGATGTGGACGATGCGCCCGATACGTCCGATGGCGGCGATGTAAGCGATGCGGAGGACGCCGGTGATATCGAAGGCGATGGTGGCGATGTAGCCCCCGACGCTGAGTCCGACGCCGACGTCGATGTCGAGCCGTGCGGCGGGACGTGCGGCACCGAAGAGGTCTGCGTCGACGATAGCTGCGTGGGCATCTGCCAGGAGGCGGGCATCGAATGTGGCGAGGCGACCGTGGACGGCAAGACCGCCCAATGCGGCGGCTGCGGCTCGAGTGACGCCTGCCTCTCGGGACAATGCGTCGACCTGTGCGATGAGGCGAGCGCCCAGTGCGGGGAGGTGCTCTGGTCGGCCGAGACCGCCGACTGCGGCCTGTGCCCGAGCACCTCCCAGCGCTGCATCAATAACCTGTGCGTGCAAACAGGCTACGTCTCGATCACCGGGGGCTACTCGCATACCTGCGCGACCCGCTACAACGGGACGGCGCGCTGCTGGGGAGGCCAGACCTTCGGACAACTCGGCGACGGCTCGGACAGCTCGCAGACGACGCCGGTGGACGTGGCGGGGCTGAGCGACGCCAGGGACATCAGCTCCTTTGTCAATCATACCTGCGCGACCGAGAGTACTGGAGACAGCTCGTGTTGGGGTGTCAACTCCAAGGGGCAGTTAGGTGATGGAACGACGACGAACCGCACCACGCCGGTGCAGGTCAACGGCCTCAGCGGCGCAGTGGATATCGCCACCGGCGGCGGCCACTCCTGTGCGGTGCGAAGCGACCAGACCGTGCGCTGCTGGGGCTCGGGCACGCAGGGCCAACTCGGTCATAACAGCAAGCCGTCCAACCCCGAGCTCAACCCGGTCACCGTGCTCAACCTCGACGAGGCGCTCGAGGTCGGCGCGGGCACCGCTTTTAGCTGCGCGCGTCAAACCGACGGCACCGCCTGGTGCTGGGGCGCCGGCGGCGACGGCCAGCTCGGCCACAGCCAGTTATCCGGCTCGTCCAAGCCGGTTCAGGTGGGTAGCCTGGACGACGTGATCGACATCGCGGTGGGCTCACGGCATGCCTGCGCAGCCACCCAGAGCGGCAAGGTCTATTGTTGGGGTGCCGGCGGCTCCGGCCAACTCGGCAATGGCGGCACCGGTAAGCGCAGCGCCCCCGTCGAGGTGGCCAACCTCTCGGACGTCAGGCGAGTGACCGCCGGCGCCGAGCATAGCTGTGCGCTCGATCTGGCGGGTGATATATATTGCTGGGGGAATAACGGAAACGGCCAGCTCGGAAACGGCACCAGCTCCAATACGAATACCCCGGTGATCGTCAACTCGATGTCGGACGTGGTCTCCATGGGCGCCGGCTACGAGCATACCTGCGCGGTCGAGAGCGACGGCACCGCCTGGTGCTGGGGTGCCAATCAGGAAGGCCAGCTCGGCGACGGGACGACGGCCGGCTCGGAGACTCCGGTGCAGGTTCAGTAAGGCGGGCTTGAGGCTTGGGGCTTGGGGAACGGCAGGCTTGGGGCTTGGGGGACAGCGGGTTGAATACGAACTAACGAGGAATTGTGATGTTGAAATACCGACGTGTTGTTGTGGCGCTTGGCTTGCTCTCCTTGGTCGCGGTTGGTTGTGGCGATGATGATGCGCAGTCGGCGCCGAGCCATGAGAGCGACGCCGACAGCGGCGGGCAGCAAGAGGCTGACGCTGACGCCGGCGGTGACGTCGATAGCGGGGATGCCTCGGACGCCCCGGACGCCGAGGCCGAGCCGGCCTCGATTCGCGTCGAGCCGCGCCAGATCATCTTCGAAGGCGTCGAGATCGGTGAGCCGGCCAGCGCGACGATCTCTATCCGGAATGTCGGCGGCAGCGATCTATACGTCACCGACGCGAGTGTGACCCAATCCAGCTCCCAGGCCGACGACGAGGAGTTCAAGCCCGGCGACGCGTGGGTCGACGACGACCAGCTCGCCATCGAGCCGGGCACGCATACCGATATCGAGGTGGTCTACGACCCCGTCGACCACACCGTCGACCGCGGGTTCGTCACGATCCGCTCGACCGACCCGGAGAACCCCGAGATCGTCGTGTCGCTGGCCACGGTCAACGCCTATCCCGACATCGACGTGCCCAAGACCGTGCGCTACGGCTCGGTGGACCCCGGCGAGTCGGTCACCGAAGAGATCGTCATCTACAACCGCGGCCTGTCGGGGCTGACCGTCGACGATATCTCCATCGAGTCCACCGAGGGCGACGACGCCTTTTCGTGGGCTAGGCAGGAGCCCTACGAGCTGCCGGCGCTTATCGAGCACGGCGACTATATGATCTTCGAGGCGACCTTTGCGCCCACCTCGACCGACACATCCCGGGCGACGTTGACCATCGAGAGCGACGACCCGGACGAGCCGAGCTTCGAGATGGGCCTGGTCGGAAACGAGCCGACGCCGTGTATCCGCGTCGATAAGACGCACCTCGACTTTGGCAGCACGGCGGTCGGCGACGAGAGCACCGAGGAGCTCACCATCGTCAACTGCAGCCGCACCCGCCAGCTCGAGGTCTCCGGGATCTCGCTGTCGACCGACGGCGGCGGCGCCTTCGACATCTCCCAGGCGCCCGAGACGCCGGCGACGCTCTCGCCGATGACCACCGAGCAGCTCGAAGTGACCGCATCGGCCGACGCCGCCCGCGACGCCTCCGGCATCCTGGTCGTCGAGTCGAACGACCCGGAGCAAGGTTCGGTGGTGGTCAACCTGCACGCCACTTTCCAAGAGTAGCGCCAGAGGATGCCCTCCCCGCTTTTGCAGTTTTAAAGTGGGGAGGATCAAGGTGGGGGGAGCCTTTTCGAGCTCGATCCCCCACCTTGATCCTCCCCTTCTCTCCGCTGCGCTTCGAGTGGGGAGGGAGTTCGACCCCCAAGCCCCGAGCCCGCCTTAAACTTGTGGCGCAGCCCGCCCCCTTCTATACTTCCGCCGAATACTTTGAAATTTCATAGACGAGGCGCAGATCGCGCCTCGTGACTCCAGCGGAGTGCAGTAATGAGTGCATCTAAACGTTCAATGGGAACGGTCGTACTTGGCACGTTGGTGGCCTTTTTGTTGGTGGCGGCTGCGCCGCTCGAAGCGCAGGCTCAGTATGTCGACCGCGACGATAACGTGCGGTTCGAAGACGAGTTCGACCGAAGCGAGTTCATGGTCACTCCGCGCATCCGGGCCATCGTCGTGCCCGACTTCATTCTGGGCGCGTGGTTCGACGAGCACGCCAGCCATTGGGACGAGGGCTCCAACCTGGCCTACGGCTTCGATTTCGTCTGGCGCAAGGTGGGCGACTTCGAGATCAGCACGGCCCTGGAATATGCCGACCTGAGCATGCCCAGCGCGTTCTGGCAGCAGTCGGGCGACCAGCCCAGCGACGCCGAATTTACCGAGGTCGACATGCAACTTCTCTCGCTGGTCTTCTCGGCGTATTGGTATTGGGACGTCGAGGAGTGGTTCGCCCCCTACGTGGGCGGTGGTATCGGCGGTGGGGTGGTTTTGGGCGATATCGTCAAATACGAGCCGAGGCAGGGCTCGGATTGCCGCAGCGGGCTTGGCGGATCGAGCGGTTTTGCGCCGAATTCCTGCTTCAACGACAGCGGCGGCCCCGACCCCTCCCAGATCGACGTGGACAACCCCGACGTCGAAGAGGATATCCCGCCGGTGGTCCCGATGGTCAACCTGACCGGCGGCCTGCGCTTTAATATGGGCGAGCACGGCGTGGCGAAGTTGGAGGTCGGTTTCTACGACTACTTCTTCGCCGGCGCCTCCCTGGGCGCTCAGTGGTGAGGCGTTGAAAATTGGTGCCAGACCTTCCCAGGTCTGGAATCCACAGCAGGGATGCCCTGGCACCGATGCGCGTCGCTCCAGAGGCGCGGTTGGCAATCCCAAGCAAATTTAGTATTCACTCACTTGTTGGATACAACGGAAGAACAATCATCCCAATATTTGGAGGATCGCTCGATGGAAAAAGTATTTGAGTCGGCGACCGACGCCATCTTCGACCTCGAAGACGGCATGACGGTCATGAGCGGCGGCTTCGGACTTTGCGGCAACCCCGAAAACCTCATTCGCGCCGTGCGCGAGAGGGGCACCAAAGATCTGGAGGTCATCAGTAATAATTGTGGCACCGACGATTACGGCCTGGGGATCCTCCTGCAAAATAAGCAGATCCGCAAGATGGTGTCGAGCTACGTCGGCGAGAACAAGGAGTTCGAGCGGCAGTATCTGTCCGACGAGCTCGAGGTCGAGCTCAACCCGCAGGGCAACCTGGCCGAGCGCATCCGCGCCGGCGGCGCGGGCATCCCGGCGTTCTTTACGCCCACCGGCTTCGGCACGGTGGTCGCCGACGGCAAAGAGGTGCGCGAGTTCGACGGCCGCCAGTATATCCTGGAGAGCGCGCTCAAAGCTGATTTTGCCTTCGTCAAAGCGCAAAAGGGCGACACCCACGGCAACCTGATCTTCAACGCCACCGCGCGCAACTTCAACCCGCTGATGGCCAAGGCGGGCACGATCACCATCGCCGAGGTCGAGGAGCTGGTCGCTCCGGGCGAGCTGGACCCGGACGAGATTCACCTGCCCGGCATCTACGTGCAGCGCATCTTGCAGGGCGAGAAGTACGAGAAGTGGATCGAGCAGCGCACCACGCGCCCACGTGCTTGATCCCAGGCTTGGGCAAGAGGCTCGAGCGAGGAACCCTGCAGACCGAAGCATAACGATTTTGCGAGCGATACGGAGATAAACGATGGCGCTTTCACGTGAACAGATTGCACAGCGGGCTTCGCGAGAGCTCGAGGACGGCTACTACGTCAACCTGGGCATCGGTATCCCCACCCTGGTTGCCAATTATATCCCCGACGGGATCCATGTGACCCTGCACAGCGAGAACGGATTGCTGGGCATCGGCCCGTTCCCCTACGAGGGCGACGAGGATCCGGATCTGATCAACGCCGGCAAACAGACGGTGACCACCCAGCCCGGCTCGGCGTTCTTCGACAGCGCCGAGAGTTTCGCGATGATCCGCGGCGGCCACCTCGACCTGACCTTTTTGGGCGCCATGCAGGTCGCCCAGGACGGCAGCCTGGCCAACTGGATGATCCCCGGCAAGATGGTCAAGGGCATGGGCGGAGCGATGGATCTGGTCAGCGGCGCCAAAGAGGTCGTCGTGCTGATGAGCCACACCACTCGCAAGGGCAAGCCCAAGCTGCTCAAAGAGTGCACGCTGCCGCTGACCGGCGTCGGCTGCGTCAGCCGCGTCATCACCGATATGGCGATGTTCGACATCACCGACGGCCAGATGACGCTGACCGAGACCGCCCCGGGCGTGTCGGTCGACGACGTGCGCGAGGTCACCGAGGCGGAGTTCGAGGTCTCGGGCGACTTGGTTGAAATGGATCTTTGAGCTATTTAGTTCTGATTAGCGAAGCCCGCGAGATCTGTGGTCTCGCGGGCTTTTTTCATGACGGCAACGCCCTTCAAAAAAGCACACACCCATGAAAATCGGCGAAATCATCGAATTCAGCTCCGGCGACGACCACCGCATCGGCACGGTCGTCGGGGAGATCGGCAAAAAGAAGCTCGAGGTCGTCGCCGCCGATGGCGACGAGATGCGCGCCACGCGCGACGAGGTGACCTTCGAGTCGGGGATCTCGGTGTCCGACCCGTCGAATACCTCGGCCGCTCAGAGCGGGGCGCGCCGCTTCGAGGAGAAGGTGCTCGAATTTGCCGGGGAGATCGATCTGCCGATGTTGTGGCAATTCGTGGCTGAGATGGGCGGCGAGGCGATGCCTCCGGAGGACCTCGCCGAGCTGTATTTCTCGTCGAGCGAGCCGGCGGCCAGGTTGGCGATTCGCAGCACGCTGCGCGACGATATCGTCTTCTTCAAGCAGAAGAAGGGCCCGCGCTTCGAGCCTCGCAGCGACTCGCAGGTCGCCGAGCTGAAGCGACAGAAGGAGGCCGAAGAGGAGAAGCAGCGCGAGCGTCAGGCGTTTGTCGACGGGGTCGTCGCGGTGTTGGAGCAAGAGGGCGCGGCGCGCCGGGAGTTGGCCGACGAGAAGATGGCCGACCCGACGTTTCGGCGGCTGGCCCGCGTGGTGCAAAAATACGCGCTCTACGACAGCGACCACGACCGCGCCGACCTGGCCAACGAGCTGCTCGACGCCGTCGAGGAAGGGCTCGGCAAGCGCCTCAAGGGCAGCTACGGGCTGCGCGCGTTCTGGCTGATGGTCGAGATGGGCGTGTGGGACGAGCACGAGAACCTCGACCTGCTTCGCTATAATATCTCCACCGAGATGGACGATGAAATCGTCGAGGCGGCGCAGGTCATCTGCGATCGAAGCTGGGAGCCGGAGAGCTTTCGGCGCGATCTGACCGAGATGCGCACGTTCAGCATCGACTCGGCGTCGACGCGCGACATCGACGACGCGCTCTCCTGCGAGCAGCTATCCAGCGGCGGCTGGAAGGTCGGCGTGCACGTGGCCGACCCGTCGGCGTGTGTGCCGCCGGGCAGCGATCTGGACCTCGAGGCGCGCAGCCGCGGGACGAGCATCTACCTGCCCACCGGCAACTTCCCGATGTTCCCGCGGCCGCTGAGCCACGGCAAGATGAGCCTGGTCGAAGGCGAGCTGCGCCCGGCGATGAGCGCGGTCTTTACCTTCGACGACGACCTCGAGCTGGTCGACTCCGAGATCACCCCCTCGATGGTGAAGGTCGACAATCGGATGAGCTACGACCAGGTCGACGAGATATTGGAGGGCGACCAGTCCGGCCCGCTGCCCGACGCGCTGCGCAAGTTGGCCGAGATCGCCCAAAAGGCGCGCAAGCGGCGCATGGACGCCGGTGCGATCAATATCAATCTGCCGGATCTGGACCTCAAGGTGGACCTGTCCGGCGCAGAGCCGTCCATCGAATGCGCGGTCATCGAGGAGCGCTCGCCGGCGCGCAGGCTGGTCAGTGAGTTGATGATCCTCAATAACCGCGTCTACGGCGAGTTCTGCCGCGACCATCCGATCCCGTCGATCTACCGCGCGCAGGCGCCGCCCGAAGAGGAGCTATACGACGACGCGGTGATGAGCGTGCCGGAGGGCATCGCGCGTGAATTCGCGCTGGTGCGCAAGATGAAGCCCGGCGACGTCACCACCGAGCCCTCGCCGCACTTCGGGCTGGGCCTGGCCGTGTACGTGCAGGCTTCGAGCCCGATTCGTCGCTATAGCGATCTGGTATGCCAGCGCCAGATCAAGGCATTTTTGGCCGAAGAAGAACTCCCCTACGGCAGCTCCGACATCCTCGAGGTGCTCGCCACCGTCGGAAGCACCGCCCGCAACGCGAGTATGACCCAGCGCGAGTCCATGCGTTATTGGACGCTATACCACCTCGGCCAACTCGCCGGCGAGCCGCTCGACGCGACCGTCGTCGAGCATAAGAGCCACGACGACGCCAAGGCCGCGGTCTTTCTGCACGGCGTGGCGCTAAAGGCCAATTGCAAATTTCACGATCGGGTGCCGGTCGGCGAGGAGTGCAAGATCGAGGTCAGCAAGGCGAATCCGAGGAAGGATGTGCTTTATTTGCGACAGGCGCGGGACAGCGGTTAGTCGCGGCGGCTACACGTTCCAAGACAACGAATGTGGTGGTTGTGGATCACACCGCCTGGGCAAGCCCAGGGGCTGGACCGGCGCTGGCTCCGCAGGGGCCAAGGCCCCGCTCCGCAAATGCTTTCAAGCCTGCTTTCGACGCACGTATAAGATCTTCTCGACACGAGCGACGACCTCGCCGGCTTCGTCGACGACGTCGACCTCGAAGACCGGCTCGACCTTGTATTGCTCGTCGGCCTGCTGGCGGATCTGGTCGATGCGCTCTTCGGTGAGGATGAACTCGGCGCTGACGGTGCCGCGGCCGGGGCGGACGAAGTCGATGGTCGCCGCGCGGTCCCACACGATATAGTCGTTGCCCAGATTCTGCAGCAACATCAGCATATAGAAGGGGTCGCACATCGAGTACAGCGAGCCGCCGAAGTGGGTGCCGACGTAGTTCTGGTTGTAGGTCTTGAGGCTCATCTCGACGACCAGGCGCCGATAGTTGTCGCTCATCT
The DNA here is from genome assembly GCA_046545675.1 of Persicimonas sp. Lineage (GTDB taxonomy): Bacteria > Myxococcota_A > Bradymonadia > Bradymonadales > Bradymonadaceae > CAYLTX01. The sequence goes on from JBKGZI010000069.1 coordinate 16,133, forward strand.
CGGCGACCTGGATGCCGGCGCCCAGATACGGCGGGTAGAAGTTGAGCAACTTGTCCATGTGGCGGGTGACGAGCTGCCGGCCGTAGCGGCTGATCTTGCGTTGAATGTCGTTGAGCGTGTCGAGCATAAATACCTCCGCGTGTCTGGAGGTTTCTTTACCGCTCTAACTCCACCCGCACAAGCGCCACTGCCAAGACCACCACGCCGACCACGCCCACCGCGGCACCAAGCCACAAGAGGTGCGACAACGTCGTCCAATCGTCAATCGTCGCCGCGCCCGCGACATAGGACAGGCCCCCCAAAAACAGCGCGAAGCCAAGCCGGCCGGCCAGGCTCTGCACCGATAGATAAGTGGCCCGCTGGCCCAACGAAATACGCGGGGTGACGGCGGCCAAAAGAGGCGCCTTGAACATCGCCCCTGGCACGCCGCGAAGCAGCAGCAGGACGGCCACCAGCGGGTGCAGCACGAGGGCCATGGTGGCGATGATGGCGGTCTGGATGCCGGCGGCGAGCAGCAAGGTGGGGCCTTTGCCGAGCCTGGCGTCGATGGTGGCGCTTCGGGCGGCGACCCAGGCGGCGAGCATGGTGGCAGCGAACATGTGGGCGCCGGTGGCCAGCGGGGTCTGGTCGAGCCAGTCGATGTCGCCGCCGACCAGCTCCAGGTAGGGCTGATAGAACTCGTAAGGGATGTGGTTGAGCACGGTCATCAGCACCGCCAGCGCGAAGAGCCAGGCCAGGGCGGGTTGCTTCAGATATGCGAGGCAGGCGAGCAACTGCGGGCCAAAGCCGAGCGCCTCGCTGGCGCCGGTCTCGTCGCTGGTCTCGTCGTCGGTAGCCTCGCCCGTGACGTCGGCGCTCGCTTCGTGGGCGAGCGGCTCGCGAAAAAAGAGCACGAGCACCAGCGTCGCCGCGGCGAAGACCGCCGACAGCCCGTAGGCAAAGCGAAGCTCGACCGCGGCGATCGCACCGCCGGCCAGCGCCGCCACCCCGGTGGCAAAGAGGGCGTTTCGGGCGGCGATGGCCTCGCGATCTTCGTACTCCTCGGCGCGGTCCAGCGAGGCGAGCGAGTCGTAGTGAAACGAGGTGTCCGTGCCGGAGTTGAACGCGATGCCGCCGGCCAGCACCACCTGGGCGGTGGCGAAGGCCGAGAAGCTGTCGCCCACAAAAAACAGCACGTATGCGCTGACCAGACACACCGCTGAGACCAGCAGTGTGGTGCGCCGGCCGACCGCGTCCGAGAAATACCCCGACGGCACCTCCAGCACGACCACCGCCCCATAATACACAGCCTCCAGCCCCAACACCTCGCCGAGCGTCAGGTGCTTTCCGAAATATAAAAAGAAGACCGGCATCCAGAAGAAGGCGTTGAACAGCCCGGCATACCACGGATACAGCCCGATATTGCGGCGCATCGCGGCGATCTTCGGTGCGGTCGATGCCATGGCTGGTCGGTGCCTCATCTGGTGAGGTGAGCCTGCGCGTGCTGTGAGAGTGGATTTACCACGATTGCGGGTGGTGCGACCAGTATGTGGTGTCTTATGGCCCAAGCTCTCCGTCTTGCCACGCCTCCCCAGATTCTGGGGAGGTGGCGGCGTAGCGAAGCGAAGCCGTCGGAGGGGGCCTCAACAAGCTGCTGTGTCGCTTCTCGAGGTTGCCAAAAGGCAGTTGGCTGCTTTTTGTTGGCCCCCTCCGCGCGGAATCACTGGAGCACTGGAACACTGGAGCGCTGAATCACGGGATAGACTGGGCCGCGGGCGGCGCGGGAGAGCTCACTGGATGCTACTGGAGCGCGGTTGCCGCCGATTCGAACACATTTGGGCAAGAGCTGCGGCGCGGTTTCAGCGCACAGCGATCGCCGATACGCAAAAGCGCGCCGACCCAGCGCGAATGCGCCGTCGCCGCGCTCCAGAGTGACTCCAGCGAGCTCTCCCGAGCTCCCGCGGATCCAATGATTCCGTGGTGCCGTGGTGCCGTGGTTCACCGATGCCGCGCTCCAGCGTCTTGTCGGAAAAATGGTGCCAGGCTCCCTACACCTCGCTCAGACCAACGTCGAGTACGTCACCGACCCGCTCGACCGGCGCATCGCCAAAAAGAAGGCGGGCGCGTTGGAGATGGGCTACGTCTACGACGCCC
>JBKGZI010000070.1:0-18160 GCA_046545675.1 Persicimonas sp.
ACCTCTACGTGCCCGCCTTGCTCCTGGTGCTCGCCGGGGCGTTTACCAAATCGGCACAATTTCCCTTCCATTTCTGGCTGCCCAACGCCATGGCCGCGCCGACGCCGGTCAGCGCCTATTTGCACTCGGCGACGATGGTCAAAGCCGGCGTCTTCCTGATGGCGAGGCTGCACCCGGCGCTGGCGGGCACCGACCACTGGTTCTTCATCGTGACCTTCGTCGGCTTGGCGACGCTGAGCGTTGGCGCCTATGTGGCGCTGTTCAAGCACGACCTCAAGGGGTTGCTGGCTTATTCGACGATCAGTCACCTGGGCCTGATTACGGTCCTATTCGGCTTTGGCACACCGTTTGCGGCGGTCATCGGCGTCTTCCACATCATGAACCACGCCGCCTTCAAGGCCTCGCTATTTATGACCGCGGGCATCGTCGATCACGAGACCGGCACGCGCGACATCCGCAAGCTCGGCGGCCTGCGCAGGCTGATGCCCTATACCTTCGTGCTCGGGCTTCTGGGGGCCGCGGCGATGGCCGGCGTGCCACTATTCAACGGATTTTTGAGCAAGGAGATGTTCTTCGACGCCACCTGGCAGTTGCCGCAGATGGCTGCCTACCCGTGGCTGGTGCCTACGATTGCCACCCTGGCCGGGCTGTTCAGCGTCGCCTATTCGATTCGCTTCGTCCACGACGTCTTCCTGGGCGAGGAGGTCGAGCCGCCCCAAAAGGCGCACGACCCGCCGATGATCATGATGGCGCCGGTCGCGGTGCTGGTGAGCATCTGCGTGGTGGTCGGGATCGTGCCCAAGCTGGTCGTCGAGCCGCTGCTGGCCGTGAGCGCGTCGGCGGTCATCTTCGGAGGCCAGGCCGGCGAGCTCCCCTATTATAGCTTGAGCTTGTGGCACGGCATCAACAAGCCACTCGTGATGAGTATCATCGCGTTTGTCGGGGCGGGGCTGGTCTACACTCGCCGCCACGCGCTGTACGCCTTTGCCGAGCGCACCTGGCCGGATCTGACCGGAAAGAAGGTCTTCGAGAACCTGCTGGCCACCACGACGATTGCCGCCGGAGCGATTACGCGCAGCATCGAGAACGGCTCGCTGCAGCGTTATATCGCGTCTTTGCTCGGCTTTGCGATGCTGGTCATGTTTCTTCCCTTCTGGGAGCACGGCTGGCCGGGCGGAGGCGAGTTGGTCACTCCCATCGATGGGGTCAGCGCAGTGATCATGGTCATTTTGGTGACCGGAGCGCTGGCGACGGTTCTCTGTCACCGAAGCCGCTTTTTGGCCGTGATCTTGATGAGCACCGTGGGGCTGGTCACCGCGCTGATCTTCGTGCGCATGTCCGCCCCGGACCTGGCGATGACCCAGTTGTCGGTCGAGGTGGTGACCATCCTGCTTTTGTTGCTCGCCCTGTATATGCTGCCGCGGGGTACGCCCCCAGAGTGTTCGACGAATCGACGATTGCGCGACCTCGGCCTGGCGTTATTCGGTGGCGGGGGCGCGGCGCTGCTCACCTGGGGGATTATCACTCGTCCGCTGGAGAGCATCTCGGATTGGCATGTGGAGCAATCTTATCCGGGAGGCGGCGGAACGAACGTGGTCAATGTCATTTTGGTCGACTTTCGAGGATTCGACACCATGCTCGAGGTCTCGGTGCTCGGCATCGCGGCTTTGGGGGTGTTCATGCTCCTCGACGGCCTGGTCATCGAGGAGACGCGCGATGTCAGAGGGCGAGCCTCCGACGCCTTCCCGGTGATGCTCACCTCGTTTACCCGCCCGCTGTTGTCGATGGTGATCTTGATGTCCATCTTCATCATGCTGCGCGGCCACAATCTGCCCGGCGGAGGCTTCATCGGAGGCCTGGTGGCCACCGTGGCGCTGGTCATGCAGGAATTTGCCAGCGGTGTGGTCTGGACCGAGAAGCGCGCACGGATCAATTTCCAGCGCATGGCCATCTTCGGGGTGGCACTGGCGGTGGTCACCGGTGCGGCGGCCCTGGTCTTCGATTTGCCCTTCTTGAGCACCTGGCACGGCTACGTGGACATTCCTCTCGTCGGAAAAACCCACCTGGCCTCGGCCATGGTCTTCGACCTGGGCGTGTACTTTGCCGTCATCGGCTCGATGATGGTCATCTTGGGCCGGCTGGGGCGCCTGGGAGGGGCGGCCGACCCCGGCGAAAGCCCCCACAGCAAGGAGAGTTCGCCATGGAAGCCTTAATCGCCATCGCCGTCGGAGTGCTCGTCGCCTCGGGGATCTACCTGATGCTGCGCGCACGCACGTTTCCGGTCATCCTGGGGCTGGCCCTCTTTGCCTATGCGGTCAATCTTTTCCTATTCGCCATGGGTCGGATCACCCTCGACGGGGCGCCGATCATCCAGAAGGGCGTCGAGGGTGCGACCTACACCGATCCCTTACCCCAGGCGCTGGTGCTGACGGCCATCGTCATCGGATTTGCGATGACCGCGTTCGTCCTGGTGTTGGCGATCACCTCGTATTCCGAGCTTGAAACCGATCATCTCGACGGTGAGGAGCCCGAGTCGTGAATCATTTGATCGCCTTACCCATCCTGATTCCTTTGGTCGGAGCGATCTTGGTCGCGCTGGGAGGCTGGGGGCGCCTGGGCGTGCAGCGCGCTCTGAGCGTTGTGACCAGCCTCGCCACGCTGGGCGGCGCGATCGCCCTGGTCGCTCTGGCCGACGAAGGGGCCGTGCTGGCCTATCATATGGGCGATTGGCCCGCGCCGTTCGGGATTTCGCTGGTCCTGGATCGACTCAGCTCTCTGCTGGTGGTGCTGACCGCGGTGGTCTCTTTGCTGGCGATCCTCTTCGCCACGCGGGGGCAAGACGCACGCGGCAAGCATTTTCATTTCCTCATCCAGATGCAGGTCCTGGGGATCAACGGGGCGTTTTTGACCGGCGACCTCTTCAACCTCTTTGTCTTCTTCGAGGTCTTGCTGCTCGCCTCCTATGCGCTGCTCTTACACGACCGCAACCGACAGCGCCTGCAGGCCGGTGTCCACTATGTGATCCTCAACCTGGTCGGCTCGGGCTTATTTGTCCTGAGTATCGCGATGATGTACGGGCTGACCGGGACACTGAATATGGCCGATATGGCGGTGGGCATCGCCGAGCTTCCCGCCAGCGATACCGCCTTTTTGCAGGCCGCGGGGGCGCTCTTATTGGTGGTCTTCGCCCTCAAAGCGGCGATGGTCCCGCTGTATATGTGGCTTCCGAACGTCTACAGCGCCGCCAGCGCCCCGGTGGCGGCGATCTTCGCTATTCTGACCAAGGTGGGCGTGTATGCGATCTTGCGCACCACGACGTTGTTCTTCGGCCCCGACGCAGGTGTGGCGGCCGACCTCGCCGAGCCGTTCATCGTGCCGATCGCGCTGTTCACGCTCGTGCTCGGCGCGCTGGGCGCCTTGGCGAGCAAGGAACTCGGGCGTACCGTCGCTTACCTCATCGTGGCCTCGCTGGGCACGATGTTGGCGGCCATCGGCCTATTTAGCGCCGAGGCCATCGCCGCCGGACTCTATTACCTTTCGCACAGCACGATCGCGTCGGCCGGGCTCTTTTTGCTCGCCGGTATCATCGCCAGCCAGCGCGGTGACCTCGCAGGCCGGCTACAGGCCGGCCCGCGGCTTCGTCAGTGGTCGCTGTTGGGCGTGTTATTCTTCATCATTTCCATCGCCGTGGCCGGCTTGCCGCCGCTGTCGGGCTTTTTGGGCAAGGCGCTCATCCTCGAGGCGGCCGTCGATCAGCCCCGTGGCTTTTGGGTCTGGGGAGTGGTCATCGCCACCAGCCTCTTGGCTGTGCTCACGCTGGCCCAGGCCGGCATCGCCATTTTCTGGCGACATCAGTCCGCCGAGGGGGCTGCGGATGATACCCAACAGCCGCCTAAGGCCGTCGGGCGAGTGGTGCCGGTGGTAGCCATGATTGCGGTGATCGGGGCGATGACGATTTTGGCCGGGCCGCTGACTGAATTTACCTCCGCGGCCGCCGAGCAACTCGTGGACCCGTCCAATTATATCGAAGGCGTCTTCCCCAATCGTTGAGCCTTCGCAGGCGCTCTTCTTGCGTCGCCATTGTGACTAGCCTGGAGTGAGTAAGCCGATGACCGAGACCGTTGACGAACCGAGAACGCTGAGAGAGTGGGTGCTGCCGCGCCCGGTGTTCAGCCTCGTGTTGTGGGCGACCTGGCTGCTCGCCTCCGGAAGCCTGAGCGTGGGAGCGATGCTTCTGGGGGCGGTGCTCGCCGTTGGCGTGCCCTGGCTATTTCGCGATTTTTGGCCCGAAGCGCCCGCGCTCGACAGTATCGGGGCGATGTTGCGTTATCTGTGGGTGGTGGCCTTCGACATCGTCGTGGCCAATCTTGTGGTCGCCCGGCTCATCCTCGGCCCATCCAAGCGTCTGCAGCCCACCTGGCTTGAAATCCCGCTCGAGGTCGACCACCCCTACGCCATCACCATCCTGGCGAGTACCATCTCGCTTACCCCGGGTACGGTGTCCTCGAACCTCAGCGGCGACAACAAGACCCTGTTGGTTCACAGCCTCGATTGCCCCAACCCCGACGAGGAGATCGAGCGTATCAAGAGCCGCTATGAGGCTCCCCTCAAGGAGATGTTCGCGTGATGTTAGAGATTGCGACCTATATCGCGTTTGGGTTGATCACCGCGGCGCTCGTTCTCAATATGTGGCGCATGATCCAGGGCCCCGATCTTGTCGATCGCATCGTGGCGCTGGACACCATGTATATCAACACCATCGCACTGTTGATCCTGCTCGGCCTGTATTTGGCCAGTCCGTTATACTTCGAGGCGGCGCTGTTGATTGCCATGATGGGCTTTGTGGGCACCGTCGCGCTGTGCAAATACCTGCTTCGCGGCAATATCGTCGAATGAGCCGAACCGAAGGAAGATAGCTATGATTATCGAGGCCATTCTGTCATTTATGCTGGTCACCGGCGCTGCCTTTGCCTTAATCGGCTCGCTCGGCCTGGCCAAGCTTCCCGATTTTTATATGCGCCTGCACGGCCCGACCAAGTCGACCACCCTGGGCATCGGGTTGGTCCTGGGGGCGTCGGTCCTCTACGCGGCGACCATTCAGGACACGCTTTCGTTCAACGAGATTCTGATCACGCTCTTTTTGTTCATGACCGCCCCGATCAGCGCGCATCTGGCGGTCAAGGCCGCCCTGCATCGCGGCATCGAGGACACGACCGGCATGGTGGTCGAAAACGTCATCTTGAGCCATCCCGAGCCCGACGTCAGCGAGCGGCCCGAGCTCGATGAATTCGACAGCGATGACGACAGCCAGGCGTCCAGTTGAATCCGCATGCGGTGTTGGGGTGCTGGATGTGCGCGGTAGCGCGTTGGCCCTAACCCGGGCGCAAGGCCACGGAGCACTGGGCTCAGCTCATTGAGGAAGGCACGCCATGCATACCCGATGGTTACTTTTGGGTCTTTGCCTGCTCTTCGCCCTGCCGGTCGTGATCATGCCGGAGCGAGTGCAGGCTCAGGAGTGCCAATCGGAGGCCTTCGACGCGCTGGCGCGCGCCCGGCGCGCGCGCAGCTTCCAGCTCGACTTCGCCGGCTACCGAGACTCGCTCGATGCCCGCTTCGACAGGCTGTATCGGTGGCTCGAAGACGGCGGCGACGAGATCGGATGGAGCACGCAATTTACCTGGCTGGGCGACAATTATAAATTCAGCGACTACACGCTCTGTACGCCGTCGGGCGAAAAGACCGCTCAGCTTAACGGTGGGTGGAACGGCTTTGCATTGGAGACCCGGAATCGCCAGTGGGACGTCAACGTCCGGCTGATGCTCTTCGAGGCCGGCGACGGCCTCGCTCCGGACGATCTGCGCCGCGACGAGGAGGGCGACGTGGTCTTCGATGACGACACCATCGGCTACGGCCAGCTCTTCTGGGGTGTATACGTCCAAATCACCGAGTGGTTCGGCGCGACGGTCGGCGGGGTCTCCGATGCCAGGCGCCGCTCCCATATCGGCACCAGGACCACCGACGAAGGCGACGTCGAGACGTCGACCTCCGTTCAGGTCAACACGGTCGGTGAGGCCGACTGGTATCTGAGCGCATCGATCCCCAAGTGGCGGCTGTCGACCGATTTTATCTTCGGCTTGGCCGGCAGCGTCGACGTCGGCGTTCTGCGCGCAGCCGCCATCCCCACCGGCGTCAGCGGCCTCCAGGCGCTCGCCAGTGGCGGCTATATCGGCTACGAGGATACCTATATCGCCAATATGGGCGCGCGCTACCAGCCGCTGTCCTTCGTGGAGACCAGCTTGGAGCTCAGCGCCGAGCCGGTCCGCCTTCGCAGCGTCCTCGGCCGCGCCGAGGTCGACTGGAGCCATCCGTTCTACCCAGAGTTCGAGATCTTCGCCGGTGAGACCACAAAATTCCTCGTGGGTGCCGAGGCCGGCGCCTTCGTCGAGGCGAGCCTATTCAACAGCGCGCACCTCGAACGTGAGACCGGGCGAACCAACGTCGGCGGCGTCGTCGCCGGTGCATCCCTGGGCGCGGTCGGCCGCGCCATGGGCGTCAACCTGGAGTTCTACGGCGGCGTCAATCCGGCCGGCTACCTCTCCAGGATCGTCGACGTCGTCGACAAGCCATTATTCGGCACCCGCCTGATGGTTCGCGCCGGATGGTAGGCGGTGTACTCGATTCTCCAAACAACCCTCCACGACCGCACATCGGCCACGCTACGGAACCGTCCATTATGTACACGGCGTGCGTGGTTTTATAGGGTCAACGCTCGACCTCGCACGTCCGACGGCTACGCCCGCGGTCGGCCGCGCTCGCGGCCCGACGGGGGCTGCTTGGAGGCGGTTTGCTGCTCGTGTTTGCCCTCGCAGAATTCCTCGACCATCTTGGAGCAAAACGCGTCGAGGTCGCCGGGGTTGCGGCTGGTGACCAGGCCGCTGTCGACGACGACCTCTTGGTCGACCCAGTCGGCGCCGGCGTTTTTGAGGTCGGTCTTGATCGAGCCGTAGGAGGTCAGCTTCCGGCCGCGCACCACGTCGGCCTCGACGAGCATCCAGGGCCCGTGGCAGATGGAGGCCACCGGCTTGTGGTCGTCGAAGAAGGCGCGGACGAATTGGACGGCCTCGGAGTTTTGGCGCAGATGGTCGGGGCTCATCACGCCGCCGGGGATGAGCAGGCCGTCGAATTGGTCGGCGTTGACCTCGCTCAAGGTCTTGTCGACCTCGAAGGTGTCGCCCCAGTGATCGTGCTGCCAGGCCTTGACCTCGCCCGACTCCGGCGAGACGAGCACGGCGTTGGCGCCTTCTTGGCGCAGCGCCTTCATGGGCTCTTCGAGCTCGACCTGCTCGAATCCGTTGGTGACGAGCATGGCGATCGTTTTGTTCTCGAGTTTTTGGGCCATCGTGACGGCTCCCTGGTTTGGGGGGTTGGGTTTTGCGTCACTGTGAAGGTTGGGGCTTTGGGGTTGTTGTCTAGGGGGTTGGGGCGTTTCGAGCCACGAGCCCCCATTACGGACACAAAAAAGCCCCCCGAATCCGTCCCTTGCGGCGGGGTGGGTTCGGGGGGCTGGCCTGTCTAACGACAGGCCTTGGTCGACGTCAGGAGCGTCGGCATCATTGGCAGATGCCGGGGCCCTGGTAGCTCAGGGCAGCTGTCTTGACGTCGTCGGTATTACGCGTCTGCCAGACCGCGACAGCGCCGGGGCCGGTGGCCACGATGTCGGAGTTGTCGAGGTCGGTGACGTTCGGGGCGATGACCGAGTTGGAGTCCATCTCGGCGGGGTTTTGCGCGTCGAAGGACGAGCCGACCAGGGTCGTGCCCGTGGTGCTCTCGACGACCCAGACGACGGTGGTTTCGTCGGGGAAGCCGTCGCCGTCGGTGTCGCGACCGACCATCGAGGGCGAGATGTGGTTGGCCGAGGAGCTGGTCAGGTCGACCTCGTCGAGCTTGGAGCCGCTCGAGGTGTCGATGGTCGCCGCGACCAGGGCGTTGTTGGTGCCTCGGGCCTCGGGGAAGACGACCATAATCTCGTCGTCGGCGGTCTGGAAGAGGTCGTATTGCCCGTCGTCTTGGGAGGTATAGGAGACCTCGAACGAGCCGTTGGCGACGCCGGTCGACGAGTACAGCTTGCCCTGGAGCTTCGGGTCGTTGCTCGTCCCTCCGTTGGTGAACCACGTCAGGAGGAGCCCGGAGTCCGTGGAGATGGCGCGCATATAGACTCGGCCGAAGAGGCCGCCGCCGCCCAGGTCGAGCGGTTCCGCCGAGTTGGAACGATCGTCGATGCGGTACAGTAGCGCCGAGCCGTGCGGGCCCAGCGACGTCGCGGTGTGGCCGATGAGGACGCCGCGGTCGTGATAAGCGGCGGTCAGCGTGGTGAGTGTCTTGAACTCATCTGTATCGTCGAAGAGCGTCACCGCCGAGCCGCTCGTCGACAAGTCGGTGGTCAGCGGTTGGACTCTGATTCGGTTATGAGCATCTTCGTCCTGGGTGGGCTCAGTGGCCTCGCCCCAGATAAGGTCGTAGCCCTGCGCGGTGGCGACGACGGTGGCTGCAGTGACGTCGCTGGCCGATGTGGAGTACTTGGTGCCCACCGGCTCGCCATTTTCGTCGATATGCTGTGCGGCAACCGAGGTCTGGCTTTCGTCCCAGGCGACCAGCGAAGTGGCCCCGTCAGGTGCGCCGCTCGCCGCGTCGATCACCGTCGGCTGCGAGGGGCCGAAGTCGTCCAAGTAGGTGTAGTCGTTGCCGTCGCCGAGTGTGGTCGACGGCGGCTCGGCGTTATTGCCGGCGGTGCCACAGCAGACTTCGTCGGCGGTGCCGTCGCAGTCGTTGTCGAGTCCGTCGCACGTCCACGCTTCGTCGTCGCTGTCGAGATAGTCCGAGCCGAAGTCGTCGGCGCCGCAGGTCGCGTAGCTTCCGTTGTCGCAGGTTGCCGTCTGTGCGCCGCTGCAAACGCCGTCTTGATTGGCGCAATCCTGCGCGACGACGTCGGTCGTGTCCGTGTCGCCGTCGCAGTCGTTGTCGACTCCGTCGCAGACTTCGTCGGCGTCCGGATTAATTGTCTCGTCGGTGTCGTCGCAATCGCCGCCGACCTCGATCATGCCCTCGGGCTGCTCACACGCCTCGACGGCGCCGTCGTCATCGCCAAAACCGTCGCCGTCTTCGTCCGGGTAGTACGTCGTCGCATCCTCGGCGTCCTCGTCGATCTCGCCGTCGCAGTCGTTATCGATGCCGTCGCAAATCTCGACGCCATCGTTGGTCTCGGTGCAATCGCCGCCGTCGTCATCGCCGCCGCCGTCGTCGGTGGCATCAGGTCCTGCGTCTACCAGGGGATTATTGCCGTTGTTATTGGATTCCGCCGTGTCATCACCGCCGCATCCGGCAAAGGCGAGCGCAGCCGTCAACAATAAAGCGACCAGCGGAGTCGAAAGTCTTCTCATAGGTGTCAAATACATTTACTCATTCTCCTCACAGATAACTATCAGCCGGTCCCAACTAAACGGTCTCAAGCAATAGAAGGCGCTACGGCTGAAAGCGGAAGTTGGGTCGCCCCCAATAAAGTACAGGTATTGTACTGGCAGATTACTGACTTCGCCCGTTTCGTCAAGGCTTCTCAGGGGCGGGGGAAGGACGTCTGAATGGACAATCGATGTGGGGCACAGGCTGGTCGCGCCTCTACAACCCCAGCCCGCTGGCGAGTTGGTCGGCGCTCATCATGCCGGTCTGGGTGGCGGCGCGCTCGCCGTCTTTGTACAGCGCGAACATCGGGATGCCGCGCACGCCCTCGCGCTGGGCGACGGTCGGGTGTTTTTGGGTGTCGAGCTTGGCGACCACGACCTGGCCTTCGAAGCGCTTGGCGAGCTTTTCGACCTCGGGGGCGACCGCGCGGCACGGGCCGCACCAGGGCGCCCAGAAATCGACGACAACCGGGATCGGCGAGTTGTCGACGAGGTCCTGGAAGGCGCTCTCGTTGACCGCCACCGGCTGGCCCGTGGCGGTGATCGACTCGCCACAATTGCCACATTTGGCCGTCTGGGTGACGCGTTCGGCGGGGACGCGATTCTTCTGACTACAATTCGGACATTTCAAAATCATCTTTACCTCCTTAGTTTGTTTGCACAACCTATACGCGCGTCGCCCGCAGGCAATGCTTCGGGTTGAACGGCGGTCAGTTGAATGAAGATATCCTCGTCAGGAGCCAAGCACGCATGAGTCAACACGCAGACCCCGCTACGTCCGCCGACGCACAGCAGCCCCGGGTGATCGGCCCTGTGGGCGGCTTGGCCATCGTGGTCGGCTCGATGTTGGGCATCGGCATCTTTTTGACCCCGCCTCAGGTGGCGACCCATCTGCCGTCGGTGAGCGGCTATTTATTGGTCTGGTTGGTCGGCGGGTTGATCGCCTTTTGCGGGTCGGTGGCCTACGCCGAGTTGGGCACGCGGTTTCCTCAGGCAGGCGGCGACTATGTCTTTTTGGGGGAGGCCTTCGGCGAGTCGGTCTCGTTCGCGGCCGGCTGGCTGCTCTTTGTCGGGGTGTTCACCGGCTCGGTGGCGACGATGGCGGTGCCGCTGGCGGAGTTCCAACTGCCGGTTCTCCTGGCGCCGGTCGTCGACCTGGACCCGGGGCGCATACTGTGGTCGGCCGGCCCCATCGAGCTGACCGTGGCGCGGGCGATCGGGATCGGGCTGCTCGCCGGCCTGACCGGGCTGAATGTGCTCGGCACCCGGCTATCGACGCGCGCGCAGATCGCGCTGACCGCCGTCCCGGTGGTCGTGCTCGCCGTGGGCGCGGTGGTCATCTTCGCGACGAGCTCCGCCGCGCCGGCGGCCGCCTTCGAGGCCGGCGCGCAGTCCTCGCCGGTGGTGGGCTTCGGGCGAGCGGTGCTGGCGGTGTACTTCGCCTACGCGGGCTGGAACGCCATCGCCTACGTCGGCGGCGAGTTGAAGGAGCCGGGCTCGACCGTGCCGGTGTCGCTGCTCGGCGGCACGGCGTTGATCACCGTATTATACCTGTTGCTCGCGGGCTGCTTTATCTTCGTCCTCGGCGTCGAAGGCGTGCAGGGGGCCATCGAGGCCGGCACGGCCACCGCCGAGGCCGCCGGAGGCCCGAAAACCGCCTACGCGGTCACCGCGCTGATCGCCGTGGCCCTGGTCGGCTCGCTCAACGCGACCATCCTCGCCGGGGGCCGCGTCGGCTGGGCGATGGCCCGCCGGGGCGCGCTGGTCGCGGCGATGGGACGGCTCAACGAGCGATTCGAGACTCCCGACCGAGCCCTGTGGCTGCAGGCAGCCCTGGCGGTCGTATTGGTGCTAACCGGAACCTTCGAGATCCTGCTGGAGCTGACCAGCATCGCCATGTTGCTGATGAGCGCGCTGACGGTAGTCGCGCTATTTCGCATCCGGCGCCGCGACGGCCCCGACGCTCCCTACCAGGCGACCCTCTATCCGTGGACCCCGCTGATCTTCTTGCTGATCAGCGTCGTGGTCATCGGCGCGAGCATCTACCGGGCCGTGGCCGGCGACGACGGCCTGACCCTGGAGAGCGTCTACCCATTGGTCGGTCTGGCCATCTTCGCGGCCACCTGGCTCGCCCACCGTACCTGGCGTCGCTAATTGTTGGGGTTTGGAAAAGTGTAATGTTTTCAGTGTGTTGTGTTGGGTCTGTATGCGCCTAAGTTCATTGGGGCAGCCTCAGAGGGGCTGTCATCGACGCATAGGTATATGAGGCGACGGTCAGCAAGGCTAATCCCTGATCTGGCAATCAAGCATCGAGCAATAAGAGGCGCTTATGGAACAGGCACTGAACGAACTCATCGCTTTTCTGCCCAGGCTACTCGCAGCCCTTTTGTTGGTCGTGGTGGCGTGGTTGGTCGCCAGGGGCGTGCGCTTTTTGACGCGCAAGGGGATGGAAAAGGCCCGCGTCGACGAGCGTCTGACCAAGGGCCAGGCGCGCAGGCCCAACGAGCCGTCGCTGACGAAGACCGTGTCGACGGCGGCGTATTGGATCGTGCTGGTGCTCTTCTTGCCGTTGATCCTCGATGTGCTGGCCCTGGAAGGCCTCCTGGCGCCGGTCTCCGAGATGATCAACGACATCCTGGTGGCGCTGCCGGCGGTATTCGGAGCGGCGATCATCGTCGCCGCCGCCTACGTCATCGGCCGCTTGGTGCGCGTTCTGGTCACTCAGGGGCTCGCCAGGGCGGGTTTTGATCGCTTCGGCAAGCGCATCGGGTTGTCCCCCGAGCGCACGTCCACTGTGGGAGCGGGCACGGAAGCTTCCGGGCCGGCCGTCTACGAGCGCCGATCCCGTGCTGAAGGCGAGGGCGGAGAGGTCACCGAGCGTCCGCGCAGGGACATCGAGCGCTCAGAGGCCGAGGAGCTCTCCACGACGCCGTCGAGCATCGTCGGCTCGCTGGCGTTCATCGCGATCCTCTTATTCGGCGTGTTGGCCGCCCTGCGACTGATGGGCTTTGGCACCCTCGAGGCGCTGGTCGCAGACTTCATCGTCTTCGGCGGCCAAATCTTGATGGGCCTGCTGATCTTCGCCGTCGGCCTGTGGCTGGGCAATTGGGCCGCCCGGGTGGTCACCGCCGGCGACTTCGAGCACTCCAAAGTGCTCGGCCAATTGACCCGCGCGGCCATCTTGGTGTTGGCCGGCGCGATGGCGCTTCGCCAGATGGGCCTGGCCAACGAGATCATCACTCTGGCGTTTGCCTTCTTCATCGGCGCCATCGCCGTCGCCGCCGCGATCGCCTTTGGCATCGGCGGCCGGGACGTCGCCGGCGACGTGCTGGAGCGTTGGCGCAATAAGGTCGAGCGCGACGACGTGGCGCCGCCGACCACGCCGTAGCTCAATCGAGGCCGACGGCATCGGTGAGGAATAACAAAAAAGCCCCGAGCCAGCAGCTGGCTCGGGGCGTGCACGGCAGATATTGCGAGTTATTCGGCCGGCGCAAGTTGCGGGGCGGGGGCGTTCTCGGCGACGGCGCGCTTGGCGGCGGTGCTCCACGACGAGCAGACCACCGTGACGGCGCCGCCGGCGACCAGTGACCAGGTCGCCAGCGCGTCGCCGGTGATGCCGGCCAGCCAGGGCGCGGCGACGACGATAAGCCCGGCGACGGCGGTCAACCCGGATAGCAGCGGCGCGTTGTCCTTGAATCCACCGGCGGAGAGCGCGGCGATCACCGCTCCGCCTCCGTAGGCCAGCCAAGCGCCCAGCACGGACCCGGTGCTGATACCCACGGCCAAGGTGAGCATCAACCAAATGCCTGCGCTCATCGAAGCAATATCTTGCCAATAGATCTTTGGTTCGGTCATTTCGGGGCTCCTCGAAGCGATAGATCGGGTGACGGGCTCCGCCTGCGCGAAGACCTGACTACCCCACTTCACTAACACGAGGATTGGGTGCCCGAGGTGATCTATATCATTGGCGGGAGCGCGCCACGGCGACCTGGGCGGGGCGCACGACGGTGCCGTCGTCGAGTTGTAGGCCGTGGCGGTCGACTCTCGCGACGAGCCCCGACTCGAAATCGGTCGCCTCGACCACCCCGGTGGCCTCGTGCAGCCGCGGATCGAGCGGTTCGCCCGGCTCGCCGATGAGGTGGACGCCTTCGGCGCGCAAAAAGGAGGTGAGCTGACGGTAGATAGCCTCGAGGCCCTGCCTCCAGGCGCCGGTGGCGTCGAGGCTCAGGCCGCGCTCGATGGAGTCGAGGACGTCGCCGAGGCCGCTGACCAGGCGGACTTTCTCCTGGCGGGCAGCCTTGACCGAGGCCTGCGAGGCTTTGCCCCGGACGCGCTCGAGGTCTCCCAACAATTCATCGATCCGCCGGTTGAGACGCTCGATCGTCTCGGCCGACTCGGCTGCTTCGGTGGACTCGGCGGGCGCGGCCTTGGAGACGGGCTGCAGCGCCTCGGAGCGATCTCGTTCACGCTGGTCTTTGGCTCGCTGGTCTTGTTCACGTTGGGCCTGTGCCCGCTGGTCGAGCTGGGCGCGCAAATCGCCGGCCAACTGCTCGGCCTGCCGGGCGCGAGCGTCGAGGGTCTCGTTGCGGGCTTCGAGTGTGCGGTGTGCGGCGGCGAGCTGGTCGCGCTCGCGTTGGAGCTGATGCACCTGTTCGGCCAGCTTGTCGCGCTGCTCGGCGAGCTGTCGGGCCACATGCATGGGCACGTGGCGCTGGGAAGAGCGTCCTGGTCGCTTATCGTAGGGAAACATCGTCGAGCTCCGCGGGTTACTGCTGACTGCACGTGACTAAACTTAGATGGTCGCCGACGGGAAGTTAAGCACGTTTGCGGCGCAGGCCAGCGAAGCCCGAGGGGGCCGTCGCGGCAGTCGATACGCAGGGTTCTCCTCGGCGCCGCGAGACTATGTTTAGCTTGAAGGAGTCTGCCGCCGGCTGTCGAGGGGGAGCGAGATGCCGCAGCCATTTAAATTGCGAACGGTGCGCCGTATTCTCGGCGCCGTGGCACTGATATGCGCGTTCGTTGTGCCGGCGATTGCAGTGGGGCAGGGCGCCCCCGACCCGTCCACCTCGAGCCTCGAGGTACATATCGTAGGCAACCGCCTGCTGCTCGACCCGGTGCTCGAGCGCGCCGTCGACGAGGTGATCGCCTCCGCCGATCCTCCCCGAGCGAGCGCCGAACTCGCCGAGGCCGCCGGCCGGCGCCTGCGCACCTATCTCAACGAGACCGGCTTCGAATTGGCCCGCGTCGAGGCCTTCGCTTACGGCGGCGAGCTGTGGATCTTCGTCGACGAGGGCCGCCTCGAACGAGTGTTCTTTGCGGGCGCCGGCACCGCCCAGACCGCTCGCATGCAGCTCGAGTTCGAATTGCCCGAGGAGGTCTACAATCGCATCCACGTCGAGCGTCAGTTGGAGCGGCTGCGCGCCGAGCACAACCTGCGCCGCGTCGAGGTCGATCTGGTCGTCGAGCCCGATGAGCGAGACGCGCAGACTCCGCATCTGAGGCGGCGACTCATCGCGGCGCTGCAATCCGACGTCGACGACGCCGAAGCGATCTGGCGCGACGCCGGCGGCCGCTATTCGCTTCGGGTCACCGCCGTCGGCGAGGAATGGGGCAGCGGCTTCGACTTCGGGGCGAGCTTGATCGGCCCTTACGGTCTGGAGGGCTCGGTGGGCTACGCCGACACGGACCTCTTCTTTTTCGCCGATCGCTACCGCGCCGAGCTAGCGTTGGGGGGGCTGAGCGAGGATCTCTTCACCCACGCCGAGGCCGGGCTCTTTTATGCCACTCCCGAACTGTTCGATGAGTCGGTGCGCCCGGCGGTCAACCTCGACGCCAGCTTGGAGAGCCTCGAGCGCGACAGCCTCGATCTGGACTCGTATCTGTACCTTCAATCGGACGTCGTCTTCTTCGTCGGCTTCGAGCCGCGCACCAACCTGGTGATCTCGCCGGGGCTCGGCTACGGCTACGACGATATGCTGGGCCTGCAGCGTGGCGAGGCCACGCCGAGCTTCGTCGTCGAGCAGGCGCGGCGCTATGTGGTCGGCGAGGTAGGCTTCGAGTGGCTGATCGGCCGCATCGGGTTTCGCCGCGACGAGCTCCACCTCTTCGAGGCGGTCGTCGAGATGCGCTCGGTCGACGAGGGGCTGTGGAATCGCATCGAGGGCGACTACCAAAAGGCATGGGCGCATGGCGCCCACGACCTCTTTTTACGCTCGAATTTCTTCAGCTTTTTGGGCGGCGGCATCGAGTGGTATGACGAGGACCCCATCGCCTCGCAGGTTGTGCGCGCGGTGCCCGGTGAGCACGACTTTGCTCGCAATCTCCTCGCCGTGGGCTCGGAGTTTCGCCTCTCGATTCACGACGACCTGGTCAAAGCCGGCCTCTCCGCCTCCGGGGCCGCCGCCAGGCTGCACGAGCGGCAGACGCGCGACGAGTTCCTGGCGTATTACGCCTCCGGCGGGCCCGGCCTGCATATTCAATTGCTCGACAACTTCCAGCTCAACCTCTTCTACCACGTCGCCTGGCGCGACGACGGCGCCACCGACGGCCGGTTTTCACTGGGGTTTTGGAAGGTCTACTGAGTCGAAGCGGGGAGGGCGATAGCGTGAAGCCCCGGCAGCTCTGGAGGCGGCCGGGGCTTGGTGTGTTAGGTGTATGAGGCGGGCGCGATGGTCAGCTTCCGAGGTCGAGCCGGCGAATGATCTTGTCATAGACGCCGAACGCCAAGAACGTCGGCGCCCACTGGCCCACAAAGAGGCTCTTGTCCTGTTCGCCTTGCATGCGCAGGTAAAATGAACCGGCGACCGAGCCGAGCGCCGCCCAGACGAAGAAGTCCGATGGAAGTCGCGAGACTTGGTGGCCAATCGAGGTCTTGCGCCGCGCGTTGGTCGTCTGGCCTTGATGACGAGTGGTTTGCTGGCTGGTCCGCTGCTGTGTGGTCACGTCTCCCTCCTGGTTTGAATGTGGTTCGAGACTGCGTAATTAAGCTTAGCCACGCTCGCAGAGATCCAAATCGTTTTTTATCTATCCGACGTCGGGCTATGGACCGGCCGATTCTTATTGGAATATGGAAGGTTACTGAGAGCGAAAGGGTCTCGCGTGCAGTCGCCAAGGGATAGCCAATCCACGAAATAGCTGTGTCAGAGTAGTCGTTTCTTCTATCCGATGGACCTCGTGTCCTTCCACAAACCGGAGCCATCATGGCGCCTTCTAAGACTCCAGCAGTGAGCAATCAACCCGTTGACGAGCCTGCTTTTGTCGACTTTCAGAAGCTCTTCGAGGTGACGCCGGAGCGCTATGTTCTGATCGGCGCCGATGCACCGCGATATACGCTCCTGGCTGCGAGCGACGCTTATCTGGACCTGGTGATGTTGGGCCGACAAGAGGTCATCGGGCGCGGCCTCTTCGAGCTCTTTCCGGATGACGGCGGCGAGCCGACATCCAACGAGCAATTCCTGATGCGTGGGGCCCTCGAGAAGGTGCTGCGGGAGGGCAAGCCGCACTCGTTGGCGGCCTATCGGTACGACTTGCCCGACCCGGGCGCTCCCGACCAGACCTTCGAGCGCTATTGGAGCCCATCGCTGCTGCCCCTCATCAATGATGACGGCGAGGTGAACTCGATCCTGCTGCGCATCGAAGAGGCCACCGACTTCGTGATGCGCGAGCGCTATATCCACGCGCAGCGTTCCGGGCAGGAATCGAGCGAAGACGACCGGCGCACCGTGCTGCTGGTCGAGCCCGACGAGGGCTGGCGCGCCCATCTGGCGTCGGCGTTCGCGACCCACTGGGAGGTCGAGTCCGTGGCGACCGGAGCCGAGGCCTTCGACGTGCTCGAGCGTTTCTCCCCGGAGGTGGTGGTCGCGGCGACGCGCCTTCCCGACCGGTGCGGGCTGAGTTTCATCTCCGACGTCAAGGAAGCCACCACCATCCCCATCCTGGCCCGCGTCGACCAGACCGACGGCCGACGCTATCGAGCAGCCTTCGAGGCCGGGGCCGACGACGTCATCGGCGGGCCGGTGTCGGCCCGGGAGTTCATGGCCCGCGTGCAGACCCAATTCGCCGAGGCCGCCCTGCGCGAGGCCACCCACGAGCGTATCCGTCGTCAATACGAACAGCTCTTCATGCAGGCGCCGGTGGCTATCTCGCTGCTAGAGGGGCCCGACCACGTCTACACGCTCAATAATCCAGCGCTCTTCGACCTCATCGGCGACCGCCCGCTGCTCGGCCTGCCGGTTCGCGAGGCCTTCCCCGAGCCGGGTATGCAACCGATCTTCGACCGGCTCGACGAGGTCTACGAAACCGGCGAGCGATTCTTCGCCACGGAGGTCCCCCTCGAACTCGACAACGAGAAGGGCAGGCGCTACGTCACCTTCGCCTATTTGCCTTACCGCGATCCCGATGGCGTCACTCAAGGCGTGGCGGCATTCGCCTACGACGTCACCGAGCAAGTCGAGATGCGCATGGCCGTCGAGCGCGAAAATGAGCGAAAAGACATCTTCTTGGCCATGTTGGGCCACGAGCTTCGCAACCCGTTGGCCCCCATCGCCCACGCCGCCGAGCTGCTCCAACTCGAGGCCGACGCCCCCGAGCCAGACCGCGTCGGCTGGGCCTCCGATCTCATCTTGCGCCAGATCGACCAGCTCAAACACCACGTCGACGACCTGCTCGACATCGCGCGCATCAACCAGGGCCGCATCATCATTGAT
>JBKGZI010000071.1:0-18132 GCA_046545675.1 Persicimonas sp.
GTCCAACGAGCCCAGGACTTTGGCGTCTTGCCCGAGATCGACGGCTGGGGCAGGGTGGTCTCGCAATCGCCGGCCCCCGGCCAGCCGCTGGGTGAGGGCGAATCATTCCACTTGGCGCTATCGCCGGCGACCGGCGGCGCCCTGATCTCCGATGAGCCCTCGGCCGGCTCAGTGCAATAAACCTTGCGTCGATCTACGTTTATGGTTCGACCGTTACTTCAGCGTCGACACTGATGAAACTCACCGCGCTCATTGACCAGCTCGACCAGATCGAGCCTGTCTCCACCGAAGAGGCGGGCCTCGAAGCGGTCGAGGTGTCCGATTTGGCATTCGACTCCCGCGAGGTCGCCCCGGGGACGCTCTTTATCGCACTCAAAGGGGCGAGCGCGGACGGTCACGATTTTATCGAGCCCGCCGTCCGGGCCGGTGCCTGTGCGGTGCTGGTCGATGAGGATCGGCTCCCGGTGGACGTGGGTCGGCCGGTTTTGGTCGCCGAGGACACCCGACGGGTCCTCGGCTCGCTCGCGGAGGTCTTTTTTGGCCGGCCGTCCCGCCAATTATGTGTGGTCGGGGTCACCGGCACCAACGGTAAGACCACGACGAGCTGGATGCTCGAGTCGCTCTTTCGCGCCGAGGAGCGCAACACCGGACTGTTGGGGACGATCGGCTATCGTTGGGGCGGCCACGAAGAGCCGGCGGTCAACACGACCCCCGAGAGCCTGGTCGTCCAGCGGCTCTTGGCTCGAATGCGCGACGATGGTGTCGATTCGGTCGCCATGGAGGTGTCGAGCCACGGGCTCGCCACGCACCGGCTCTGCGGCACGCATTTCGACGCGGCGATCTTCACGAACCTGACCAGCGAGCACCTCGACTTCCACGGCGATATGGGCACCTATCGGCAGGCAAAGGCGCGGCTATTTACCGAGCTTTTGCCGGCGTCGTGGTCGGCCGGCAAGCAACCCGTGGCGGTCATCAACGTCGACGACGCGGCAGGCCGGTGGCTCGCACAGCGCACCGTCGGCCGTGGGGTGCGCTGTGCGAGTTTTGGCCTGCACTCGCCCGCGGATCATCGGGCCACTGATATCGAGCAGGGATTGTGGGGATCGCGGTTTTGCGTGGTCGGGCCCGAGGAGGACTTCGAGCTCGAGATTCCACTATTAGGGCTCTTTAACGTCTCCAATGCCCTGGGTGCCGCTGTCGCAGCCCGCGCGGTCGGTGTCTCGATCGAGGCGATCCAGAGGGGCTTTTCGCAGCTCGGCTGTGTGCCCGGGCGGATGCAGCGCGTCGAGTTTGAGAGCGGGCCGACCGTGTTCGTCGACTACGCACACACGCCCGACGCCATCGAGACGGCGTTGCGCACGGTGCGTCCGCTGACTGGAGGCCGTGTGATCGTCGTCTTTGGTTGCGGCGGCGACCGCGATCGTCACAAACGCAGCGAAATGGGCCGTGCGGCCGCCGACGGCGCCGATGTGGTGGTGGTGACCTCGGATAATCCGCGCACCGAGGACCCGCGCGAGATCATCTCACAAACCCTCGGCGAGCTCGACGCCGAGCAGCTCCGTGACGACTCATTGGCCCGATCAGCGTCCATTTGGACGCAGGTCGATCGCGGACGGGCCATCGCCGAGACGATCGCGCAGGCCGACGAGGACGACGTGATCCTCATCGCTGGAAAGGGCCACGAGGCCTATCAGGAGATCAACGGAGAGCGGCTGCCGTTCGACGATGTGGAGCGGGCTCGAGCGGCGCTGGCTTCGCGCGGCCCGAGTCTGGAAGCTTCGAGCACCTGAAGAGAGACGCCATGGCCTCATCTGGAACAAGACCCAGCGCGAAACGAGCCGATAAACGCATCGCGAGCTGGGAGCTGGCACGAATCGCCGAGGCGACCGCCGGCCAGCTCGTCGACACGGCCGCCGCCGGGGTCCGTCCGACGGCAGTCTCCACCGACACCCGCGCGATTGGCCCCGGAGAGCTATTCGTGGCGCTTCGCGGCGAGAACTTCGACGCGCACGACTTCATCGACCAGGCCGAAGAGGCCGGGGCGGTCGCGGCGATCGTCGATCGCGCGGAGGATCTCGACACTGACCTGGCTCTCATCGTCGTCGACGACACACTCGCCGCGCTCACCGCGCTCGGCCGCGCCATCTGGCGCGAGGCGACCGCGGCGGGGCTGCACACGATCAACGTGACCGGCTCGAACGGCAAGACCACCGTCAAGGAGATGCTCGCCTCGTTGTGGCAGGCCCATGGCGAGGTCTTTGCGACGCCCGGAAACCTCAACAATCATATCGGCGTGCCGCTGGTTTTGTGCGCGATCCCCGAGGGCTGCGAGCATCTGGTGCTCGAGATGGGCGCTAACGCCGCCGGTGAGATATCTCATCTGGTGGGGCTCGCGCCAGGCACGGAGCGCATCATCACCTCGATCGGCGTCGCCCACGTCGAGGGGTTTGGCTCGGTCGATGGGATTCGACGGGCGAAATCAGAGATCTTCGAGGGCGCCGACGCCCACACCACGGCCATCGTGCCGCACGCCGAGCGCGACAACCTCGTCGCCGCGGATTTTCCCGGCGCGGTCATCACCGTCGGCGTCGAGGCCGACGCAGACCTGCGGGTCGAGTCCATCGAGGAGCAGGTCGCTGATTCGGGCGAGCGCAGTGGGTATCGCAGTGGGCAGCGTGTTCGCATCGCCCGAGGTGAGGAGGCGTGGGAGGTCGACCTGTCGCTGCCCGGTGTCCACAATGGGTTAAACGCGGCGGTGAGCCTCGCGACGTTGTTGGCCCGCGGACTCGAGCCGAACTCAGCCGAGTGCAGCGCCCGGCTCTCGACGCTGTCGCTGCCCCAGGGGCGTTGGCGAGAGGTCGAGGTCGACAGGCTTCGCCTCGTCGACGACGCCTACAACGCAAATCCATCGAGCGTCAAAGCCTCCTTTGATGCCTTTATGCAGACGCCCGACCCCTCAGAGCGCGTGCGCATCGCGGTCATCGGTGAGATGCTCGAGCTCGGAGATGCCGCCGAGAGGTGGCACCGCGAGGTCGCAGCGGTCCTGGCGGCCAACGCACAACTCGACGGCTTTGTCGCGGTGGGCCCATATGCCCGCAAGATGGCCGACGCTGCAAGGGAGCGCGCCGCCGACGAGCTGGTCGTGTCCGCCTTCGACACCGTCGAAGCGGTCGCCGAATGGCTCGCTAAGCGCGAGTCGGCGTTCGTATTTTTGAAGGCGAGCCGCGGCGCTCGCCTCGAAAGAGTGGTTGACCTTCTGGAGCAAAAAGCCGAAAAATATCGGGCCGAAAACGCTCCAAACAATTGAACGCCATATACTTTTTGTCCGACGTCGCCTGTTAGGACCCCGTCATGCTTTTTGAACTCTTTTTCTGGCTCAAAGACGAGTTTGGCCCGCTGAACGTCTTCCGGTACGTCAGCTTCCGAACCGTCGCAGCGATGATTACTTCGCTGTTGATCAGCCTGGTCTTATACCCGTGGTTTATCCGCAAGTTGCAGCTCAAGCAGATCGGCCAGGTGATCCGCGACGATGGTCCGGAGAGCCACCTCAGTAAGGCCGGAACCCCGACGATGGGCGGCGTGCTCATCTTATTCGCCGTGGTCGCCTCGACGCTTCTGTGGGCGGATTTGACCAACCCGTATGTCGCCGTGGTGTTGGCGATCACGGTGATCTTCGGGGTGGTGGGGTTCTTCGACGACTATATGAAGCTCACCGAGAAATCGACCGCCGGGGTCTCCGGCAAGGTTCGGTTGCTCATCGAATTCGCCGTGGCGTTGGGCGCGATGCTCGTCATGTTCAACTTCGAGGTCTTCGACTACTCGACGAGCCTGTATCTACCGTTTGTGAGCACGGAGAAATTTGCCCTCGAGTTGCCGCTGGCGATTTATGTGCCGTTTGCGCTGCTTGTGATCGTCGGGACCGCCAACGCGGTCAATCTGACAGACGGCCTCGACGGACTCGCGATCGGGCCGGTGATCGTCGCTGCAGGTACCTTTTTGGTGCTCGCCTACAGCTCGGCGACGGTGCTTGGCTATGAGGAGGTCGTCAACGGCGTCACCGAGTTCCGCAGGTTCGACTTGGCCAAGTATCTGATGGTCCCCAAGGTCGACGGCGCCCAGGAGTTGGCGATCTTCTGCGCCTCGATCATCGGCGCCGGCGTGGGATTCCTCTGGTATAATTCCTTCCCCGCTCAGGTCTTTATGGGAGACGTCGGTAGTTTGTCGCTGGGCGGCGCGCTGGGCACGCTGGCAGTGGTCACCAAGCACGAACTGCTGTCGACGATCATCTTCGGCATCTTTCTGGTCGAAGCGATCAGCGTCATCACCCAGACGACCAGCTATAAATTGACCGGCAAGCGGGTGTTCCGTATGGCGCCCATCCACCACCATTTCGAGATGAAGGGTTGGCCGGAGCCAAAGATTATCGTGCGATTTTGGATTATTGCGATACTATTGAACTTGATTGCTTTGGCCTCGCTCAAGCTTCGTTGAACAGTTATCGGTGCCAGACCTCTCAGGTCTGGTCATCAGGGCAGGATGCCCTGGCACCGAAGAGGTATAGTATTGGCCACGGAGGGCCGAAGATGAGTACGGACATCCTGACCAGCTTGGCCAATCAGCGGCCAAAACAGTCGGCCGAGGCCGACCAGGGCACCAACTGGGACGTGTGGCTTTTGGCGGTCATCTTTTTGCTGCTCGGTTTCGGGCTGGTGATGCTCTATTCGGCGAGCGGCGTGATGGCTGCCGATAAATTCGGCGACCACCTCTATCTGGTCAAAAGCCAACTTCAAAAGGTCGCCCTGGGTGTGGTGCTGATGTTCGGAGCGCTTCGCCTCGATTATCGCTGGTACAAGCGTCTGGTCTACCCGATCCTCGGGGGGACCGTCTTGCTGCTCGTGCTCGTGTTGATTCCGGGCATCGGCACGATCCAAAACGGCGCTCAGCGCTGGTTTAGCCTGGGCGGGATGAGCTTCCAGCCGGCCGAGGTCGCCAAGATCAGCGCGCTGATCTTTATGGCCTACTCGGTCAGCAAGAAGGGCGACCAGATGGGCAAATTCAGCGTCGCCTTCATCCCGCACCTGACCGTCATTGGGCTATTCGTGCTGCTGCTCATGCTCCAGCCGGACTTCGGCACGTCCGTCATCTTGCTGATCATGATGGGCACGCTGCTGTTCACCAGCGGGGCGAGACTGGTCTATTTGGGCGGCTTCGTGGTCGCCGGTGGTGTGCTCGCCTATTTTGCGATCACCAGCCGTGAGTACCGCATGGAGCGGCTGTTGGCCTTCCGAGATCCCTTTAGCTACCGCGACGGCATCGGCTATCAGATCAGCGAGTCGCTCATCTCAATCGGCTCGGGCGGGCTGACCGGGCGCGGGCTTGGAAATGGCACCGGAAAGCTCGGTTATGTGCCCGAGCTTTGGAATGACTTCATCGGCACCATCGTTGCCGAGGAGCTCGGCCTGGTGGGCGTGATCTTTTTGGTCGCCCTGTTCGTGATATTGTTGTGGCGCGGAACGCGCATCGCCTTCGAGGCGCGCGACGCCTTCGGCCGGCACCTCGCCTTTGGATTGACCGCGCTCATCGGCCTGCAGGCGGTCGCCAACCTCTGCGTGGTCACCGGCCTGCTGCCCAATAAAGGTCTGACGCTGCCGTTTGTCAGCTTTGGCGGCAGTTCGATGCTCATGAGCCTATTCGCGGTCGGCGTGCTGCTGAATATCTCGCGAAACGAGCCCGACCACTGGGAATTGGGCCGCGAAGAACGTGAGGCGCGCCGAGAGAACAAACGCTGGAAGCGAAAGAAGCGGCGGATATTGAAGCGACGTGATGATCTTCGAGATGACTAAACCCGTGCAGGGGCCCACTCCATGGCGCTCTTTGGAGCCAAAAAACGAGATAATCGTGTGGTCATCGCCGGCGGCGGCACAGGGGGGCATCTCTTCCCTGGTGTAGCCGTCGCCGAGGCGATCCAGGCCCTCGACTCGTCTATCGATGTCGCCTTCGTGGGCACCGAGCGCGGCATTGAGGCGCGCGTGATCCCGGAGCTGGGCTACCGGCTCGAACTGGTCGACGTCCCCATGCTCAAGGGAGGAGGCACCGCGGGATGGCTCAAGGGCTTGAGCCGGCTTCCGTTCAGCGGGCTGCAATCGTTGGGCGTCTTCAAGCGCCTCAACCCGGCGCTCGTGGTCAGCGTGGGCGGTTATGCCGCCGGACCGTTTACGATGCTCGCCTCCGTGCGCGGGGTGCCGAGTGCGCTCATGGAGCAGAACTCGGTGCCGGGCATGACCAATAAGCTGCTGGGCAAAGTCGTCGACCGCGCGTTTTTGACCTTCGAGGCCAGCGCGGAATACTTTTCCGCGGTCGACTGCGAAGTCGTCGGCAATCCGATCCGTCGGGACCTGTTGGAGATGGCCGAGGAGTTCGAATATCGGGCTCCGCAGGAGGGCGACGCATTCCATATCCTGATCATCGGCGGCAGTGGCGGGGCGGCGAGCTTCAATAGCGAGCTGCCCGGGGCGCTGTGCGCGCTGGGAGATATCGCCGACACTGTCGTCGTGCGCCACCAATGCGGCCAGGGCCGCCTCGACGAGGTCGACGGTCGATACGACGAGTTTGCCGGGCAGGCCGAGGTCGTCGAATTCATCGATGATATGGCCGAAGCCTATGACTGGTGCGACTTGCTTGTCTGCCGGGCCGGCGCCTCGACCATCGCCGAGGTGCTCGTGCTCGGCATTCCCGCCGTCTACGTGCCGTTTCCCCACGCGGCCGACGATCACCAGAGCGCGAACGCCCGTCAGATCGCCGAGGCCGGCGCCGGTATCACGATCCCCGACGCCCAGATCGGCGCCCAGCGCGCGACCCGATTGGTCGCAGGGCTCATCCGAAACCCGATCTCCCTGGAGAACCTCTCCGAGAAGGCTCGCAAGCTCGGTCGGCCCGAGGCAGCCGAGGAAGTCGCCAAGCGTTGCATCGAGATGATGGCTCGCTGAGGTGTGCCTCCGCTCATACCGCGAATTGTGCAAGTAAGACTTTGGGGTGGGGCGAGGGGTTTCAGGTGTCACTTCATGGCTGTTCAGCGCCCGCCAAGAATCCACTTGAACAACCCGCCCAAACGCCCAAGTTCTACATGATGTTTATGGCGTAAGTGGTCGAGATATAAAGCTTTCGGGTTTAATTTAAGGCCCGCGAAGGACGCTTGCAGGGCGCTGTTTATGATGTATCCTGACTTATGTCTTGAGCACAGACGCCGGAGAAAAGTGACGTTCATTGCCACCCTCGCTATCGGTAGCTGATGACAGATTCTGTCAATTTCCAGCCAGGCGAAAGCCTCCTGGAGTTAAAGGCGGCCGAGGGCATGGAATCGCGGCTTCGGTTCAACGAGCCACTGTCGAGTCATTGTTCACTTCGAGTGGGCGGGCCGGCGGCGGTTTGGGCCGAGGTCGAGACGGCCGACGAGCTGGGAAGGCTCGTCGAGATAGCGCGCGCCGAAGGGCTCGAGTTGTCCGTGGTCGGTCTGGGAAGCAACACACTTTTTCCGGACGAGGGAATTGGCGGCATCGTGATGCGCCTCGGCGGTGAACTCGCCGATCGGCACATCGAGCCGATGGACGACGATACGGCGCAGATGCATATCGGCGCCGGGGCGATCAACGCCCATGTCGTTCGCGCCTCGCATAAGGCCGGCTATGTCGGCGCCGAGTTTTTGGCGCTGATTCCCGGCACCTTCGGCGGCGCGGTCGCGTTGAACGCGGGCACCAAAGAATGCGAACTCTCCGAGGTGCTCATCGACGCCGATGTGGCGGTGCCAGAAGGCGGCGGACTTGTCAGACACACCCTCGATGTCGAGGATCTCTCGCTGTCCTATCGCCACTCGAAGCTGCCAGCCGAGGCGATCGTCATCGGTGGCCGCATACGAGTTCAAAGAGGCGATGTCGACGCCGCCAGGGAGGCGGTCCGACGCGATAAGGCGAGGCGAAACCGCACCCAGCCGTATAAGCTGGCCAGTGTCGGGAGCACGTTCGCAAACCCCGAGGGCGACTGGGCCGGACGGGTGATTGAAGAAGTCGGATTAAAAGGAAAGGCCATTGGCGGCGCGCGGGTCAGCCCGCTTCACGCCAACTTCTTCATCAATGAAAACGACGCCACAGCCGAGGATTTTTTGAGGCTGATGGCCCTGGCCCGATGCAGGGTTCGCAAACGGTTCGGCATCGAGCTTCGCCCCGAGGTGAGGTTCGTCGGATTCGACGGTCACGAGAGATTGCGCCAATTCGAGCGTCAGTGGGAAGAGCAAGGATGCTAGAGCATATCGACAAGACGCGGTTCAGGGGCCAGAAGGTCGGCGTGGTGACCGGGGGGACGTCCTCGGAGCGCGAGATCAGCCTGACGACCGGCCGAGGCTTCGCCCGGGCGCTGCAGAGCCTCGGCTACGATACGCAGGTCTTCGATGTCCCCGAAGATCTCGATCGACTCGCCGAGCAGCGCCCCGCGGCGGTTCTTTTGGGCCTGCACGGCGGCGCCGGTGAGAACGGCGTGCTGCAGGGCTTCTTGGAGGCGATGGGCGTCCGATATACCGGCAGCGGGGTGCTCGCCTCGGCGCTGGCCATGGACAAGACGCGCGCCAAAGCGGTCATGCACGAGGCCGGCGTGCCTACACCGCGCAGCGTGACCCTCGATGGGACCGGCCCGCTCGACTTCGAGGCCATCTTGGCCCAGCTCGACGACGCCGGCGTCGACCTGCCGGTGGTCGCCAAGCCCAACGACGAGGGGAGCAGCGTCGGCGTCTATCTGTGCCGCGAGGAGCCCGACTTCGCCGAGGCGCTCGAAGCGCTGTGGGAGCGCGAGGTTCAGGCGGGTTCGACCGCGATCTTGATCGAAGAATTTCTCGACGGTCCCGAATATACCGTGGGCTTCTTCGATTCGGAGTGTCTGGGCTCGATCGAAGTGGTGCCCGGAGAAGAGTTTTACGATTTCAAAGCCAAGTATGAATCCTCCGAAACCCGCTATGAAACCATCGCGGATGGGGGCCTCAAATCAAGGCTTGAAACGTTGGGCCGAGACGCCTACAACGCCGTCGGCTGCGAAGGTGTCGCTCGGGTCGATTTCAAAGCGAAGACGACCGAAGGTGGGCTGGAGTTATACGCCCTGGAGGTGAACACGATCCCCGGGATGACCCCGACCAGCCTGGTGCCCAAATTGGCCGAGCACCACGGCATTAGTTTCGAAGAATTTACCGAGTTGATGCTCGCCTCAGCCTCCTATCGGACCGATTGGAGCGAGGAGTGAGCGCCCGGCGGGCTCCGGCCCGCTCGGTGGGCGGCCCGGCCGCTCTAAGTCGTGTATGTGTGGGCTCTCAAGGATGAGAGCTAGTCGTAGCTTCATGGATGAAGTTGATGTTTGATTTCCGCTCGAAAAACCGACGCCGACGCCCGCTCGGCCAGCGCCTGAAATCGCTCGCAGAGCGACTCGGGGCCCTGGGCAAGAGGGCGTTGCCGGTGGTCTTTCTTCTAGCGGTCGCCATCGGCTTACCTTACGGCATTTTCCACGCTTATATTCGCACCGTATCCGGCACGTACTTCCAGCTCGAAGAAGTGGAAGTGCGCGGGCTCGATCACGTCGACCGCGACGCTCTGCTCGAAGAAGCAGGGCTTCTGAGTGGGTTGAACATCTTTGATGTCGACCTCGATCGCGTCGATCAGCTCATCGAGGCGCACCCGTGGGTTCGAAGCGCCGAGGTCGAGCGTCGACTCCCCGATCACGTCTCGGTGACCGTCACCGAGCAACGACCGGTGGCGCTGCTCATCGACCGCGACTACCACGTCGTCAACGCCGATGGGCAGGCATTCAAGACGCTCGAGGCGGCCGATCCGGTCGCCGATCTCTTGTCGCTTCCCCTGCTGACCGGCCTCGAGGCTTCGTCGCTCGAAGGACCCGAGGGCCGAAGGCAGTTTTTGGAAGCGATGGATGTGGTGCGCACCTATCGCGAGATGGGGCTTTCAGATTGGGAGTCGTTGAGCGAGGTCCACGTCGATTCGGTGCTCGGCTTGACGCTGGTCACGGCCGACACGGGCATCGAGATTCGGCTGGGTCGAGGGCGCTTCCGGGAGCGTCTCGAGCGGCTCGAAGCCGTTCAACAGTCCATCGTCGAGCGGGCGATGGAGGTCGATTATATTCTCATCGATCAGGATTCAGACTTGAGCCGCGTCGCAGTCGGACGCCGAGATCGGCCACGGAAGGCCGACACCGGTGAGCGGGCCGATTAGGACGCTACAACTTAAACAGACAGATGCAGCGTGCCAGCCGCTGCATGCCGTCGCTACCACGGAAGGGAGCTACATGGGACGCAAAGAAGAAATCGTCGTCGGACTCGACATCGGAACCACCAAGATCGCCTGCATCATCGGCGAGGTCACCGAGGAGGGCATCGACGTCATCGGAATCGGAAGCCACCCCTCGACAGGACTGAGGAAGGGCGTGGTCATCAATATCGACGCCACAATCAACTCGATCGCCAAGGCGGTCGAGGAGGCCGAGTTGATGGCCGGCTGCGAGGTCAATCGCGTCTATGCCGGCATCGCCGGCGGCCACGTCAAAGGGTTTAATTCCCGGGGGATCGTCGCGGTCAAAGACAAAGAAGTACGCTGCCAGGACCTGGCGCGGGTGGTCGACGCCGCACGTGCGGTGGCCATGCCGATGGACCGGCAGGTCATCCACGTCATCCCCCAGGAGTATATCATCGACGATCAGGACGGCATCAAAGAGCCGCTCGGGATGACCGGGGTGCGCCTGGAGGCCAACGTCCACATCGTGACCGCGTCGGTGACCAGCGCTCAGAATATCGTCAAATGCGCCAACGCCTGCGGCCTGGAGGTCGCAGACATCGTGCTCGAGCAGCTAGCGAGCTCCGAAGCCGTGCTCAGCGAAGACGAAAAGGAGCTCGGTGTGGCCGTGGTCGACGTCGGCGGCGGCACCACCGACATCGCCATTTACAGCCAGGGCAGCCTGGTGCACACCGCCGTGTTGTCGATCGGGGGAAACCACCTGACCAACGACATCGCCGTGGGGCTGCGCACCCCGATGGCCGAGGCCGAGCGGATCAAGCAGAAGTATGGCTGCGCGATGACCGACGAGGTCGCCGCCGAGGAGACCATCGAGGTCCCGTCGGTGGGCGGACGCCCGCCGCGCGTGTTGAGCCGGCAGATCCTCAGCGAGATCATCGAGCCGCGCGTCGAGGAGATCTTCGCCTATGTGGGCCGCGAGCTCAAAAACTCGGGCTACGAAGATCTCATCGCCAGCGGCGTGGTCATCACCGGGGGCACCACGATCCTGGAGAATATGCCCGAGCTGGCCGAGGAGATCCTCAACCTGCCGGTTCGCCGGGGAGTGCCCAACGGGATCGGTGGACTGGTCGACGTGGTCAGGAATCCGAAGTTTGCCACCGGCGTCGGCCTGGTGCTTCACGGCTCCGAGGAGCCCGAGCGTGGGGTGTTTTCGGCCGAAGAGAGCGGTTTTTACCGCAAATTTGCATCTCGAGTCGGCCAGTGGTTCGCCGAGATGTTTTAAATGCAGAACGTGAGTGAGAAAGTGAGAGAGTTAGGAACTCCAACAGCTGTCAAGGGTGTTCCGGGGGCGGATCTGACTCTCAATCTCTTGCACTCTGGCTTGATGGTATGAGGGGCCAGTGTTATCTTCGCCGCACGCCGCGAAGAGCGCGCCTAGGACCTCCGCAATCAGTTGCTATTCTCCTCTTGAGTTGTTTGTACACCGGGGTATTTCACCATGCTCGAATTCGATGACGACCAGCTGCCGGATTCGGCCAAGATCAAGGTGATCGGGGTCGGCGGAGGCGGGGGCAACGCCATCAACACGATGATCACTGAAGGGATCGATCACGTCGAATTTATCGCGGCGAATACCGATCTTCAGGCGCTCGAGAACAACCTCGCGCCGCTCAAAGTCCAGTTGGGTGCCAACCTGACCAAGGGACTTGGAGCCGGCGCCAATCCGGAAGTGGGCCGCAGCTCGGCTCTCGAGGATCAGGGACGTATCGAGGAGGCGCTCAGCGGCGCCGACATGGTCTTCGTGACGGCGGGTATGGGGGGCGGAACCGGCACCGGTGCGGCCCCCGTGATCGCCAATATTGGCCGTGAACTCGGCGCGCTCACCGTGGGAGTGGTCACCAAGCCCTTTCACTTCGAGGGACGCCGGCGTCGACGTCAGGCCGAATCGGGCATCGAGAGCCTGTCGGCAGCCGTCGACACGCTGATCACGATCCCGAACCAGCGGCTGTTGGCCATCTCCGGGGAGGACACCACGATCCTCGAGGCGTTCAAGCGCGCCGACGAGGTCTTGTTGCACGCCGTGCAGGGGATCAGCGATCTGATCACCGTGCGCGGCCTGGTCAACGTCGACTTCGCCGATGTTCGCACGATCATGAATAGCAGGGGCCTGGCGCTGATGGGCACCGGCCGCTCCAGCGGCCCCGGACGCGCCCTGGAGGCCGCCGAGATGGCCGTCTCCTCGCCGCTTCTGGAGGATGTCTCCATCGAGGGCGCCACCGGCATCCTGATCAATATCACCGGCGGCTACGACCTGACGCTCAAAGAGATCAACGAGGCCGCCAGCTTCATCGAGTCGGCCGCCGACGAGGACGCGCACATCATCTTCGGAAACGTCATCGAAGAGGATATGCGCGACGAGATCCAGATCACGGTCATCGCCACCGGTTTTCGCCAGGGCGACGACAAGCCGATCGCCACGGACGTCAGCGAGATGCAGGCCAGAGGAGGCCGTCGCACCGCTCGCCAGAGCCGAAACGATCAGGCCCAAGCCGAACAAGCTGACCAGGCCGATCCGGGCGAGGAGCCCTCCGACAAGCGTCGGCGCCACGTCACCACCGATAGCTTCGAGGCTCAGGAGCGCGAAGAAAAGCAAGAAGACCGACGGGCGAGCTTCATTCGCACGCCCAGCGGCAGCGTTCGGCCGGCGACCGGCGGCCTGACGCCGACCGAAGAAGAGCAGATGGACGTGCCGACCTTCTTGAGAAAGCCCAAGCGCCGTAACGACAACTAATGTCGTAACGACAACTGGCGTGATCACGTCTCAATGATGTATCAGAAGGCCGCCTCTTTCGGGGCGGCCTTCTCGTTTTTCAGTAGTTCAGCTTTTTTGAGTCCAGTCATGACAGATTCACCCGATCGCCAGCATCTTCTCGACAATATCGTCATCGTCCTGTGGGAGCCCCAGGACGACATCAATATCGGCAACGCGGTGCGCGCCTGCAAGAACTTCGGCGTCACCGATCTGCGTCTGGTGCGCCCGAAGGAGGCCGATCCCCACCGGATCAGCATCAGCGCGCCCAAGGCCGACGACGTCATTGCCAATTTGAAGCACTGCGCCGACCTCGAAGAGGCGTTCGCCGATTGCGTCTACACCATCGGGACCACCGCGCGGCCCAGGAAGCAAGAGCGCATCTTCACCGAGCCGCGCGGCGCGGGTTTCAAGGCGCTGAAGATGGCCGAGGACGGCAAGGTGGCCTACCTATTCGGCCGCGAGGACTCCGGTCTGCCCAACCGGGCGCTCGACCACTGCCACTCGGTGGTGACCATCCCCACGCGGCCGGATTACTCGTCGCTAAACCTGGGCCAGGCGGTCTTGCTGATGGTCTGGGAGGTATTTCGCCAGGCATCGGGCGTCGCCGTCGAGGAGCCCGACGTCGCCATCCATCGCCCGGAGAGTGACTACCCGCCGGCGAGCATGGAGACGATGGAGCATATGTTCGACAATATCGAAAAGGTCCTCGCCGAGGTCGACTTCTTCAAGACGCCGTCCAACGAGCATATCATGCGCACCATCCGCAGCGTGCTCATGCGCGCCGGCCTCGACGAGCGCGAGCAGGCGCTGTGGTTCGGGATGTTTAGGGAGATGGAGAAGTACTTGGAAAGGTACAAATCGGAGTGAGTGAGGGCCGTTTCCGGCCCCCGGCATCCGCTTCTATGAACCATTTCTGGCCTAACAGTCGATTGGTGTGCACCGTGACGGCCGATTTGGCTGTCAATACGCGCCTCAAATAGAGGGCGTCGCGAGCCTGCAGGGCGTTCGATATGCGCACGCCGCGCTGCGCGCGCCGCAAAAGGAAAGGGGAGATCAGGGCCGCTTTGCTAGCTGCCAAGCTCTGCGTCCGGCGGGACAAGCCTCGCCGGGGCGCTAACGGCGAAAAAGCTCAATCCAACGGCTCGTAGCGGTAGAAGACCTGGTAGTCGACCCCGTCGATGATGCGGCCGGGGGCGCCGTCGGCGCTCAGCCGCAGCAGGTAGTCGGCTCCGTCGTCGGCGGGGACGCGCAGGCGGTAGGTGTCGTCGGTGAAGGCGGCGCGTCTGATGCGCTCGGGGCCTTCGTCGGTCTGCTCGAAGAGGACGACGTCGAGCGAGGGTAAGTCGCCCACCGGTACGACCTGCGCGGTCAGCAAGGTGTCCTCGTCGGGTTGGTCGAGGGCGAGCCAGTCGACCTCCCAGGCGTCCTCGAGCGGGCAGAAGGGCAGCGAACGCACAGAGTTGGACGGGATCTGAAGGGCCTGGTCGGCTGTCTCGTGGGCGCGGGCGTCCTCGCAGACGAGCGGGTCGAGTACGCGGGTGCGTAGTCGGTAGGTATCCGATCGAGCAAAGCGAGAGCGCACGCGCACAAGGTGGTCGCCGGCGGCGCCCAGGCGGTCGAGTTGGATTTCGTCGTCGTCCCAGGAGTGCTCTCCGAGTTCGAATGACTGCCCGTCGGGGGCGAATAGCTCGAGCGTGATGTGGTCGTCGGCGTCGGTGCGCGCAACGCTCAGCCCGGAGGTCGCCGCGAGGTCCGGTAGCATGAACCAATCCTCGTCGGCGCCGCAAATGGCCAGCGAGATCTCGAAGGACGCGCCGGGGTCGGTGGGCAGCGCGACCGCCTCAGAGGGCCGATCGTTCTCCTCGGAGGTGTCGTCTCGGCAGAACGCCCCGTCGGAGTTTCGGGTGATCTCTAGATCGTAGAGTTCGTCGTCGGTGCTCGAGGAGGTAATCTGGATGGCGGCTGTCTGGGTGCGCTCGGAGATCATCTCGAGCACAGTCACCGACCCTGTTTGCTGATTGGCAGCCAAAAGCTCGCCGTGCTCGTCGAAGACGAAGATATCCAAATCGGCGCTCGAGGTGTGCTCGAGTCGAAGTCGCAGCGCATCGGAGGAGCGAAGAGGGATGGTAAACCAATCAGATTTACCGACGCATAGCCGCAGCCCCGAGTGGCGGCCTGGGGCGAGCTGAGCGGCTTGATCGAGTGTTTGGTTGGGGGCGTGGATATCCTCCTCGCAGCTGCCGCCGATGCATTGGCCGGTGGCGCGCTCGCAGGCCTCGTCTCCGGGGCAGTCATCGTCGCTGGCGCAGGGGGGGGGCTGGCAGGTGCTCTCCTGGCAGACGCCCACGTCTCGGCAGTCATCGTCGGTGTCACAGGCAGGTTCGGGCTCGCACGACGAGCCGCTCTGGGATTGCTCGCAGATCTGGCCGATCGGGCATTGCTCGTCGGCCTGGCACTCTTCGCGGCATTGGCCGACGACCTCGTCGAGGCTGCCGCGGCAAAATTGTCCCGGAGGACAGGAGGTCTGCTCGCCGATGCGGCAGCCGGCGCGGCATTGGTCGTCGGTCGAGCAATAAAAGCCGGCGCCGCATTCGGAGTCGGCTTCGCAATCCTTGGGCACGCACTCGCCGCTGAGCGGATCGCATTGTTCGGCTGAAGAATGGCAGGAGTCGACCTGGCAATTGGCCTGGGCCTCACAGAATCCGGTCTGGGCGTTACACACCTGCCGGGCAGGGCAACTATTGTCCACGCAGCGCGCGCCCTCCGAGCGGCAGGTGCCCGAGGATGGCTCGCAGACCTTTCCCGAGGGGCAATCGCCCGGCTCACAGGAGCGCACGGCCTCCTCGCATTGGCCGGTCTCCTCATTGCACTGCAGGTTGCCCTCGCAGCCGATCTCGGTGCACGAGGCCTCGAAACAGCCCGTCGCGCCCAGAACAATCAGGCCGCAAACGAATACTGCAGCAGTGAGCGTGTTGTAATAGCGTGTGCTGATCATCTCGCCGTTTAGGATACTTGCCGATGGCTCGACATACAATTGTGCGAGATGAGGGGGCGCACATTCACCGAGTCTCACAGGGCGAATGTGTTTAGTTTTACAGCTATCATAGTGTATGGCAGGTGGGAGTGCGCAGCGCGCAGGTGCCGTGGGTCAAAGTGGGCTCGTCGAATCAATCGTTATTTGACGGCTCTGCGGCCGGCTCATAGCAATAACCGAAGGGTTCGCCCTCGAAGTTATTATCCTGTCGGCAGTCGTGTCCGTCCCGGCATTCGGAAGCGTCTTCACAGATCGCCATACAAAACCGGGTGTCTTGATCAAAGATCACGCATACTGAGTCCTCCGGGCATCCACCCAGCTCACAGTTGGGGACGGTGCAGTACCCGCCGCTGACGGTGACATCGCAGATCGCGTCTGACGGGCAGTCGCCGCGGGACTCGCATTCGTCACCGATCGCCGGCGCGCAACCCGTGAGGGTCGCGGCGAGGACGAAGGCAACGAGGGCGGCGAGCCGAAAAAAGGAGCGCGCATGGAACAGTTTTTTAACCATTGCGTGTTTGTGTCTACGCAGCACATGCTGCCAGAGGGTGAAAGGGCGTCCGCATTGGACCCCTGCTTGTACATCCGTTCCAAACCAATGACAAGATGAGCCAGCAGAAGCGGCCAAATCGACGAAGGGCAGCGTGGGCAGCTGTGGGGATCTCTGTCTTGGTTCACCTGGTCATTCTGGCGGTTTTTTTGCCGCCCAAATTCGCCGAGTGGACGGCCCCGGACCCACCCGATGAGAACGAGGAGTTCGAGGTCACCACGACCGTCGAGCAGGAAGAAGAGCCCGTCGAGCAGGCGCAGGCCGATCCCGACGAACGCGTCGAGACCGAAGAACAAGAGCCCGTCGATCCCGACCAAGAGGAGCCAGAGCCGCCCGAAGAGGAAGAGGAAGAGGAAAAAGAGCTCGAGGAGCCCGACATCGACGTCGACCGCAAGGTCGTCGAGCAGGAGACCAACGAAGAAAATCCGGAGGAGGCCGATTACCTCTCCGATCAGGCCAATAAGGTCGACGAGCAGACGCGCGCCGAGGAGACCACCACCGAGAACGTGCTGCCCGGAGAGGACGTCCCCGAAGAGCTCGAAGAACCCGGCGGCTCGCAGGACGACGAGCGCGAAGGCGAGGAGATGGCGGCTCGCTCCGAGGTCTCCGAGCAGAAGCGACCCGAGGAGCGAGCGCGCCGGGAGAAAGCCTCACCAAAGCCGCAAAAAGAGCGCGCCCCCTCCGAGGAGGCCGAGCCCGAGGCCGAGGAGGGCGCCACGCAGGCCCGCGAGCGCGCCGAGGATTCGCCGGTGGTGCGCAAAAACCCCGGCAAGGTCAGCCCTCGTAAGCTCTTCGATCCCTCTGCGAATGACTACGAGGAGGTCTTCGGCGAGACCGACGAGCGATTGAAGGGGAAGGTCAAAGACGAAAAGCGCGGCAGGAAGCTGCTGTCGGGCTGGAAAGACCGGGAGAAGGCCGTCCGCGCCAGCCTCGAGAATCACATCACCGAGGTCAAGCCGGGCAACCACACCGGCGTCAACGCCAAGGCAGCCGTCTATGCGAGCTATATCAGTCGCATTCACCGCAAGATCCATCAGCGATGGGGGGCGAGCTATCTGCCGCAGCTCGACTCGACTATGCCCCGCGGTCATCCCCTGAACAATCCTCGGCTCAACAGCAAGCTCGAGTTCGTCATCGACGCCGACTCCGGAAAGGTCGACGCGGTCAATATCGTCGACTCTTCCGGCGAGATGATGTTCGACGCCGAGGCCATCTCCATCAGCCACGCCATCGGGCCCCACAAGAGCCCGCCCGGCGAGATCGTCAGCCCCGACGGCAAGGTCTATATCCACTGGAACTTCTGGCGCGACCAGCGCCAATGTGGACCGTTCGGAGCGTCTGTTTTTATCGTGAACAACGACCAAGAGGACCGCGGCGGTCGCGGCGCCGGCAACGAAGTCCGCGGCGGCGGGCGGTAGCCTTCCGGTGCCAGACCTTCCTAGGTCTGGACGCAAGGCAAGTG
>JBKGZI010000072.1:0-17472 GCA_046545675.1 Persicimonas sp.
GAGTTCGGTCGACAGATTGCGCATATGGCCAAGACCCGCCTTGTCGAGCCCCTCGCCTCTGACGAGCGAGCCCGGCTCAGCGAGGTGCTCGAGACCGGCCTGGCGCTGATTTGGCCGCTGGCACAGCGCGGCCAAGTCCGTCGCTCAGCGGTCCTGTCGGTGATGCTCGCCAATCTGGCCGACCGTCTCGGTGACGGCCACAACTATGCGCTGCCCTACGCCGCAATCGGCGAGGGCTGCCGGTATTTGAGGCTGGACGCGTTGGCCAATTTTTATCTGGGTCGCGCACGCGAAAATCTCAGTGATGGGCTGCAGCGCCCGGTCGATTTCACCAGCACGATTCTTGTCTTCGTCAACGACAGCGCCGGACGCGGAGAGTGGCAGGCCACCGACAGCTTATTGAACCGAGCGTCCCCGTTGAGCGAGGAGGCTGGCGACCGCATCGGGTGGATTACGCTCACGCTGACCCACGCGATGGTCGAAGTCCTGCGCGACCGGCTGAGCCGGGCCGAGGCGCTGACGAAACGCCTCGAGACGATCGTCGACGGCAATGATTACGGTATGGGTCGCGCCTGGACCCGGCTTCTCTCCACTCTAATCGCGCGCCAGCGCGGCGACTATGCGCGAGCCCACCTGCTGATCGAACCGCTGTCCGATCGCCTCGAGGGGCACTTCCATCTCATCGTGCGCGGCTTTACGCGGTCGTTGCATGCCTTGGTCCTCGCAGAACTCGGCCAGGTCGGAGCTGCATTGCGTGTGGGGGTTCGCGCCGCCGAAGACTTCGAGGTCGTGACCAACGGCGGCGACTTCAATTTCGGCATCTATCATATCTACCAATGCCTGCCGCAGGCGTTCTTCAGGTGCTGGCAGTCTGGCGACCTGACCGATTATGAGCGCGCCAGGGCGCTGGCGCATAGTCGGAGGCTGGTCGGCCGACTCGAAAACCTCGCCGATCGATTTCCCGCCGCTCGCGCTGCCTCCCTGCGCAATCGCGGCATGCTCGAAGCCGTCGACGGCCGGCTCGGCCGCGCCTCGGAGTTGTTATCCGAGAGCTTGCTGGAGGCCAGAGTCACCGGACTTCCCTTCGAAGATCGGCTCACCCGCCGGGCGGCGGCAAGCCTCGGCTCAATGGGTGCCTTTGCTGGGAGTAAGTAGACAGACGGAGGTGTTTTAGGGGATTGGCAAGAACGGAACATCCAGTGGAGCAAGATCATGGAGCGTGTGCCGAAGAATGTGCCGAGCAGAAAACGCGACCTGGCCATTGGGCTGACCGACGACGAGGTTCGGGGGCTGGGGGAGAGCGCGCTTTTGGTGCGCGACGACTTCATCGATGAGGCGCTGGTCGCCGGGGTGCGCGCCGAGATCGACGCGCTGGCCGCGCGTGAAATACTGCGGCCGGCCGGCGTGAGCCGCGGGGTCAATTACCGGCGCGAAGAACAGGTCCGAGGTGATCTGATCGGCTGGCTCGACCCGGACGACGCCTCGCCGAATCTGCTGGAGCTTCACACCCGCTTCGAGCAGCTCCGAGACGAGCTCAATCGCACCGCGTATTTGGGGCTGGATTATTTCGAGGTCCAGATCGCCCAATATCCGGGCGCTGGGAGCGGCTACGAGCGCCACGTCGACGCCTTCCCCGGCAGCGTCAATCGGCGGGTGACCGCGATCTGTTATCTCAATGAGGGGTGGACACCCGACCACGGCGGCATGCTTCGCGCCTGGACCGCCGACGGTCAAGTGCGTGAAGTCGAGCCGGTGGCCGGGAGGCTGGTCGTCTTCGTCAGCGACCAGGTACCACATGAGGTGCTGCCGACATATGCGCCCCGGTGTGCGGTGACCGCATGGTATCGGCACCGCTCGGCGGTGGTTCGCTGAGCGCTCATGGGCATGGGCTGGCGCGAATTGCTCGAAATTAGACCTGCACGCCACCGTCGACGTCGATGCATCGGCCGGTGAAGTAATCACATTCGATGACGAATTTGACCGCCTGGTAGATCTCCTCGGGCTTGCCCACTCGCCTGAGCGGGATCTGCGAGGTCATCTTCTCGCGCATGCGCTCGGGCATGCCCTGCAAGATAGGGGTGTCGACGAAGCCGGGGGCGACCGCGCCCACGCGGATGCCGTAGCGCGACAACTCTTCGGCCCACAGCTTGGTGTCGGCGATGAGGCCGGCCTTGGCGGCCGAATAATTGCCCTGGCCGCGGTTTCCGTGGCGGCTGACCGAGCTGATATTGACCACCACGCCGGCGTCGGCGCCCGACTCGATGAGGTGCGCGGCGACCTCGCGGGTGCACAAAAACGGGCCGGTCAGATCGACGTCGATGACCGATTGCCACTCGTCGAGGGTCATCTTGCGAACCTCGCCGGTCTCGCGGTCCTGCTTGACCAGCAGCGCGTCGCGGAAGATCCCGGCGTTGTTGACCAGGCCATTGACCGCACCGAATTCCTCGACGGTCGCCTCGATGAGCGCGGCGACGTCGTCTTCGCTGGTCACGTCGCAGACCTGCGTGGCGATGGCGCCCTCGGACTCCTCGGCCAGCGAGGCCAGGCCGTCGGCGTCGACGTCGCAGGCCATGACCTGGGCGCCGTCCTGGGCCAGAAGAAGCGAGAAAGCGCGGCCCATGCCGCTGGCGGCGCCGGTGACGATGATCGTTGTGTCTGTGAGCTTCATTTTAACTCCTAGGGGATCAGGGGATCAGGGGTTCAGGGGTCCGGGGGTCCAGGGGTCCGGGAAAGGCTAAACGGCACCCTCTAGATACGTTTGTAGTTTTTGGCGAATTTCGGCTTTTGTGCCGACGGCGGGTGCGGTGCCGGTTTCGGCGAGCACCGAGCGCATCTGGTTGTAGTCGTCTTGGTTTAGCGCGATGCGAGCGCGGCCGACAAGTTCCGGGTCGACTGTATAGCCGAGCTTGTCTGCAAACCAGTCGGCGATGGCCGGGTATAGCACTTTGGGGCCCTTGCTGCCGACCACCGCGCCGACGTGGCCGCCGGAGACGCTGAGGGTTTCGACCTCTTTGGAGCCCACGCGCTCGTTGAGCGCGTCGCCCGCCTCGGGCGGGCAGATCGTGTCGCAGGTGGCGGTGACAGTCAACAGCGGGCAGTCGATGCGGCCCAGGTCGACGCGCTCGCCGCCCACGTAGTGTTCCCCTTTGGCCAGCAGGTTTTGCTGGTACAGCTCGCGGATATAGGTCACGTAAGCCGCGGCGGGAAACGGGATATTGTCGCCCACCCATTGCTCGAGCGCCCCAAAGCCCTCGATGAAGGCGGGATCATGGGCCTTGTCGGCGAAGAGCACCCATTTGGAGATCTGGCCGGTCGGCCGAAGCGTCGTAAAGCCGGTCTGCATCTGCGGGGCGGGCAGGTTGCCGCCGGCGGTGATCGCCTCGGGGTCGAACCAGCGCTCGTCGACCAACTCACTGAGCAGTCCGCCGCGCGAGAAGTCCACCGGCGCGGTCAGGCTGACCAGCGTGGCGACATTCTCGGGCTCGAGCGCCGAGTAGATCGCGGTCAGTGTGCCGCCCATGCAGTAGCCGAGCACGCCGATCTTGGGGGCGCCGGTCTCGCGTTTGACGCGGCGCACCATACGCCCGAGCCGCGCGACGACCTCTTCCCAGGTCAGGTAGCGATCCTCGTCCTGCGGGATGCCCCAGTCCAGACACCACACGTCCAAGCCGGCGTCGACCAGCGCCTCGACCAGGCTTGCGCCCGGGCGCAGATCGAGCACATACCAGCGGTTGATCATCGAGGGCACCAGCAACACCGGAAGCCCGTTGGTCTCGCCGCGGCCCTCGCCGCGAAAATGATAGAGCTTGGCGGTGCCGTTTTCGAAGACGGTGTCTTTGGGTGTGGGGGCGACGTTGGCGGTGGGGGGTGTGTTCATGGTGGAGCCAGGGGTTCGGGGGTCCGGGGGTCCAGGGGTCCAGGAAAGGCGGTGTAGGTATGGGGCAGGACGGAGCGTCCTGCCCCATACCTACTCACTCACGCCTTGCGATCAAAAAACTCCGTGCCACGGCGCGCCGACTCCAGCCCGATATTCCAGAACTCCTGGGTCAGCTCCTGGGCGTACTTCATCGACGCGCGGCTGAGCGTCGCGGCGTTCTCGAGCGCCTGGTCGGTCTGCTCGAAGCTCTTCTTTTGCAGCTCGTTGGCCTGCTTATAGAAGCTGTCCAGCCGGTCGATGTGGCTGTCGATGGCCTTCTGGAAGAATCCGAATCCATTTTGCGACTGCGAAGTCTTTTCGTCTGCCATGGTTCTGCTCCTGATATCTCGATAAATAACGGTGTGGTTACATCAAGGCGGACTTTCTGCCCGCCGACACCCCAAGGTTTAGGGACAGAAGTCAAAGCTGTCAAGAATAATTTGTTGCACCGCACAAAATCAATCGTCGCCGGCCATCTTCTTGATGAGGTCCTTGAGCTCGTCGAGCTCCTCGCGCATCGCGGCGACGTCCTCGGCGCTGGCCTCCGAGGAGGGCTCCGCAAGGCTGGAGTCCTGTTGGGAGGCCTGCTGGGGATGAAGCGACGGCTCAGCGGGCGGGGGCGCGCCGCCGGAGGGGGCGGAGGGGGGATAGTCCGTCCAGGGCGGGGTGGTATCCCACGGGGCGCGTTGGCCGAAGATGCGCGCCAGCGGGTTGTTGTCGCCCAGGCCGAAATTGCCGAAGAGATTATACGGCGAGACCGTCTCGTAGCCCTGCTTGAAGCGCAGGTAGATCTCGAGCGACCAGGATACGAATTGACCGAAAAACTCCGCCAGGTGGTCGTCGCCCATGCGGATGAGCCGGATCAAGAGCGGCACCGGCAGCAGCTTGGCCGCCCCGCGGCTCTCCAGGATGATCTGAGCGAGCACCTGCTGGGTCAGATCGCGGTCGCTCTTGGCGTCGACCACGCGCACGTCGGTGCCCCCGCGGATCTTGTGGGCCAGATCTTCGAGCGTGATATAGCTGCTCTGGGACGTGTCGTAGAGGCGGCGATTGCTGTATTTTTTGATGGTGACCATGGTTTGTCGTGTGGGGTGGTAGTGAGCGTCTGTGGTGTCTGAGGCTCTCCGTGGGTGCGCCGCCCCGGGAGCGCCTTCGGCGCGCCCGGCGTCGGCTTACCCACGGTTATGGTTCGGTCCTCGGAGAGCCGCACATACGGATGAATCGAGTTGCCCATACGGTCGCCCCGCTAGAGACCAAACCATAACCGGGGGTAAGCCCAGCCGCTTGGGCCTCCGGCCCGACGGCGAGGCGCACCCTCGGAGAGGGCCGACGCTCGTCATGTGCCTAATAAAACGACCGCCGTATTGTGCGATGCCGCATCCTAAGCCTACGCCGTCCCAATCGCAAGCAGCGAACGCCCTGTCCATATATAACCACTTGACGGCCCCCATTCATTTCATTATGTTCCCGCTCAATTGTTGCAACGCACAAAGACGCCCCCGAGGGACGCGATGAAAACTCTACCCATCTCCTTATTCGTGGCCGCGCTGGCCGTAGGCTGCGGGCCCGGCTACGCGCCGTCGGCGAATAACGGCGAGGACGCCGCTTTGGTCGAAGACGGCGGCGCCGACGCCGGGTCGGACGACGCCGGCGCAGACGCCGACGGTACGCCCGACGGCGATGCTGAGGCCGGACGCGACGCCGAAGCGGGGAGCGACGGTGGTGGCGGCGACGGAGGCGACGGTGGCGGCGACGAGGATACCGGCCCCACCACCTGCGTGCCCAACCACGACGGCGTGGTCGAGCGCAGCGAGGTCACGCTGCAGCCGGGCCTGCACGCGACCTTCAAAGTGGCCGAGGATGTCGAGATCGACACCCAGGGCACCGAGCAAGACGACGGCAGCCGCGTGTGGGACCTGTCGGGAGATCTGCCCGGCGACCGAAGAGTGCTCGTCGAGCTGCGTTCGGCCGAGGGCACCTGGTTCAAGC
Source organism: Persicimonas sp. (assembly GCA_046545675.1). Taxonomy (GTDB): domain Bacteria; phylum Myxococcota_A; class Bradymonadia; order Bradymonadales; family Bradymonadaceae; genus CAYLTX01. Next base: position 5,906 of record JBKGZI010000072.1, read on the forward strand.
CGCAATTCCCCGACCTCACCTACGTCTCCGAACTCAGCGGCGCGGGCGACAAAATTGGCGTCTTCGGCGTCGACGACCAGGGCCTGTATATGCAGGGCATCGTCAGCGCCGACGACGGCTTCGACCGCACCGAACTCCAATACGATCCCCCCGCCCAGATCCTGCAATTTCCGATCGAGCAGGGTACCTCGTGGCAGAGCGAGTCGGAGGTCTCGGGACGCTTTGAAGGCTCTTCGCTGAACGGCAGCGGTACGACTGAGACCTATAGCTCGCAGGTCGACGCTCACGGCACGATGAAGACGCCTTTTGGTGACTTCGAGGTGCTGCGCGTGCGCACCGTGCTCGATCGCGATTCGGTCTGGGCGTGGTGGGCATCGACGACGCTGATCACTTACACCTTCGTGGCCGAATGTTTCGGCACCGTGGCGACCATTCGCTCCGAGGAAGGCGAAGATGACCCCGAGTTCTCTCGAGCCTCGGAAGTGCGGAGGTTGGCACAATGAGATGGTATCCCCCCATCTTCGTTATGGGCGTTCTGATGTGGTTGCCCGGGTGTTTGACCTTCCAGCCCGGACCGCTGCCCGGAGAGCCCGAGGACGCCGACTTCATGCGCGTCCAGGACACCCGCGTGCGCTATGTCGACGTCGGCCCCCACTCGGCCGAGAAGGGCCCGCCGGTGGTGCTCTTGCACGGCTTCGCCGCCTCGCTGGAGACCTGGGAGCCGGTCATTCCGAAGCTCGCCGAAAACCACCGCGTGATCGCCCTCGATCTCAAGGGCTTCGGCTGGTCGGGCCGCCCCGAGGGCGATTATTCGCCCGAGGCCCAGGCGCAGCTCGTCTGGCAACTCCTCGACGAGCGGGGCGTCGACCAGGCGGCCATCGTGGCGCACTCGTGGGGCTCGTCGGTGGCGATGGCGATGACGCTGGACAAGCCCGAGCGCGTCGAGCGCCTCGCGCTATACGACGCGTGGGTCTTCGCCGAGCAACTCCCGTCGTTCTTCATCTGGGCGCGCGCCGGCGGCATCGGAGAGGCGATGTTCCGCATGTTTTATAACGAGCGGCCCGACGACAAGATCGCGCTGGCCTTCTACGACAAGGACAACGTCACTCAGGGGCTCGTCGACCACACCCGCCAGATGCAGGCGCGGCCGGGAACGACCGCCGCTGCGCTTGCCGCGGTGCGTGGCCAACGCTTCGAGAAGATGCAGGATCGCTACCGCACCATCGACAAGCCCGTGCTGCTTTTGTGGGGCCGCGAGGACAAGATCACCACGCTGGAGATGGGCGAGCGGTTGCACAATGAGCTGCCCAACGCCGAGCTGGCGGTTTATCCGCGCTGCGGCCACTTTCCGATGATCGAGGCCTACGGCGCGTCCACCCGCGATCTGCAACGCTTCTTGTCGGCTCCGGAGGTGCGCCGATGAGACAGCTACTCTCTTCATTGGAGCGACGGCCTCCGTGCCGTCGACGTCGACGCCAGGGACGGCGTCGCTCCGGTTGGCTCGCGTTCGTGCTGATTGCGTTGTTGTTGCCGAGCTTTGGATTTGCTCAGGACAGCGATCTGGCCCGAACCGGCCAGGATATCCGGGAGCACCCGGAGACCGCCTTTGAAATCGACGGCTATTTTCGAAGCCGCGGCGAGTCCTTCTATAATTTCGATCTGGACCGCGGGCCGACCCCGTCGGGCCAATATGCGTACCCATTGCCGCTGGGGAGCCCGCGCTCGCAGTGGCTCAGCGGCGCGGACATGCGCCTTCGCACCGACCTGTCGCTGTACACGCTCGACGGCACCGCGGCGGTCAAAGTGCGCCTGGACGTGCTCGACAACCTGGCGTTCGGCAGCACCCCCAACGGCACGCCGCTGACCACCAACTCGCAGGACTCGCCGCCGAGCGCCTTCCAGCTCAAGCGAGCCTATGGCGAGATTTTGACCCCGTTTGGTGTGCTGCTGGCCGGGCGCATGGGAGCGCATTGGGGGTTGGGGATGCTCGCCCACGGCGGCGACTGCGCCAGCTGCGATAGCGGCGACTCGGCCGACCGGGTCGCGTTTGTCACGCCGCTGGGTGGGCATCTGTGGGCGGCCGCCTACGATGTCGCCTACGCCGGCCCGTCGACCACGCGCAGTGTCGACGACCGCTCGCTCGACCTCGATCCATCCGACGACGTACATTCGGTGACCTTCGCCGGAATGGGCTGGACGAGCCCGCTGAGCCGCCAGCGCCGCCTGGACGCGGGGCTGTCGACCTTCGACTACGGCGCGACCGCCTCGTATCGCTGGCAGCAAAATGACGTGCCCGCCGAATGGATGGCCACCGACGACGATGTCGACCTCGGCCCGCGGCAGGTCGTCGAGCGCGACTTCTCGTCGTGGGTCTTCGACGGATGGCTCCGCTTCGAGCACCCGTGGATGCGCCTGGAGCTCGAGGCCGCCTATCTGTTGGCAGAGATCGGCCAGCCCTCGTCGATCCCGGGGGTCGAGATGAACGAGCCGATCACCTCCGATCAGTACGGCCTGGCCTTCGAGAGCGACTTCGGCCCCCACGACGCGCGTGTCGGGGGCGGCTTCAACGCCGGCGTGGCCAGCGGCGATTCAGCACCGGGCTTCGGTTCGTCGCTGGGGCTCGACGGCGACCAGCCCCAGGCCGGCGATTTCCAGGGCCCGCAGGCCAACCCGCCGCGCGACAACCAGATCAACAACTTCTTATTTCACCCCGACTACCACGTCGACCAGATCCTCTTTCGAGAGATCATCGGCACGGTCACCGACGCCTATTATCTGCGCCCGCATTTGAGCTGGCGCTTTGCCGAGCTCGGCCCGGGCAGCTTCACCGCGCGTGCCGCGGCGACCGCCTCCTGGGCGGTCAACGTCGAGTCGACCCCCGGCGGCTCCAACTATCTGGGGGTCGAGTTCGACCCGAGCCTTTATTACGAGCACGACGACGGATTCATGATGGCCTTTGACTACGCGCTGCTCTTTCCCGGAGCCGGGCTCGATAATCCCGACGAAGGGCTTGCAGCCTCGCCCGCCCAATTGTTTCGAGCCCGACTGATCTACGGATTTTGATTATGCTCCATTTTCGCAACACGCGAGACGTCTTAGTTTCACGCGTCTATGGCTGCCACCTGGGCGTCTTTAGGCGGTTCGGTCGCGTTCTTGGTTCTTGGTTCTTGGCTCTTGGTACTGCGCTGTTTGCGGTGAGCTGTGCGGATCCGCTACCCGAGAATCCCGCCGAGTACGAGCCCTATCAGGCCAGCGAGCTCGAGCCGCTCGACTGCGTGCCGAACCTCGACGGCCAGATCGACGCCGACGAGCTCACCGAGCAGGTGGGCGTGCCGGTGCGCTTCTTGGTCTCGCCTGAGGGCGAGCACCGGCCGGTCGATCTGGTCGGCGAGCGTCGAGGTGATTTGTACCTGTGGGATTGGTCCCACGAGATGCCCGGCGACCAGGTCGCCACCCTCGAGGCCGACCCCCTCGAGGGCAAGTGGTACGCCGACGATTTTCCCGGCGGCCAATTCGTCGCGCCCTTCGATCTTGGCGGTACGACCGTGGCCATCTACTCGCGCACCGAGGACGCGCTCCGGCTGCACGGCGTGGCCTCCAGGGAAGAAGACGGCCCCACCGGAAAGACGCTGCTCCCCTACGAGTCGCCGGTCGAGCTGTATCGCTTTCCGCTGCAACCCGGTCGCGATTGGATCTCGGTCGGACGGGTCTCCGACGGCACCTTCCGCGGCTCGCCGTATGCCGGCCGCGACACCTACGAGGTCAAAGTCGCCGCGATGGGCGAGCTGGTGCTGCCCGATCTGACCTTCGAGCAGGCCCACAAGGTCCACACCAAGGTCACCATCGAGCCGGCCGCCGGCCAGACAACCACCACCCGACAGACGTCATTTTTATTCGAATGCTTCGGCGAGGTCGCCCGCGCCACCAGTCAGGCCGGCGAGAACGACGAAGATTTCAACACCGCCGCCGAAGTTCGGCGGCTTGGATTTTGATACTGCAGAGAGTGAGAGAGTTAGAAAGTGAGAGAGTTAGATAAAGCAACGGCTCGCTGTTCTTACTCTCTTACTTTCTCACTGTCTTACTTTCTGTGTTCATAGTGGCAGATGCGTCACGTAAACCACGGATCTTACGAGGAAAATATGTTGTGGAAAACCTGGAAGAAGAGCTTCTACGCCTGGGAAAACGCCACCGCCGATCTTTTGGAGGAGGTGCTCAAAAACCCGCTGGTGCTCGGCCCGTCCGGGGCGATGCTCGGCGCGGTGATGAAGGCGCGCGCTAAGAAGCAAGAAGCCGCGACTAGCATGTGGGGCAAGCTGGGACTTCCCACTAAGCACGACCAGGAGCGCACGCTTCATGCGCTCAATAAGCTCGAGTCGAAGATCCTGGATCTCGAAGAGCAGCTCTGGGAGTTGGAAGCGCAGAAGGAGAACGCTGCTGCTGAGTAACTCGCGAAGCGGCGGCTTGCCGCCTGCGGAGCCAGCGCCCGTCCAGCCCCTAGGCTTGCCTAGGCGGTTAGGCGGCACGGTAACCAAAGCAGTACATCGGAGCCATCCATGGACATTACACCCTACCTAGACGACCAAAAAATCGCCCCGAAGGTTGTCTTCGACAGCCTCGAGGAGCGCGGCTCGCGTGTGCGTTTTATGCTGCCCACCCCGGACGGGGATTGGAGCGGGATGACGTGGAACGCGTTCGCCGACCAGATCCGACGCTGCGGCCTCTTTTTGATGGACGTGGGCATCGAGATGGGCGACCACGCGGCGATCTACGCGCCCAATAGCGTCGAGTGGGCGTCGAGCGCGCTGGCCATCCAGGGCGCCGGTGGCGTGATGGTGCCGATTTACCCGTCGAGCACCTCCGAGCAGGCGGCCTATGTGGTCCGCCACAGCGAGGCGCGCTACCTCTTCGTGGATACCGCCGAGCTGCTGACCAACGTCTTCGAGAGTTGGGCGGCCTTCGAGAGCGTCGAGAAGATCGTGCTGTTGAGCTCGAACGTCGATGCCGAAGAGGTCTTCGATTCCTATCGGACTGAAAACGAACTCAACGGAGACAGCGACACGCTCCCCGAGTGGGGTGATGTCGCCGAGCGCGTGGTGAGTTGGGACAAGGTCGTCGAGGTCGGAAAGGCGCTCGAAGAGGCCAAAGCCGGCGAATTCGAGGCGCGCATGAGCAGCGTCTCGCTCGAGCAGCCCGGGCTGATGCTCTATACGAGCGGGACGACCGGGAAACCCAAAGGCGTGCCGCTGACTCACAAAAATGTGGTGTCCAACGGCCGCGATTGGATCGAGGTCTTGGGTGAGATGATCCCCGAGGACGCTGTCGACCTGTGGTGGCTGCCGCTGAGCCATGTCTTTGGCTTCGGCGAGGTCTGCCTGGGCAATATCCTCGGATTTACGACCTATATGAGCGACCCGTATTCGGTGCTGGAGAAGCTACCCGAGGTCAAGCCACAGGTCTTCATGAGCATCCCTCGCTTTTGGGAGAAGCTCGCCGTCAAAGCGATGGACGAGGAGACCCCCGAGAAGCAGCGCCAAAAGCTCGCCGAGATCACCGGCGGAAACCTCGAATTTTGCCTGTCCGGGGGCGCCGGTCTCAAGCGCGAGATCAAGGAGTTCTTCCTCGAGCAGGGCCAGCTCATCATCGAGGGCTACGGACTGACCGAGGCGAGCCCGACGGTGACGATGAACCGTCCCGACGACTTTCGCTTCGACTCGGTCGGCAAGCCCTTTCCCTCGGTCGACGTCAAGCTCGCCGAAGACGGCGAAATCCTGGTCAAGGGCCCCAACGTCTTCGGCGGCTATTACAAAAATGAAGAGGCCACCGCCGACGTCTTCGACGACGACGGCTGGCTGCAGACCGGCGACCTCGGCCGCTTTACCGAGGATGGGTTTTTGCAGATCGTCGGGCGCAAAAAGGAGATTCTGGTGACCGCCGGCGGCAAGAATATCTCGCCGGCCCATATCGAGTCTCAATTCAAAGACGACCCGTTTATCGAGCATGTCGTGGTCTACGGCGACGGCAAAAAATACCTGACCGGCGGCGTCTGGCCTGATCGCGCGGCGATCGAGGCATGGATTGCCGAGAACAACGTGGCGCCCGACGAGCGTGCAGACGCCGTCTACGAGCTGCTCAAAGGCCGCGTCGAGGCGGCTAACGACGAGCTGCCAAGGTACGAGACGCTCAAGAACTTCGTCGTGATCGACACGCCGCTGACCGTCGAGAACGGCTATCTGACCTCGACGATGAAGGTGCGCCGCAAGAAGGTCTATGAGGCGTTTGGTGAGAAATTCGAGGCGCTTTATTGAGGAGGGCTGCTGACCAGCGGCGTTCGCTCTATTGAGGAGGCCTGCTGACTAGCAACGCTCGCTATTTAGGGCGCCTGAACTGCGGCGCGAACTACAATTTGGGTTAGTTCCTATAACCATATGCGCTTCTTGAGGCCCGTTATACGAGCCCTCATCAACCCAAAACGCTTCTAAGAACAACCCCAGATTGTAGTTTGCGACGTCGCCGTTTGACGTCGCCCCAAATAGAAGATGCTGCTGACCAGCAGCAACGCACAAAAAGGCAACACGCCATGATCAAACGACTCAAAAACCTCCTGACGCTCAAAAAGCGTGCCAAGGAAAAGCGACCCGAGATCGGCAGCACCCCGGTCGACGTGGTCCACCGCGAGAACAAATGGCGGCTGTTGCATTACCGAGCGAGAAACGCCGGCCCGACCTACAAGACCCCGCTGCTGATGGTGCCGTCGCTCATCAACCGCCACTACGTGCTCGACCTGATGCCCGGGCGAAGCTTCGCCGAGTGGTTGGTCGAGCAGGGCCACGACGTCTATTGCATCGACTGGGGCACGCCGGCCGACGAGGACCGCTACCTGAGCTTCGACGATATCTGCGAGGGTTATATCGGCCGCGCCGTGCGCAAGGTCGCCCGGCGCTCGCCGACCGGCAAGACGCACCTGCTGGGCTATTGCCTGGGCGGCACGCTGACCACGATCTACGCCGCCGCCCACCAGGAGCACCTGGCCGGCCACATCGCGCTGGCCGCGCCGGTGTCCTTCGACGACGACGGCCTGCTGTCACACTGGACGAAGACCTCGACCTTCGACGTCGCAGGGATCGTCGAGGCCTGCGGAAACGTGCCCTGGCAGCTGATGCAGGGCGCCTTTCACCTGCTCAGGCCCACGATGAACCTGTCCAAGACGGTCTACCTGGTCGACCGCGCCTGGGACGACCAATTTCTGGACGGCTTCGTCGCCAAGGAGACCTGGGCGAATGACAATGTCTCGTTCCCCGGCGAGGCCTACCGGCGCTATATCGAGGAGCTCTACCAGCACAATAAGCTCATCAAAGGCGAGTTTGCGCTCGCCGGAAGGCCGGTCCGGCTCGAGGACATCGAGAACCCGACGCTGGCGATCGCCTTCAAGCACGACAATATCGTGCCGCTGGACAGCGCCGGCGTGCTCGTCGACCGGATAAGCTCCAAAGATAAGAAGCTCATGGAGCTGCCCGGGGGGCATGTCGGCGCGGTCGTGTCGCGTAAGTCGTCGGAGCATTTGTGGCCGGTGATTTCGGGGTGGTTGGCAGAGCGGGACGTTGCAGCCGTTCGACCGGAAGCGGTTGAAGCGGCTGAATAGCACAAGCGTTGTAAGAGAGTGAGAGAGTAAGAAAGTGAGAGAGTTAGATACTGCAACTGCATAACGGCACAAGCGAATGCGCTACATTGACTTGATTGCAGACAACCCGCTCGTCTGGGGCCTTTTCTTGTTGTACCTGGTCGGCACGATGGGGCTGGCCTGGATGGGCCACAAGAAGACCGACGACATGGCCAGCTTCGCGCTGGGCAAGGGCGATATGCACCCGGTGGTCGTGGGCGTGACGCTGGCGGCGTCGATCGCGTCGGTGGCGACATTCGTGATCAACCCCGGCTTTGTGTACGTACACGGCGTCTCGGCGCTGATGCATTACGGGGTGGCCGCGGGGCTGGGTATCTTCACGGCGCTGATCGTGCTGAGCATCGGCTTTTTGCGGGTGGGCAAGGCGACCAAGGCGCTGACGCTGCCGCAGTGGGTCGGCCAGCGCTACGGCTCCAAGACGATGGAGGTGCTCTTCGCCGGGGTGAACCTGCTGTCGATCACCTTCATGGTGCTCATCGTCGGCGGCCTGTCGCTGGTGATGCAAAAGACGCTCGGGCTGACCAACGTCGAGGCGCTGGTGCTCATCATCGGCTTTGTCTTCTCCTATATTTTCTTGGGCGGCACCTACGCCCACGCCTATACGAATACGCTGCAGGGCGTCTTGATGTTTATCGTCGGAGCGCTGGTGGTGTTCAGCGGGTTGCACTTTTTCGGCGACGGCATCGCGCCGGTCGTGGAGACGCTGGCGGCCAGCGACCCGAATCTGGTCAAGACCGCCAACCCCGACAGCACCTTATTCGGCACGCCGTTCGTGGTGTGGGTCTGCGGGTATGTGATCGGATTCGCGCTGGTCTGTCAGCCCCATATCATCATCAAGCCGCTTTACCTGGACAGCGAAAAAGAGGTCTGGCAGTCGATCGGGGTGTGTCTGGCGGTGTCGGTTATCTTCACCGCGCTGCTCTTGGTGGGCATCTATGCGCATATGATGGAGATTCCGCCCGAGGCCTTCATGGGCGCAAATGGCGAGTTCAAACAAGATCTGGTCATGACGGTCTACCTGACCGAGACCTTCTCGCCGAGCGTGTTGGCCTTCGTGATGGTCGTGCTCCTGGCCGCCGGCATGAGCACCCTCGACGGCATCCTCGTGGCGCTGTCGAGCATCGCCGGTAACGACCTCTTCTTGAATTTGACCAAGAACAATCTGCTCGCGGACAAGACCGAAGAGGAGCAGTCCAAGCTGGCCCACCACGTCAGCCAGGGCGTGCTGGTGGCAATGGGCGTGGTCACATTTCTCATCGCGCTCCACCCACCCGAGCTGCTGGGCATTTTCGGCCAGATCGGCGTCTACGCCATCGTGACCACATGCGCGGTGCCGATCTCGTTCGGCATCTTCTTTCCGAGGCTCACCAAGTGGACGATGCTGCCGGCGGCGGTGCTCGCGCTGGCGGTCTATCTGGGGCTGACCGGCTGGTATTATTGGGCCATCTTCAGCGATCCGGTGGTCGACCTGAACGCGGTGGTCGCCGACTGGAGCCCGGTGGCGCTGCTCTTCGACACGGGTGCGGCCCAGCTCGGGTTTGGCAACCCGGCGGTGCCGGCGGTGTACGGGATCTTTGCGAGTGTGGTGGTGGCGGTGGTGGGGATTGTGGTTGGGAGGGTGGGGCGGGGTTAACCGGTGCCAGGGCTTCTGGAAGTTTAAGAAAGTAACCGCCGCGATGGATGACGTTGGGGCGCGCAGGCTCCGTCCTCGCCGCGAAGGCTCCGTCCTTCGCCGTAGCGTGTCCGTGAGGTCGCAGCATGGACCACGTTCGGCGCCGACGGAGCGGCGGCCGGCGTCGACGGAGCGAGCGCGCCCCAATCTTTGCTGCGCGCCCCAACCCTACGCTTAAATTCATAAAGCTCCACCAGCCTTGGAGCCTGACGTTTGGCAAAGAGTTGCGGTAAGATGCCTTTCGATGACCCCTACGGCTACTAAAGCGATCCGACGATAAATTCATCCCCCCCACCAGCCCTGAATCCAGACCAAGATGACCTGGCACCGATTGTGCCGTGCGCGCACCTTCTGCTACTCTTCCACGCGTCACTGACCCACAAGTCACTCCACCGCGACGCGAACTATGCGCAGCCCACTGCAGCTCTGCCTGCTCTTCGCCGTTCTCGCCATCCTCACCCCCCAACTCGCCCAGGCCGATCCCGGTCTTTTGGACGAGCCGCCGGCCTATTCGCCCGAGCAAGAGCACGACCACGAGGTCGACTATGTCGGCGAGGAACTCGCCCCCGAGGTGCTCGGCCGAGCGTTCGAGATCAACCGGGCGCATAAGCGCCACCGGCGGCTGCACTATACGGCCGTGCCCGGCGACGGTGCGCTGAGCGGGCTGCGTATCGGGATGAGCGCCGGACACGGCATTCAGTGGTATGGCGACCGGGACGCGTGGGCCTTCCAGCGGGGCATCAGCGACCACGGCTGGGGCGGGCTGCGCGAGGATATCCACACCAATCAGACGATGATGGACTACCTGCTCGACATGGTCGAACGCTCCGGCGCCCGGGCGGTCACCATGCGCGAGCGCAACTACGGCCAGGACGCGCTGGTCGTCGATAACGACGAAGGCGGCGGCTACGTCGAAACCGGCGAGTGGGAGACGGGCTCCGGCGAGGGCTTCGGCGGGACCTATCGCTACGCTTATCTCAGCGGCGATGACGCCTCCAGCGCCGAGGCGCGCTGGGAGTTTTCGGTCGACCAGAACGGCGAATATCCGGTCTATGTGCATTATCTTTCGAGCTCCAATCGCACCGACGCCGCCCGCTATACGGTCAATCATCTGGGCGGCCAGACATCTCGCACGCTCAGCCAGGCCGAGCTCCTTGTCGAGGATTGGGAGCGCGCCGACTACCCGAATATCCCGCCCGGCGCCGACGCCGACGGGGGCGCCAATAATCTGTGGCGCTACCTCGGCACGTTTCCGTTCCGGGCGGGCGTGACCTATTCGGTCGAGCTCGGCAACGAGGGCAGCGATTCCGAGAAGGTCGTCATCGCCGACGCCATCCGCGTGGGCGCGGGTGACGGATTTGTCGCCGGCGGCGACGGGCAGCCGTCGGGCCGGCCGCGTTGGGAGGAGGCTTCGGTGCCGTATCTCGAGTGGGTGGGCGCGCCCGATTGGCTAAAAGTCGGCGACGTGTCCGGCCGGCCGCTCTATTCGATCTACCGCGGCGTCGACGCCTATGTTTCGCTGCATACCAACGCCGGCGGCGGCTCGGGCACCTCGACCTATACCTGGTACGACGACCAGTGGGTGTCGAAGTCGAACTGGGAGCCGGGGTTCGTCGAAAACGAACTCCCTCCGGGTACCGACGAGTGGGGCACGGCCATCCACGAGGAGCTCATCGACCAGATTCGGGCGCGCTGGGACTCCGAATGGACCGACCGCGGGCGCATGGGCTCGAATTTCGGCGAGCTGCGCGCGTTTCGAAACGGCTGGTATGAAGACGAGTATAACCGCGGCGCCGACGAGCCGATGGCAATCCCGGCCGCTCTTATCGAGCTCGCCTTTCACGACACCGACTACGACGCGCGTCTCTTGCGCGAGATGCACTTTCGAAGAGACGCCGCGCGCGCCATCCACGCGGCGATGATTCGCCACTTTCGCGGAGCCGACGCCCAACTGCCGCCGCTGCCGCCCCGAGACATCTCTGCTCGGGCCCAAGATGGCGAGTTGGTGGTCAGTTGGGAGGCCGCCGACGACGAGGTCTACACCAATTCACAGGCCGACAGCTACCGCGTCTATACCTCGCGCGATGGATTGCTCTTCGACCCGGTGCCCATCGAGACCGACGCGACGTCGGCGGTCATCCCGCTGGTTGATTGCGAGCCGGTTTATGTGCGTGTCACCGCGGTCAATGAGGCCGGCGAGAGCCTCGATAGCGTGGT
>JBKGZI010000073.1:0-17321 GCA_046545675.1 Persicimonas sp.
GATACGAAAGGCCTGGCACGACTCGTAAACCACAAGATTTCCGTGACTGCACTTAACCAACAGCACCAAAGCAGAGGGAAGTAAATGAAGTACCGAATGCTCGAAAAACCACCCTCGCCCTCGCAGCCGCAGCGCTTTTGGCGGCTTGTGGCGGAGAGGATCTCGAATGCGGCGACGGCACCGTCGATCAGAACGGCCAGGGCGTCCCCGCTGAAGAAGTCGAAGATATCTGCGCCGAAGGCACCACCGTCGAGGACGGCCGCTGCGTGCCCACCGACCAGGTCTGCGACGAGGGCACCACCTTCGACGCGGACACCCGTCTATGCCTGCCCGACGCCACCTGCCAAGAAGGTGACGTCATCGTCGACGGCGTCTGCGTCAGCCCCGCACAGGAGCTGGCCGGCCAAGCCGACATCGAAGAGACCGAGAATAACGACCCCGCCACCGGCGGCGAAGCCCAGGACCTGGGTCTGGCCGACGCTGATGGAGAAGTGGTCTTCACCGGCGCTATCGACGCGCCTGCCGATTTGGACGGCGACGACTCGGACGACCAGGACGTCGACGTCTTCAGCTTCGCCCACAGGCTCTACGACCCCAGCGGTGCCCGGCTCACCGACACCGGCTTCCTGCCGTCGATGAACCTTCCGACACCGGCCGAATACGCAAGCCACTACGAACCCAACGGCGGCCGCTTCTTGCTCAGGGTCGTCGCCGGCAACGACTTGCCGGATACGCGCGTCAAGGCGATGGTCAGCGAGCCGACCGACCTGGGAAGTCCGTCGCAGGACAACCCGGTCACCACCGAGCCGACCGCCTACACCAACAATCAGGCACGCTACTTCAGCGTGGACGTCACCGACGGGCAAATGTTCAGCCTCCAGCACGACAACCTGAACACCCGTCCCATGGAATTGTACGTGCGCGACGCCGCCACCGGTGAGCTGGTCCACGAAGACTCCAGCTTCTGGCCGCAGTCGAATAATTCGGCGGATACGGCGCGCCTTCGCGCCCCGCAGGACGGCACTTATATCGTGAAAATGGTCTCCCAGGGCGAGACGATGGACGAGGATGTTCTGACACTCGAATCGTTCACCCCCGACATCGACCTCGGCACGGTCGACGCGGACAACGCCGTGACGCACTCAGTGCCGAACGATCTCATGGAGGACGAGGTCATCACGGCCACGTTCGACACAGTCGCCGGCCAGAAGGTCACCGTCGCCCACGACAACGCCGAGGCCGAGGAGATGGGCGTCATCGTGCGCGGACCCGACGGCTCCGAGCTGACCTCCTCGCCAATTGTCCTCAACGAGGACGCCTTCGCGTACTACTCCTTCGAGATCCCCGACGGCTACGGGGTGCGCATCTCCCACGACAACGACCAGGAGAACGACACCGACTTCATCCTCTACGGGTCCGACGGCTCGATGCTTCTCGAAGCGGACGCGCCGGCCACCTCCGCGGGCGGGCTCTTCGGATGGGAGCCCGAGGACTACATCAACAGCATGCGCGACGGTGGCGGCATGCACTACCTATCGGCCGAAAACGGTGACTTCAGCAACAGCACCACACAAACCATCACGCTCGAGGCCGTCGAGCCCATCGACTTGGGAACAGTCAGCGATGGCGAGCTGGTCCACACCAACGACGGCACCTACGAAGAAGGCGAGATCGTCTTCTATCAAGTGACCTTCGACGAGCCGGTCATCTTCTCCGGTGGCATGTACGACGAGAACGACGACCTGACGCTGCATGACTCCGAAGGCCAGGAACTCGCGAGCGAGTATAGCGGGGAATTCGAAGATTATTCGGTGCCGGCCGGTACGTATTACTTCGGCTATGAGGTCGGAGGCGAGTACGACTCCCACACCCTCGAGTTCACCCTGCGCCCGGGCTTCACCCTGCCCTGACGCCCCCTCCACCGAGTGCGGCCGCCCAAATAAAGGCCGTGCACAACCGAAAAAGGCCGGCCCGGCTCCATAGCGGAGCCGGGCCGGCCTTTTTTATTGGCACTTGCGCCCTCTCACTTTCTCACTTTCTCACTTTCTCACTTTCTCACTTTCTTACTTTCTCACTTTCTCACTTTCTCACTCTCTCGCCGTCCATCACAGACACTCCCCATCGACGCAGATTTGTTTCTGCTCCTGCGGGCAATCAGCGTCGACGGTGCAGCCGGTCACTGAATTCTCCCAGCGCAGATACGGGATGACCACGCGGTCGTTGGTCTGGGGCGGGTTGGGCCCGCGGAAGGCGATCCGGTTGACGATGGCGTCGTAGTCGAAGCCGTCTTCGCGGCTGCGATCCATCTCCTCGATATTGCCGGTGGACACCACGGCGTGCTTGACCTGGAGGGTCTGCGGAGCGGCGGTGCCGCGGACGCGCAGCCCGGAGGCGATGCCCGCGGTGGCGTCGGCGATGCCGGCCAGCGTATTGGTGATGTCGGTCTGGCAGACCGAGCCGCCGTTTCCGCCGGTCTCGTTGACCACCTCGGCGATGTCGTGGGCGACGTCGGCGGCGGTGCCGCAACTCTCACCGGGGGGCCAATACAGCCCGAAGACGGTCGCGCCGACGCTGTCTTGGAGCAGATAATCGACCCACGGCTGGGTCTCGGTCTCCAGCGTGGCCTGCTGGCTGGAGGTCAGCGTGAGATTGTCGCCGCCGATGAAGTCGAGCTTCTGCTTGAAATACTCGTCGGCCTCGTCGGTCACCGCGACCAGCACGACCGCGGCGTCCTCGCGAATCTTGGCGGGCTGGCCGTCGGTGCGCGGCATCGCCCGATCGATGGCGGCGACGCCCATGGTCATGGTGTACTCGGAGTTGCTGCCATCGACCTGGTCCAGACGGGACGAGATCGTCGACGGATCGGTCGTAAAGTCACCGCCGACCAGCTTCCCGTTGCCCCCGCTCTGGATAAACATCGACGGGCAGACATCGTCCGGCGAGGGAAACCCGCCGCCGCCCGTGCCCGGCCACAGGTCGCGATATTCCTGGGAGAGATCGGTGTCGTCTTTGATCCCCGAGCAGTCCACGCTGGTCACACCCACGCGCCAATCGACGTTGGCGCCATTGAGCAGGTTGGTGAATTCGGTGGCGAAGCCCGACAGCGCGTCTTGCTCGTCGCCCATCGAGCCGGAGGCGTCGAGCGAGATGATCACGTCGACCTCGGGCTCGGCGGTGACCTTATAGGAGACGCAGTCTTCGACGAGCGTGTCACTCATGCCCGCCAACGACGGCCCGCCGGTGAGATCGTCGATGCGAAATCCGGTCTCGGCGGTGTCATCTTTATAGTCGGTCAGCGTCACGAACGCGCCGACGACGATATATTGAGACTGCGAGCGGCTGAGAACCTCGTAGACGAAGAGCGTCGTGTCGTTCGAATCCCCCGGGTAGCTATCCGAAAGCGAGTGGCTCATATCGGCGACCTCCACTCCGGCCAGCTCAGCGAGCACCTCATCGCGCGCGCTGTCCAGGTCGGTGCCGTCGGGGAGATCGACCACCGAGCCGACCACGCCCTTATAACCATCGTGTGCGGTGATCTGCCGGCCCGAGGAGCGGCGCGCGGCGCCCGAATACACACTCTGGACCTTCGAGATCACCTCGTCGGCCAGCAGCGACGGGTTAGTCTGAGAGTTGGTCGGCTCCAGCGAGGCTACAAAGCCCGTATAATCGTGTTGGCCGTCGCCGAATACGTGGGCGAGCGCGTTGGCCGAGCTGAACGTGACCGCCTCGGAGTCGACGCTGGGCTGGGTGGCCAGCCGCAGGTCCGCCGAGTTGTCCTCGATGAACGCAGGTGCCACCAGGTTCTGGGTGTCTTCGGGGCGACAATCGCGATATTGCGCCTCGTCGCTGTCCAGCGTGCCGTCGCCGTCGGTGTCCTCGGAGCAAGGATCGGATTCCCCCTGAGCGCAGTCGAGCTCGTATTGACGATCGGGGCAGGTGCCGATCTCGCCGTCGCCGTTGCTGTCCTCGACGCCGTCGCTCAGGCCGTCGCCGTCGGTGTCCTCATCGAGCGGGTCCATGCAGCCCGAGTCGACCTCGGCGCCGTCGGGCACGCCGTCACCGTCGGTGTCCTGGACCAACGGGTCGGTGCCCTCCGCGATCTCGTCGCCGTCATCGAGGCCGTCCAGGTCGGTGTCCGCCTCGCGCGGGTCGGTCTCGCCGGGGTCCAACCGGCAATTCTGATTGGCGTCCTCCTCGCCGTCGAGCAGTCCGTCGTCGTCGGTATCCGCCTGGAAGGGATGGGTGCCGAGTTCACATTCGCAGGCATTGGTCAGCCCGTCCTCGTCGCTGTCGGCCTCCGGATCGCAGCGATCGACGACGTCCTCGGCCGGCCCGCTATCGGCGGGGCCGGTGTCCTCGGGGCCGCTGTCCTGCGGGCCGCCGGTATCTTCAGGACCGGCATCCTCACCGCCACCGGCGTCGGGATCACCGCTGCGCGGCTCGCACTCGCCGGTGACCCTATTGAAGGTCTCGCCGGCCCCGCATTCCTGAGTCTGCGTGCTATTATTGGTGCCCGAATCGTCGTCACTGCAACCCACGGCCAGCGCGCACGTCATCGACAAAGCGACCAAAAACGGAAGTAGACGGCTCGAAAATCCATTCAACATGATAATACCGGAGGATCGGAGGTCAAAAATTTCATTATGCGTAACACCGGTAGCATAGCGGAACAGCGCGGGCGTGTCAGGTGGGCGAGCCCATCTGAGCCTCAACAAGCTCATCCGGTTATTTGGCCTAACTAAAATTGCAGTACCGCGACGTCGCCGTCTGACGTCGCCTCAAATAGATGATGCTCGGTTGCTGGAAGATCCTCTCAACGAACCCTCAGCAATCACATATGCCTCTAGCGCCTAACCCAAATTGCAGTACCGCGACGTCGCCGTCTGACGTCGCCTCAAATAGATGATGCTCGGTTGCTGGAAGATCCTCTATTTAGGGCGCCTGAACGACGGCGCGAACTACGATTTGAGTTAGGGTCTAGAGCGTTTCGGGTTGGTGCGGGGCGAACTACGATTTACGATGGGCTTGAAGTAGCGTATTGGGTCGTCAACACGTCTTCAAGACTCTTGTGACGCCCAAAAACAGAATGACCGACGCACTCAACCCTCGCTTTCCGCATCTGCCGCACCTCGACATCGGCGGCCACAAGCTCACCCCGGAGCAGATCTTCGAGCTGCTCGAGCCCCGGCTGACCGAGCGCCGGCGCCGGCGCATCGACGAGGTCGTCGCCGGGCGCACCTGCGAGATCGCCTGCGTCTTCGACGGGCCTTACGACCTGGGGAACGTCTCGGCGGTCATCCGAACCTGCGAGGGCCTGGGCGTCCAGCCGGTGCACCTGATCGAGACCCAGGAGAAGTTCAAGGCCGCCAACCGCATCACGCAAGGAGCCGAGAAGTGGGTCGACGTCCAGCGCTGGGATCAGCCGGCCGCGTGCGTACGATCGCTGAAGGAGCGCGGCTACCAGGTCTGCGCCACCCACCTGGAGGCGGCGCGCCCGATGGCCGAGATCGACTTCTCCCAGCCCACCGCGCTGGTGCTGGGCAACGAGCGCGAGGGTGTCAGCGACGAGGTCCTGGCCGAGGCCGATATGCGCTGCATTATCCCGATGTCCGGTTTTACGCAGAGCTTCAATATCTCGGTGGCTGCGGCGCTGAGCCTGTACCACGTGCGCCGCTGGCGCATCGACCGCTTCGGACGCGAGGGCGAGCTCGACGCACGCGAGCGCGAGATCTTGAAGGCGCACTTCTGGCTGCGCGGCGTCGACCGCGGCGAAGAATATATCGCCGAGATTCTCGATCGCGAGCTCCAACAAGACTGAACGCCGTGGCCACCTTGACACCCCGCGAGACCATGTGTAGGGTCTGGCGTCCTTCTGCCCGGTCCTCGCGCTTGTACGTGGGGCCCCTGCCAGATGGTATGAACGTGGAATTCGAGACGGGCCGTGTCCGTTTAGCCCGACGCTGACGTCCCGGCCGACCAGACTAAATAACTGCAATAAGCTTTGCAGACAGATCAATTTCGAGGAGCGCACTCATGCACGCAGTGATCAAAACCGGTGGAAAACAGTACCGGGTCCAGCCCGGCGACGAATTCAACGTCGAGAAGCTCGCGGATGCCGAAGTCGGCGGCGAGGTTACCTTTGAACAGGTGCTCGCCGTGGGAAGCGGCGACGACCTGACCATCGGTCAGCCCCGCGTCGAAGGCGCCAGCGTCACCGCCACGGTCGTCCAGACCGGCCGCGACCGCAAAAAGATCGTCTTCAAAAAGAAGCGTCGCAAGAAGTACCGCCGTAAGCACGGCCATCGTCAGCCCTATACGCGTATTCGCATCACCGACGTCAGCGCCTGAGCTGACGGTCGCTGTGGCGTGAGCGCTCAGATTGATACAGAACACGGAGCAAACAAATGGCTCATAAAAAAGGTCAGGGTAGTACTCGCAACGGCCGCGATTCGAACCCTCAATATCGCGGCGTCAAAGCCTACGGCGGAGAGACCGTCAAAGCCGGCGCCATCATCGTGCGCCAGTTGGGCACCAAATTCCACCCCGGCCTCAACGTCGGCCTGGGCAAGGACTACACCATCTTCGCCAAGAAGAAGGGCCAGGTCCACTTTCGCAACGTCGCCGGCGGACGCAAAGTGATCTCGGTCATCCCCGTCGACGAGCAAGCAGCCGCCGAATAAGCTTCGGGTTTTACGAAGTTAAACGCCCCTGTTCCACGTCTTCGGTGGTCCAGGGGCGTTGCTGTTTAGGTTTTTGGTTTTTGGTTCTTGGTTTTTGGTTCTTGGTAAAGCAGGATCCTGCAAGAACCCGAAACCCCTGCAGTTCCTGGCCCCCCGGACCCCTGAACCCCTGAACCCCTGAACCCCTGCAGTACAAGCAGTTCCTGGACCCCTGGACCCCTGGACCCCTGGACCCCTGGCCCCCCGACCCCCTGAGAAACCATGTTCGTAGACGAAGCCAAAATCAATATCGAAGCCGGTCGCGGTGGCGACGGGGTCACCGCCTTTCGGCGCGAGAAATTCGTCGCCCGCGGCGGCCCCAACGGCGGCGATGGCGGCAAGGGCGGCGATGTGGTGTTCGTGGGAACGACCAACCAACACACGCTGAGCACCTACCGGCATCAAAAGCACATCCGCGCCGAAAATGGCGAGCCTGGCGGCAGCAATAATTGCACCGGAGCCGACGGCGAGGACAGAGTGCTCGAGGTGCCCGTGGGCACGCTGGTCTATGACGACGACACCGGCGAGTTGATCGTCGATCTGGTCGAAGAGGGCCAGCGCGTGGTCGTCGCCGAGGGCGGCAAGGGCGGGCTGGGCAACACCCGCTTTAAGTCCTCGACGAACCGCGCGCCCAGAAAATCCACGCCCGGCAAGCCCGGCGAGGAGCGCACGCTGCGCCTGGAGCTCAAGCTCATCGCCGACGTGGGGTTGGTGGGTTATCCGTCGGTGGGCAAGTCGACGATCATCTCGACGGTCTCCAGCGCCAAGCCCAAGGTCGCCGCTTATCAATTCACCACGCTCACGCCCAACCTCGGGGTGGTCAACTGGACGCCGATGGACGAGTTCACCATCGCCGACATCCCCGGCCTCATCGAGGGCGCCCACGAGGGCAAGGGGCTGGGCATCCAATTCCTGAAGCATATCGAGCGCACCAACCTCATCGTACACGTCCTCGAGGTGCTCCCCGAGGCGCAGGCCGAGGCCATGGACCGCGACCCGATCAAGGACTTCGAGACGCTTCGCCGCGAACTCGAGAGCTACAACCCGAAGCTGCTCGATCTCCCCGAGATGGTCTGCCTGAACAAGGTCGATCTGACCCACGTCGCCGCCAAGAAAGACGAACTGCGCGCCTACTTCGAAGAAGAGCACGGCCTGCCGTTTATCGCCATCTCCGCGGCGACCGGCGAGGGGCTCGACGAGTTCAAGAAGATGCTCGGACGCGCCGTCAAAGAGGATACGTTCGAGACGGACGTCAAAGAGTGGTGGGAGGAATGAGGCGTCTCGGTTACTGCAGGATCTTCTATTTAGGGCGCACGGTCAACCCGCATAAACCTGAACAGCGGCGCGAACTGCAATTTGGGTTAGGTGTTTTGGGGCGCATCGCCAGGCGGGGAGGCTTCTTTGGCCTTGTCGCGCAGCGCCTTTCTGCGCGCGCGGCGTTTCTTGAGCTCGGCGGCCTCTTTCTCGGCGGCCTGCCGGCCCAAAAAATAGCCCGCAAAGATCCCGACCATCAGAATGACCGGGATATAAAAGATATGTGCAGTGGAAAGACCCATGGTTACCTCCCGTGAGACCTACGGCCCGGTACTCACGATATTGGCCGATCAATCAAAGTCTTCGAAAACCTGATCCATACGCCGCTCGAGCGCGGTGATCTCGGCGCTGAGCTTGCCCTGGCGGCGCATGCTGAGTGCGACGAACCCGAAGATGAGCACCCATAGCACCAGGTAGGCGACCAGCGCGAGCATACCGCCGGGCAGCGTGCGCTCTTGGCCGGCAAGAGAACTCTCGCCGACCGTCGGCCGCTCGGCTTGCCCGGCTTGCCCGGCTTGCTCGGCTTGCTCGGCTTGCTCGGTCTGCTCGGCTTGCTCGGTCTGCTCGTCCGGTGCTCGCTCGCCGCTCGCCCCGCCCTGTGCCCACGCACTCGCCAAGCCGCCCAAGGCGAACGAGACAGCGAATAGGACAACGAGCAGGTGTCGGATTTTAGTGGTCAACAACTTCATGGGCTCGATTCTCTCTGTACGAATATCAGTGGCGCTCGGTACCGACGACATGAGCGGCGTCCTCGACGTCGAGATATAACCGGTCGATCTGCTGCTCGGTCAATCGCAGGCGGACGCGAAGCCACAGCAACACCAGAAACAACCCCAAAAAGGCCAGCATACTCACGCTGAGCGCCAGCTTCATCTCGGGGGCGAGGCCCTCGCCGCCTTCGCGTTCGACGACCGGATGCAGCCCGCCCCACTTCTTGACTGCGTAGTGAATGATCGGGATGTCGACGAAGGCGATCACGGCGAGCACCGCGGCGATCTTGCGCATCTTCGCGCTCTTACCGCTAAAGGCGCGCAACAGCCCGTAGCCTCCGTACAGCAAAAACAGCACGAAGGTCGCGGTCAACTGCGGATCCCACACCCACGCCTTGCCCCACGCCTTGATGCCCCACAGGGGCCCGGAGATGAGCACAAAAGCGCAGAATAGCAGCCCGAGCTCGGCGCCGCTGAGCGCAGCCACGTCCCAGGCGCGGTGAGGCTTGAGCAGATACAGCAGGCTGGCCACCGTTGTGACCGTAAAGCCCGCATACATGATCATCGCGGCCGGCACGTGCACATAAAAGATCTTCTGGACGATCCCCATGCTCGCTTCGACGGGGGCGTAAAAGAAGATCAGGTACAACGAGGCCATCACCGCCACGGCGGTCAGCGCCACCAGCGCCGGGAATATCTTGTCTAGGGTTCGGATCATCGTCGAGTACTCGACCAAAACAACGGGCCATCGCCGAAACTAAAAGCACCGGCATCGAGCGGGCATTCCCGCCAGCGATTATCATAGGTGTCGGGCCCGGAACAACGAAGAACCGACTGCGATCGCTGCATTAGGCGACATTCACGCGCCCGCTTGATTGCGTCGGTTCGGGGGCTGCTGTATACTCGCGAAGCGAGACTAGCCAGTTCTGACGCACAATCACAAGACGCTCGAAACGCCGTTATTATGATCCCGAAGCGAATCTTCGAACAATCGATCCGCCGCTACTTCAAGCCGATCGTGCCCTATCTCGAAGACGACTCCGTCAGTGAAATCATGATCAACGGCCCGGACGATATCTGGATCGAGGTCAGCGGAAAGCTCCAGAAGACCGACGCCACCTTCGACACCGTCGACGACCTGATGGGCGGGGTCAAAAACATCGCCCAATACGTCGGTAAGACCCTCGACGAGCTCAACCCGCGCATGGACGCGCGCTTGCCCGACGGCAGCCGCGTGCACGTGGTGCTGCCTCCATGTGCCCGCAACGGCATCAGCGTGGCGATTCGACGCTTCGGTGAGTTCTCGCTGGATATGGAAAAACTCATCGGCTACGGCAGCATCACGCCGACGGCGGCCAAATTCATCGACGTGTGCGTCAAGATGAAGCGCAACCTGGTCGTGGCCGGCGGTACCGGCAGCGGCAAGACCTCGCTGTTGAATTGCATCTCGCTATTGATCAACCCCGATGACCGCATCATCGTCATCGAGGACTCCACCGAGCTGCAGCTCCAACAGCCGCACGTGATCATGATGGAGGCCCGCAAGGCCGACGCGCGCGGCCGCGGTGAAGTCAGTATCGGCGATCTCTTCCATTCGGCGATGCGACTGCGGCCCGACCGGATCGTCATCGGTGAGATTCGTGGCGGTGAGGCGCTGTCGTTGTTGCAGGCGATGACCTCCGGCCACGGCGGCTCGATGACCACCACGCACGCGACCTATCCGGATGATACGCTTCGCCGCCTGGAGACGATGGCGATGATGTCGACCGTGGAGTTACCGCTGAACGCACTGCGCAGCCAGGTCGCCTCGGCGGTGCAGATGATCGTGCAGACCAGCCGCTTCAATGACGGCTCGCGTAAGCTGACTCATATTGTCGAGGTGCTCGATCTGGCGGAGAACGGCGAATACCAGATCCATCCTCTGTTTGTGTTCAAGCACGAGGGCACCGATGATGACGGAACGGTGCTCGGCCAGCTTCAGCCCACGGGCAATATGCCCACCTTCGCAGAGGAAGCTGAAGCCCAGGGCATTCACATCGACCCGAGCTGGTTCCAGGCCTAACGGCGCAGCCCGACACGCGGCGCAAAATGAGCTGCGAGTCGCCTATCAAGTGTGACCCAACCCCAAGAGCCCATGTCCGACGATAGATTCAAACAGGCTCGCCGAAGCTTGATCGACCGAAATAAGCAGCGGCAGCAACAGCAGGGCGGCGCGCCCGCAGACCACGGCGGCAACGACTTCGGCGAGGATGATTTTGCCGAGGACGAGAAGACCCAAATGGTCAACGTCGACGAGATGCAGGGCGGCCGGCAGGGCTCGTCGCCTCCACCGCGGCCCAATCGCGGCGGCTCGGCTCCCCCACCCCAGGACGACTTCGCCGATGCGGCCACCCAGATGGTCGATCTCAACTCGCTCGAGGGCTCCCCGCAGCCCCCCGGCGGGCGCGGGGGCCGGCCCGGCGGCGGACACGGTGGTGGGCGAGGCGCTCAAGAGCAGACCCATCCCAACCGCCAGGCCTTTGGTAGCCAGCCCGCCGGCCAACAACAGCCGCCCCAATCGAGCCAGCGCCAGCCCAACCAGCAAGTCTTCAGCCCGGGCGGAGGGGGGGGCCACGAGGGCAAGACCGACTTCATCAACATCAGCGATTTCGCCGAATCCAAGCCTCAATTCGCCCCGGACACCGCCTCGGCGGGCTACGAGGGCAAGACCGACTTCATCCACCTCGACGCCCTCGAGGGAGCCCCGGCGCCACAATCGCCGGCAGCTCAGCAACAACATACCGGGAGCATCGCCAGCGACCAGATGCTCCAACGCGCCTATCAATTCGGGCCCCAGTCCATCCAGCACGGCGACGTCACGTTGATCTTCGCGCAGAACCCGCTGGGCAAGTCGGTGGTGCTGCGCCAGGTTTGGAACGGAGATCCTGCGCAGATGCCCGCTCAGATGCGCGAGCGCATCGCCCATATCGACACTCTGAATCACCCCCGACTGGTCAAGCTCAACGGCGTCGTCGCCACCGAGACCGGCCTGTGGGCGGATCTGGCCAAGCCCGAGGGCTACCGACTCAGCGCGGTCTTGCAACAGCACGGCCCGCAGGACCGAGAAAATGTCATCGAGTGGGTCGAGCAGTTGGCCGACGTGCTCGACACCATCCACAACCAGGGGCTGCTATACGCCAACCTGACCCCCGACGCGGTCTGGATTCAGGAGGACAACTCGATATTGCTCGAGCCCTTCGATCTGCTCAGCTTCGAGCACCGCGGCGATCTCGGCCCGTTCGGCCCTCAGGAGATGAAGCGGCCGCCCCAGGACCGCCAACTGACCGCGGCCACCGACGTCTATAGCCTGGCCGCCGTCGGCGCAGCCGCCTTGACCGGCCTGCCCTTCCATCCCGAGAAGCTGGCCAACCTCGACGATCAAAAGCTCCCCAAGCTGCTCCAGGCCGGCCTGGCCGCCGATCCGGCCCAGCGCCCCCAGTCGGCCGGAGAGCTGGCCGAGACGCTGCAGATCGGCGGCTTCTCGCTCGACGGCCTCAAGAACTTCCACCCCGCCGAGCTGGACATCAAGATCGTGGCGGCCATCGCCGTGCTTCTGCTGGGCGGCTTTGCCGGCTATATGTATTGGAATCAGCAACAGGCCCAACAGGCCGCCGCCGAGCAGGCCCAACAGGCCGCCGCCGAGCAAGCCGCGGCGCCGGTAGACGGCGCCGACGAGCAGCCCGGCGGCGAAGACCAGGGCGGCGAAGACCAGGGCGGCGAAGACCAAGGCGACGGCTCCCAGAAGGCCCAGCCGCCCGGCGAAATCACCCCGGACCCGCGCCTGGATATCCACAGCAGCTACGCCAACAACCCGCCGAAGGAGGCCACCGACGAGCAACTCGACGGCGAAGACGCCGCCGCCGAGGCCGACGAGCAGCGCGAGGCCGCCCGCGAGCATATCGACCAGGCCGAGGATTTGCGCTCCCGCCAAGATCGACTCGACGAATATACCAAGGGCCTGGACAAGCTCACCGAGGCGATTCGCCTCAGCGGCGGCGAACCGACCGACGAGGATAAGGAGCTCCTCGAGAAGCTGCGCTCGAAGAAGGCCGTTCGCGACTACGAAAACGAGGTCCGAAAGCGTGTCGAGAAGGCCATTAAAAACGACTCTGTCGGCGAGGCTCGCTTTCCCTACCGACGCCTCTCGTCGATCGATTATCGGGCGGGAGCCAGCAGCTTCTTCGACAACTATTCGAAGTCGAAAGTGCGCGTGATTCACAAGCCCGACGATGACGATGAGGACGGCGACAAGGATAAGTGATCCGGCTCGATTTAGATCCCTCGGCGCGTTGCCGCGTTGGTAAGAAGTACTGCGTCTGGCCTCAGGACTGTGCCGCCCAGCAAAAAGGAATGGCTACCATGAATCATCAACTCGACCACCGCTCGCCGCTCGTCAACAGCGCCTGGACGCGCCTGATCGTATGGGTCTGCGCGGCCGCGACGGCGTTGGCCGCCGGCTGTGGAGATGAGGCCCCACAGGGGCCGCCGCCGACCCACCAATTCAAGCTGGAAGTGTCGGTCACCGACGAGGGTGAAAACCCGATTCCCAAGGCTCCGGTGGTCCTCGACGGCAAGACGGTGGGCTATACCGACCGTGACGGGCTATTCCAGGCGGTCCTCAACGAGCAAGACGGCGCCGAGGTCCAGCTATCCATCGGCAAAATGGATGATTATATGGTCCCCGAGGACGCCGAACAAGTGGAGACCCTCAAGCTCAAAAAATCGCTGGAGGGCGCCATGAAGCCGGTGCCGGTGTCGATGCACACCACCTTGCGCTCGATGCGTACCGATTATCTGGTGTGGCTCGACGTCGAGTGCGACGAATTTCTCGACGACAAATGTGCCGAGCTTCCCGTGATGGTCAACGGCGAGGAGCGCACCCGCACCGATCATCATGGCGCAGCTCATTTTGTGGTCACCGACGTGCCCGAGTCGACGCTCGAGATCACCATCGAGACCCCGCAATACGAGCCCAGCGCCGATGACGACGAGGATAGCTCCTTCGTCATGAAGCCCAAAAATCCCACCTACGAGGTCGAACTCGGCCTCGAGTCGGAAGTATTGCTCATCAAAGAGAGTTTCAAAGATCCGGTGGCCGCCGAGAAGGCCGCCGAGGCCAGAAAGAAGCGCGCGCGCCTCCGCCGCATTCGTCGTGCCCGCGCAAACCGCAACGCTCAGAAGCCGAAGAAAAAAGAAAAGAAGAAGGACGACGGCGTCATCGACCTCTGGTAAGTCAGCGCTGCGTTGGATCACAAGCCTTCGATCTTAAGGCCCGCTTTGGACGAGCTCACCGACAGATTCGGCCGCAAGGTCACCTACCTGCGCATCTCGGTCACCGACCGCTGTAATTTCCGCTGCGTCTATTGCATGCCCGAAGAGGGCATTCCACACGCGGCGCGCGACGAATTGCTGACCTACGAGGAGATCGTCGAGCTGGTCGAGATCTTCGCCAGCGAAGGTGTCACCCGGGTGCGCCTGACTGGCGGCGAGCCGCTGGTGCGTGCCGGCGTGCCCGACCTGGTGGCCATGCTCGCGGACGTCGACGGCATCGAAAAAGTGGCCATGACCACCAACGCCTTTTTGCTGGGCCGCTACGCCGAAGATCTTCGCAAGGCCGGCCTCGACAGCCTCAATATCAGCCTCGACACCCTCCAGCCCGACCGATTCAAAGAGATCACCCGCGTGGGCAGCCTCGAGCGGGTCCTCGGGGGCATCGAGGCTGCACGGGAGGCGGGATTCGAGGACATCAAGCTCAACGCGGTCATCGTCGGCGGGTTCAACGACGACGAGATGTGCGACCTGGTCCAATTCGGCATCGACCGCGATCTGCTCATGCGCTTTATCGAATTCATGCCCATCGGCGACACCGTTTGGGCCCAGGGCAAAGGCGACTGCGTCCCCGCCGCCAAGATGCGCGAGGCCATCTCCGAGCGCTGGAAGCTCACCTCCGACGACACCACATACGGCAAAGGCCCGGCTCGCTACTGGCGGCTGCATGGCCCCGGAACGCCCCCCGAAGGCCACCCCTTCGGCATCATCGCCGCGGTCACCGAATGCTTCTGCGCCGCCTGCAACCGGGTGCGCCTGACCTCCCAGGGAGGCCTGCGCGCCTGCCTGGCCGACGACGGCGAGGTCGACCTGCGCGCCCCGCTTCGCACCCGCGAGCCCGGCCCCGAGCGCACCGCAGACATCGAAGCGCGCATCCGCGCGGCCCTATTCGGCAAAAAAGAGACCCACAGCTTCGACATCGACGGGGGCTCGGTGACCTCCAAGCAGATGACCGCCATCGGCGGATGACCCCCCATTCATTGACACCGCTCCATAACCTATCTAAACCGTGAGGGGGTCGTAACTACACGATTGCCCCAAACGGCATGCAATCCAGACTACTCACAGCGGCGCGTCTGGCAGGAAGCATCGCGCTGACCATCGTGGCGATCTTCTCGGTCGATATGCCCGAGGGGTATCTCGGTCCGGCCAGCGAGTTGACCGCGTTCGGTACCGCTTACGCCGGCATTCTGGTCGTCGCGCTGGTGCTCGTCGGCGCCGGCCTGGTCAAGCGCGTCGACTGGTTGCGACACCTGGTGCCGCTGGTCTTCTCGGTCAATATCGGCCTCTTTGTGCCGGCACTGGTCTCCGACCCGCTCGTGGCGGCGCTTGTGACGATCTGGCACCTGGTGCTCTTGGTGCTGCACCTCTTCCCCGAGCGCACCGGCTACCATCAGATAAGAAGAGAGCCCGCGCGCGAGTCGGCCGTCGAGGCCATCGAACAGTGGTGGGAGGCTTATGGCCCACCTGCGCGCCACCTCGTGGGCGTGTCGATCGTGTTGACCACCGTCACAGTCGGCTTCGAACTCAGCCACGATTGGGAGGTTTTGCTAACCTGCTTTGCGCTGCACGCGCTCACGCTGGTGGCAACCGCTCGCTTCCTGTGGCTGATCTTCGACTCCGGCCAGCGCGCCGTGGCGCTTGTGGGCGTGCCGCTGGTGCTCGCGGCATTTTCGGTCGCCGAGCCGCCCACGGCGCTGTCGCTCTTGGCGGTCTTTCAAGGCCTGACGCTGGTCGTCATGGTCGCGCGCGGGCCGGTGTTCAACGAGTTGCTGCATAGCTTCTTCGATTCGCCGGCGCTGCTGATCGTGTCGGCCTTCTTGTCGGTCATTTTATTGGGCACGATCTTGCTGACCTTCCCGGCGGCATCTGCGACGGGCGTGCCCATCGACCCTCTCGACGCGCTGTTTACGGCCACCAGCGCCACGTGCGTCACCGGGCTCATCGTGCTCGACACGCCGGTGGCCTTCTCGACCTTCGGCCACCTGGTCATCTTGGGGCTCATCCAGATCGGCGGCCTGGGAATCATGGTCCTGTCGACCTTCGGCGCCCTGATCATCGGCGGTCGACTTGGACTTCGCGGCGAGAAGGCCCTCGGGCAGGTCCTCGAGCTTCGCGATCCGAGGAGCGCCTACAAGCTGACCAGCTTCATCGTCGCCTCGACGCTGGTCATCGAGGCCATCGGCGCGGCGCTGCTGACCCTGGGCTTCCGAAGCCACGGCCTCGAGTGGTCCGAGGCCGCTTGGCGCGGGTTATTTCACTCCATCTCCGCCTTTTGCAACGCCGGCTTCGCGCTGCAATCCGACTCGATCGTCATGTTCCAGGAGAACCCGTTGATCCTGGCAGTATTCATGGCGCTCATCACCCTGGGCGGGCTGGGCTTTATGATCATGGCGGGCGTCTGGAGTTCTTGGACCACCTCCGAGAAGACCCGCTGGACGGTGCAGGCAAAGCTGGTGCTCATCGCCTCGGGCGTGCTCGTGGGCCTGGGCTTCGTGTTGTACCTGGGCGTGGAGTGGAACGCTTCGCTCGGCCACCTCGAGCCCGTCGACCGCGTGGTCAACGCGCTCTTTCAGTCGGTGACGCTGCGCACCGCCGGGTTCAACTCGGTCGACATTGGACCGATGCGCTTGGCCACCGTGCTGTTCACGCTCTTCTTTATGTATGTTGGCGCCTCACCGGGCAGCACCGGCGGCGGCATAAAGACCACCACCGCCGTCGTGCTGCTGGCCGGCGTCGGCGCCATCGCCCGCGGTGAGCCCAAGGTGGTGCTGTTCAACCGGCGCATCTCCCAGGATATCGTCTATAGAAGCGCCGCCATCGCTACCATCGCCACACTCATCATCGGGGGCGGGCTCTTCGTACTCTTATTGACCGAAGATATCGCCTTCGAGATGCTCATCTTCGAGGTGGTCAGCGCCATGGGCACCGTCGGCCTATCGCTGGGAGCCACCGGAGAGCTGAGCGCGGCCGGAAAATTCGTCATCGTCTTCGTCATGTTCGCCGGACGTATCGGCCCGCTCACGCTGGCGCTGCTGCTCGGCGGCGGAAAACCCTCGGCCGTCGAGTACCCCCGCGCGAGCATCATGGTGGGGTGAGGCAGGGGTCCAGGGGTCCGGGGGTCCGGGGGTCCAGGGGTCCGGGGGTCCGGGGGTCCGGGGTCCGGGGGTACAGGAACGACTTAACCGCACGGGTCGGACGAGCGTATGAC
>JBKGZI010000074.1:0-17023 GCA_046545675.1 Persicimonas sp.
GATCACCCTCCACACGGGCGCGGAGCGCCGCATGCGCCTGCTGTGGCGCACGGATACCCTCGGCGGGAGGTTCAAGGTGGTCGATACGGTGTGGGGCGATCGCGAGATGCAGAAGATGACACAGGAGCGACCGATTCGGAGGTGATCCAATCTGCGCCGACCGGGGCGCTCAAAATACCGGCGACTCACGGGCCGAGAGGCCACGCCCAGCGGCAGGTCTGGCGTGACGAATCTGAGGGTGCATTTTCACGTTCTTCTGGCCCCTCTACGAAATAACAGCCGCAGCGCGCACGGGTCGCAATCCAGCCCGGGAACGCGCCGTATGGCCCGACGATACCGGGCATCACAGCGGGTGCCGGAGTGGATAAACGGTGACTCATGCAATAGCCCATACCCCTATGACCGCATGAGGCGAGGGGTGGGTGCGAGGGTTCGAAACCCTCCCCGCTGACTAGCAGCGTCGCAGCGCCTGACGATCCCAGGCATGCGGCTGCGGCGTTGCTCCACATGCGAGCGCACCTGGTCGGCTGCGAGTGGATGTTGTGGCGGTGGGTGGTGGCGATCGAGCGGAGTGAGTTGGGCGCCCCGAAGTAGGCAGTAGCGTGTGCAAGGTATGCGGTGGTGAGGGCAAAGTGTGCAGGCGATGCCGACAGGGCCGCGGGTTTGATGCCCGCGTGGTTCTGCGCAAGACGTCGACGGTCTACGCCAACCGCAATCACGGGCGGCTTACCGTGAGCGTGCGACGGGTTACGAGGGTCTGGCGGGAGCGCGTAAGGCCGGTATTCATGGAGAGCAAATGAGCAGTAGCGACGACAAGAAGGCGCCACTGGATTGGCACGAGCAACAGGCGCGGGCCGAGGTGGACTTCATGGCTGACGCCATCAACATCCACTTATCGCGTAGCGCATACGGCATTCCGTGGAGGTGGGTGCGAAGTGGCGAGTATTGGGAGAAGATCGAGGAGGGCGCGGCGCTTCCCGCCGACTACAAGCCCGCCATTCGTCTCCAGCGTGGGGCTGCTCAGCAACTCATGGATGACCTGTGGCGCGCCGGGTTGCGGCCCGAAGGGGTCAAGTCGGCTAGCGACGTGGTTGAAGCAAAGGACGCGCACATCGACGACCTGCGGCGAGTGATATTCCGGGAGGATGAATGACCGCATTCAGTGAATACCTGCGAGCCCACCGACGACGCA
Organism: Persicimonas sp.; assembly: GCA_046545675.1. Lineage (GTDB taxonomy): Bacteria > Myxococcota_A > Bradymonadia > Bradymonadales > Bradymonadaceae > CAYLTX01. The sequence continues at coordinate 1,193 of JBKGZI010000074.1, forward strand.
AGGGCATCACGGTCGACCGCATTTCGCGCTCGAGCCGTGTCGAGCGTGGGCGACTGTGGCGCATCGAAGAGGGTCTCGTGCATCCGGGCAAGATGGAGGCGCGCAGGATCATGATCTCGGCGCGCATTCCCGACAGCCGGGCGCGGTATTTCGAGTGGCTGCGAGGGTGTAATGATTAGTGAGTCTGCTAGAAAGGCGGCGGCTGGAGTCGTGTCTAGGTGTGTACAGCTTAGCGACAGCATTGAACTGGGCATCGAGATCGGGGCGAAAAAACGCTCGACGGGCAACGTGCCCTATGTGAACCTCTCCGTTGGTGTGCCCGGTGGTAAGGGGTTTATATCGGAGGTGGAGAGCATCGTTGTCGATGAGTGCAGTAAGCACGATGTGCTTCGCGACTACTTCCGTATCGAGGTTTACGAGACGCGCCCCTGACAGACATTACGCAAACCACTACACTGAGAGCGCCCCACTCACGCCGCGACGGCGTTGGCGGGCGCGCAGCCTATGAGTGACCAGACCACATGCCAGGGGACGACCAAGAGCGGCGAGCCGTGCGGGAACGCGGCTGGCGACGACGGGTATTGCTACCTGGAGAGTCACGGGCCGAGCGCCACGGATGACCTCAGTATACAGCAGCGCCGGTTTGTTGAGGAGTACTGCGTCGACTTCAACGCAAGTGGTGCCGCAAGGCGCGCCGGGTACTCCGAGAAAACCGCAGGCCAGCAGGGCCATAGGCTGTTGAAGAATGTTGAAATTATGGGCGCTATCTCCAAGCGCCTAGAGCATATGGGCATGTCTGCCGCTGAAGCCACCTCGCGCATGACAGATATGGCCCGCGCAGACTTCAGGTACTTCACTTCGGTCAGCGATGACGGACGCGTCAGAATCGATCTGACGACGCCGGAGGCTCAGGCGATGATGCACGTCATTAAGAAGGTCAAGCAGACCGAGCGTCGGTTCGGCGAGGATGGGGCGATCATTGAGTTCAAGACTGAGGTCGAGCTTCACGATGCCAAGGACGCACTGCACAAGATCCTTCAGGCTCACGGCGCCTATACCGAACGGGTCGACGTAACCAGCGACGGCGATAAGGTTTACGCGGTCGAGTTCGGCACGGTCAGGCGGGACGATGATTGATGTCAAACTGCCAGACCTGTACCCGAAGCAACGCGAGGCCATCTACGACCCACGCCGGTTCGTGGTCATCGAGGCGTCGACCAAGGCGGGCAAGACTGCGGGCTGCATCCATTGGCAGTTAAACCACGTACTCAACGACACTGTGGGCGGGGAGCACTGGTGGGTGGCGCCGGTATCCTCGCAGGCCCGCATCGCGTTTAAGCGCGTCAAGCGGATGCTCAACCGGGCGGGGATGCGCGACCATTTCACGACCAACAAGACCGAGCGCAGCCTGGCCTTCCACAAAAACGGGGCGGTGTGGCGGTTTAAGACCGCCGAGAAGCCAGACAACCTCTTCGGCGAAGACGTGCAAACGGCGGTGCTCGACGAGGCCAGCCGAATGCGTGAGGAGTCATGGCGGGCGGTGCGTTCGACCCTGACCGCCACCAAGGGATTGATCCGGTTTATTGGCAACGTCAAGGGTCGGGGTAACTGGTTTTACCGACTGGCACGCAAGGCCGAATCCGGTGCCGAGCACTACGCATATTACAAACTCACCGCGTGGGATGCTGTGGAGGGCGGCATCCTGGACCGCGAAGAGGTCGAGCAGGCCAAGCGCGACCTGCCCGAGCACGTCTTTCGCGAGTTGTACCTTGCCGAGCCCGCTGACGACGGCGGCAACCCGTTCGGACTCGATGACATCGACGAGTGTATTGCGCCCATGAGCGACGCCCCGCCGACGGTGTGGGGCTGGGATCTGGCCAAGTCGCAGGACTGGACGGTCGGTGTCGCGCTCGACGCCGACGGGGCGGTGTGTGCATTCGAGCGGTTCCAGCGCCCGTGGGAGAGCACCATAGACGCCATCAGGCGCGCCACGGGCACAACCCGAGCGCTGGTCGACTCGACGGGCGTAGGCGATCCGGTCGTCGAGACGCTCCAGCGCAGCAGCCGTAACTACGAGGGGTTTAAGTTTACCGCCAACTCCAAGCAGCAGCTTATGGAGGGTCTGGCGATGGCCATTCAGCGCCGGGAGATTCGCTTTCCCGAGGGCCAGATCGTCAACGAGCTCGAGGTGTTCGAGTACGAATACCGCAGAACGGGCGTACGCTACTCCGCACCGCAAGGCCTTCACGATGACTGCGTGTGCGCGTTGGCGCTGGCCTGTAAGATGAGGCGCGACCGGACGCCTAGAAAAAAGAGGGTCACCAAGACCGTCACATTCGCAGCACCCAATAACCCGTTTTCCTGACTGCCGCGACGGCAGACAGAGGGACCATGAAGAAGTTGCGCAGCACCTATCTGGCGATCCGTATCGCCCTCGCCAACCTGTGGGCTAATCTGACCGCGTGGTTCGAGCCGCCCGAGAAGCGCCGCGCCCGGCTCATCACCCGCATGCAGGGCCAGGCCCCGTACAACATCGACGCGCTGCTCGCCGAGTACGGCATCGCCCCACTCGACGAACCACCCGCCAAGGAGATCAAGCCCGTCACCGGCGCCCTGGTCCGCGAGAACGCCGAGCCCGGCGCAGATCTGGTGTTTGAACTCGGCGAGCAATCCGAGATCGGCAAGCCCGGCACCTACTTCGTCGGCGGCCTGCCCGACGTCGAGACCACCGCCAAATACCGCGCTTACAACGTGCGCGGGTTCGCATCGCGCCCCGGTGACTTCGAAGACTACTACCGCCAAGAACCCATCATCCGACACTCGGTCGACAGTGTGACCGAAGTGCAGGTATCAGCCCGCCGCGACGTGCAGATGCCCGAGACGCTGCCCTATGACGAGGCCACCGTCGAGCGGCTGCGCAAGTGGTGTGAGTGGGCAGACGGACGCCTGCGTAACCTCGCCCAGGGCTTCCAGCACTACGTAACCCACGCGACCAGCAGCACGGCGACATTCGGGTTTGCGATCTTCGAGGTCGTCTGGGCGTGGGATGACGCCTACGACCCGATCACCGGCGAGGGCCGGGCGTGGCCGATCAAACTGGGATACCGGGAGCCCAGCACGGTCGACGACTGGATCATGAACGACCGTCAGGACGAGCTCGTGGCGGTGCGCTTTCGGATGGGCGGGGAGGCCAGCGGCTCGTATGTGCTGCCCGCAGGCGGCGAGGATATGCGCGACCAGCGCGTGCTGCTTTGTCGGGTGGCCGGGCGTGGCAACAACTGGGAGGGTATTTCGCCCATCCGACCGGCCATGCACTGGATTCGGTTCAAACAGCTTCTGGGTCAGATCGCCGCCGCCACCGCGCAGAAATACGGGGTGCCGACGACCTTCATCAAACGCGATCCCGACTCCGACTACGGCACAGACGACAACGGCGCCGACGACACGCAAGCGGTACTCGCTGCCAAGCAAGCGGTGGAGGCGGCTGTGGTCCTGCTCCCCGACGGGATCACCGCCGAGTTGGAGAGCCCGCAGGGTACGATGCCCTCATTTCAGGAGCTCATTACCTACTGCGACGACCAGATCGCACGCGGCTTTTCCAACGAGGGCTCGCTGCTGGGACACAACCAGGTCGGCAGCTACGCGCTCGCAGAAGTCCAGGACAACGCGTTTATGCGCAGCGCCCCGCACTGGTCGCGTATCATCATGGAGCCCATCAACGAGCTTCTGCGCACGATGTGCAAACACGAGTTCGGTGAACTCCCCGCATACCCGACCATGGGCTTTCGGCTCGACGCCATGCACGACACCGGCGCGCAGGTTGCCGACATGGTGCAGCTCCACGGCGGTCAGCCGGTCAGCCAGTGGACCGAGGACGCCCGACACTGGGCGGCTGAGAAGATGAACCTGGACCCCGACACATTTTCGGTGGTCGAGGCAGACGATGATAGCGACACGCAGGGCGCGCTTGCCGGTGATCGGCAGTTTAACGGCGCACAGATCCAGTCGATGGCGCAGGTTGTCCAGCAGGTGGCGCTCGATGAGTTGCCGCTAGAGGGCGCTGTGGAGATCCTCAAACTCGGTTTCAATATTTCCGAGACGCGCGCCCGTGCGTTCTTTCGTGACAGCGACGTCAAGCGGCCGGTCGAAGGTGAGCCCGCCACTGAAGACGACGACGAAAGCGAGCCTGTGCAACTCTCCGAGGCCGAGGCTTCGCGCATCCGAGAGTGCGCTGACCACTTCGCCGGGCATGCTGAGGACGTCCAGAAGTTCATGGACGACGTCGAGGCCAAGCTAGGTAAGAGTTTCGGTCGCGTTGCTGAAGAGCAGCGCCGGTGGTTTCGCGACCGGACACAGGATCTGGTAGACGATGACCGGCTGCCGCCCGAGGCATTCGCCGACCGTTTGGAGTCGATCAAGGAAGAGGCCAGGCGCCGTTTCGAGGAGGATTATCGAGAGGAGGCCACGGCCGCCGCGATGCTGCTGCTCATCAATGGCGCAACGCGTGTCGCTGAAGAGATGGGCGTAAGCGTCACGGGCAAACTCGACGCCCCCACTCTTCCCGATGAAATCGAGGCGCAGTTGCAGGCGACCATTAACAAGGTCGCCGACGAGGCCAGCAGCCGAAACACCGCACACATGCGCGATCAGCGCGTCCAGCAGAAAGCAGGCAACCGCAGCAGGAGCGTTCAGCGGCTCAAAACCACCAGCCTGATTGGTGTCGCCAAGAAGGTCGGCGGCCGCGCCTTCAACGCTGGGCGTGACGCGGTGGTCCAGACCGCCAAGAAAGTCGTCGAAAAGACCCAGGGCACCATCAACACCGACGCGGGACCGGTTGATGTCGGCAAGATCGGCGAGGTGCCGCGCATCACATGCGTGCGATCGTCGATGCTCGACAAAGACGTGTGCAAGGAGTGTCTCAAGCGCGACTTTGAAAGGGGCGGGCCAGAGTATATACTTGGCTCAGGCTCGTACTACAGCGACATGCCACCGGAGCCCTGCCTTGGTGGGGAGAACTGCCGGTGCGTGTACATCTACGACGCGCCGCCTGCGATGGTCGAGGCGGTCAAGCAGCTGGTCGGTGCGAACTTTGCGATTGGCGATATTGTGAACAGAGCAGTGTGATGGCACACGACTGGGATCCTGGACCCCTCCCGAGGATCGAATATGCGGAGCGGCCATACATCAAGACCGAGCGCGTCGTGCGCGTCGAGGTCGGCGGTCCTCCGGGCACACAGACGAAACTAATCGACTGGCTGAGCGATCAGGATATATGGACTGCGGTGACTGGTGGTCAATCGGGCGGTGCGAAGTTCGTCGGGTTCTTTTCGCCCGATGACGCCCAGAAAATCGCCGCGTGGGCGGCTAGAAATATTTGCGGCGGCGAATGACTGACGACCTCCACCGCATCGCCGACGCCCTGCGCGACTACGCAGAAGGCGATACGACCATCACCATATCGGTCGACGACGGCGAGATCCGCACCTCCGAGGCGCGCATCGTCTCATTGCTGCGGGCTCAGCTTACTGAGACGGTAGACCTCGACGGGCTCGACGAGCAGCAAGCGCGCACGCGGCTCCGGGCGGTCGAGGCGTTGTGTGCGGACATTCTGGAAGGCGAGCACCACGGGGCTGCGCAGGCGTTGGCGGTGCGTGTGTTGGGCGTGATGCGAGGAGGCGAGTGATGGCATATTCGTACGATGTTGTGAGCGAGACCCATGCAATCAAATGCGACCATGACCGGTGCGGCCGCCGATCGAATCGCTGCGCGTCCTATATGGATTTACTCCACTGGCTGGATGCAAATCGCTGGAACGTGGACCCGCAGGCGCTGACCGTTGACCCACAGAAGATTCCCGGCAACGCAGGCCCTTTGTCTGGCCTCCGCGCCCTTTGTCCAGAGCACGCTAAGCAATAAATCCGCGTGACACGCTTGACACGTCTTTTCTTGCCGCTACTCTAAACACAGAACCAACCTGACGTACCGGCCCGCACGGGCCACCCAATATGACGCAAAACTCGGACGGGGCTCCGGCTGCCACGCAGCGCCTGGAGCAAGATGGCCGCCAACTCGGCGAGCGCGAGCAGATTTACGTTCACGCTCACGCGTTCGGCGAGGTGCGCCATCCGATCGGCGATTTTGTCGTCGATGATGCATTCGTGCGTGACCTCCAAGAGGGGTTCGCGCAGTTGACCGCCGCCGGGTACTTCCCGCCTGTCTTGCAGCAACACCGACCCGACAGCAAGGGCGACAAAGAGCCCAGGCCGCTGGAGAACGGCTTTAGCTTCGGGCGCATGTTCGACGTGGTGAGCACCAAAGAGGACCGCGCCCGCGAGTTGACCGACACCACTGGCGACCCGCTGACCGACACGCCCGGCGTGTGGTTTGGGCTGGACGTGCATTCGTGGGTCAAGTCGTGCGTCGACGAGGGGCTGATCGACAGCTGGAGCCCCAGCTTCTACGAAGACTGGACGCCGCCCCATCCCGAGCTCGGCGAGCGTATCAAGCTCGCGCCCCGGCACATGGCTTTCGTGTCAGTGCCCCACCAGAAAAATACCAAACAATCTTCGCCCCACTACGCTTTATACGAGCTGACCGAGGGGCTTGTACACCTCAGCGAGGACGATATGGCCGACGAAGAGACCGAGACCGAAGACCAACCCACCGACAACCAGGACGGCGAAGGCGGCGATGAGATGGCTGCCAAACTCGACGAGGTCATCGGGATGCTCAGCACCCTGATGGACGCGGTGAGCACCGACAACGCCGACGAGGACGAGAGCGAGGAGGCTCCCGAGATGAGCGAAGAAACGCAGGCCCTGGAAGCCCGCATCGAAACGCTCGAGGCGGCCAACCGCAAGCTGCGCGAAGAGCGCACCCGAGCGGAGTTGGCCGAGGCGGGCATCACCGACGAGGACACCCAGGACGAGCTCGTCGAGTTGTCCGAGACCGGCGAGCCCGGCGAGTTCGCCAGCGCTTTCCTCAAGGCCACCCCGAAGCGCACCGCCGGCCAGCAGTCCGAAAAGGGCAGCACCGGCAGCGCCCCGCGCAGCCTCTCCGAGGAACAGCGCGTCGAGAAAGTCGAGCGCGAGTTGTGCGAGGCGGACTATGAGCGCGGATCAGTCGAGTTCGTCGCCGCCAAGCAAAAGCGCCTGAAGGCGTCCTGAAGCTAATCACTCACCGACCGTCGTGATGACGTGTCGACCCTGACTAAGGGAGCAAGACCATGAACGCAGAATTTCACACCACCGGCGAGACGGCTGGCGGGTCCTTCAACCGCTACGCCGCCCTCAAGCTCGACAGCGGCGATGTCGTCGAGACCACTGCGGCGACCGAGCACGTCTACGGATTCGCCCAGCACAGCGCCGACGATGGCGATCGGCTCGACGTGATCGCCCACGGCCCGACCAAGATGATCGCGGACGGGTCGATCTCCAAGGGCGATGTCCTCATGCCCGCCGCAGACGGCGCCGTCGAGGCCGACGATAGCAGCACATCGGGCCGCCACTTCTGCGGCCGTGCCCTCGAGGACGCCGACGACGGCGACATCTTCTGGGGCTTTTGCGACCCCGACAGCGTCTCGCAGTAATCACAATAATCGACCGTCGTGATGACGGTCGCTGGCCTGCCTCGATGGCAGCCCACCCTGACTAAGGGAGCAGCACCATGGCAACCGACCAAAATACGATCCCCTCTCAGGTCGTCGAAGACCTGCTCGAGGGGTTGACACGCGAGCCCGGCTCGTTGACCGATATGATGTGTGAACGGGTGCCGGTCGACGGCATCAAGGGTGCCATCCCGGTCGAGCCGTCCAGCTCGTCTCTGACGCGCGAATCGACCCACGGGCTGATCCCCGAGGGCGCGGTCGCCAAGCCCATCGACGAAGAACTCGACGATGTGGCCTACAGTTGCGGTCGCGCCACCGGCTTCGCGGTCATCCCCGACGGCACCGCCGACCAGGTCGACAGCGTCACCGGCACGAGCACGGTCCAGCGCCTGCTCAAAAAGTGCCTCGACCAGGTCCACCGCGACATGGACGGCGAGTTGAGCGACGTGCTCGACAGTGCCACGCTCAACGAGACGTTCGACGCCGACAGCGATGGCGGCGGTGAGTGGGACGATGACGCGTCCACCCCGCTCAAAGATTTCGACGACGCGCTCGACCTGGTGCCCGGAAGCGAGCTCGCCTATGTGGGCCGCACCGACTCCAAGAACCTGAAGATCCACCCCGACGTGGTTGCTGAGATCAGCAACTTTTCGGCGGGCTCTGCGAGCGCGGGCCAACTGGCCAGCCTGCTCCAGAACAAGTTCGGGTTCTCGAAGGTCATCGTCGGCAACGTGTTCTACTCGAACGCCGCCAACGAGGGCCAGAGCCTGAGCGTCGAATACGACCTCGAGGACATCACCTGGATCGGTCGCTCACGCGACCTGATTCTGGTCGAGAAGGGATCGATCGTGACCGAGCAGGGCCGCATTCTGGAGCGCCAGGCCGACGCGCTCATCCAGACGCGCCGGGTCGACATCCTGCGTCCTCACAAAGAGATGGGCCTGAAATTCACCACCACTACTACTTGATAAAGGGCGCTAGATGCCACGCAGACTAAAAGCGTTGGTCCGCTGGCCCAAGCGGGTGCGCGGTGTGGACCGGGTATGGTGGAAGCCGTACACCGTCCATACCGCGCCCGTGCGCTGGCTCAAACGCCAGCCCGCCCAGGTGTACGCGCCGGTCGACAAGTTCACCGGGGAGGTCGCCAAGGCGCCGGTCACCAAACTCAAAGCCGAGTGCAAGCGTGCAGGTCTTCCCATCGACGGCGACGTCGACGCGTTGCGCGCCCGCCTGTTCGATCTGGTCGGTGAGACCTACGAGCCCGAGCCCGCCGAAGATGGCGACGAGGGTGACGTGCAAGCGCGCATCCGCAAGGCGCTCGACGAGGGCGACTACAACGACATGCGCGGCCTGTGGGCTGAACTATCCGACGAGTCCATCGGGCGGCCGACCAAGCAAGAGTGTGTCGACGCGCTGACCGCCATGCTGGAGGCCGACGATGGCGACCAGACTTAAAGCCGTGCTGTGGCGCAGGGGCGCAGGAAAGATCACCGACGCTGAGGGCAAGCAACTCAAAGGCACCGGCGACGAGGTGGGCCATTTTGAGCCCGAGCGCGCCGACCGCCTGAAGGCGATGGCGCTTGCCGAGCCCCACACCGACGAGGAGGCCGACGATGGCGACGACAGACTACGAAGTGACGGCGGCGGACGTGCAGGCGAAGCTCCCGCTGAGCAACCCGCTGACGGCGACAACGAAGCCGGTCTCGACGAGTGACGTCGACGAGTTCATTGACGACGCCGACAGTCAAATGTCTGGCGTTCTCAGGAATGCGGGTATCTCGCTCGACGACCTCGACGACGACACCACCCGCCAGGTGCAAGAAGCCATCAAGAATTACGCGGCGGCGCAGGCGCTCAGTGCGCTGAATGTGCGCGGGCAGTTGCAATCGCAGATGATGGACCAGTGGCGCGAGGTGTACCAGCGATACCAGCAACGACCGCAGCTTTTGACCAAGCGCGTCACGCGCATCAAGCACAACGTCGACACCGATGACAGTGCCACCACCGCCGGCTTTGTCGGCAGGGATTACAAGTACTGATGCCCGCTCAAGTCGACTACATCATCAAAGGGAGCCCGCGCGCAGAGGATGCGCTCAAGCGCTTCATGGCGCACATCAACGGGTTTGAGAAACTGGGCCCTCAGATGCATCGCTACCTTCGCAAGGTGGCCCGTCGGACGTTCTCTACAGAGGGCCGGGAGATCGGCGAGTCGTGGCCCTGGTACACCGGCAGCGAGACCCTTTACGGAATCATCAAGCACAAGTTGGTGGCCGGAACCGTGGTGGGCAGACGCGGACAGCAGGCGGTCCAGCTTCTTCGCTGGAAGCCCGGCCAGGAGCGACTGTTCCCATCAGTGGTCAGCGCTCGTCATCCCGAGCACGTCTGGCACACAGACAACCAGAGTTTCACCTTCGGAACCCGTGTGCCTTACGCCCGCAATCACCAGGAAGGCAAAGGGCGCGGCCCGTGGTGGGCGGGGTTTCCGAAGATCAAGCAGCGTCGCTTTCTGGGCCTGTCTCGCAAGCACGTCGCCGAGATCCGGCGCATGATTTCTCGATTCATAGGCATCTAAAGATGGCGAGCATCCCCACATCGGCAGCACGCCAGCGGGCCATCGACCGCATCATCGAGGTGATGCAGGCCGAGTACGAAAACGAGATCGCTGCGACCGTGACCGAGTTCGAGCAGACAAGCGGCCAACTCGATGATCTGTACATGCCCGCGCCGGGAAGCGACGCGTATTTTTACCACCCCGACGACCCCGACAGCGACAACGCGGAGCCGGTGCCGCATCCGGTGGCGGTGTTTTTTGTGGCCGACAGCCCCAGACAGCTCCGCACGACCGGCAGCGGCGGGCCGAACTTCAAGATCGAATACCGCGGCTTTCAGCTCAACGTGATCGTGATGATCCGCAAGGAGCCCAACGAGCCGATCACCAGAAACGGCGAGGCGCTATCAGACAACGGCGTGCTGAAACTGCGCGCCGAGATCTACACCGGGGCGCTCATCAACTGTGTGAGCAAATACGCCTGCTCGAGCAACGAGATCCACAACATCATCATGCAGGACGACGACGCCGACCTGACGTTTTTGGGTGAGAGCCTGGTGGGTGTGGGCGGGGCGGTCTTCGAGATTGAGCAGAAAACCAAGACGCCGACCAAGCGACCACTACCGTAGCACCTCACAGGCGCGCCGCGAGGGCGCTCCGATTTGACTTAGGGAGCACGATATGAGCCTGATGTTCAACAACCAGAATCGCTACCTGTGGTCCTCAGCATCGAGCTACGGCGACGACGCCGTCGAGGATAACGTGCTCGACACCGATGCTGACCGCATCTGGCAGGACGTGCGTAACATCGACATCACGCCCACAGGCGAGGTGGTCCACGTCCCCAGGCAGCGCGGGTCCGCCGCAGGAAACAAGCACGGGTTCATCAAGGGCATGTGTGAGGTCAGCGGAGAGGTGCCCCTGCAGCCGTATATCTCGGCGTCTGATCAGATCTCGTATAACGACGCCATCTTGAAGATGATGAACTTCGAGCCGGATCTGAGCGTCTCCGACGAGGCGACCTACACGCTCAAGACCAAAGCGCAGGCCGACGCGACCATCTACAAGTATTTGCGCAACGTCGAGGGCGACAAGCAGCGGCTTTTGACCGCCATTGGCACCCGCGCGAACGGGAATTTCACATTTGAAACCAACGCCGAGCCGATCATCGGCATCGACAGCGGGCTCGCACGCTACAACGCGCTGACCGACCCCGCCGAATTTATCGACACCGACGGGGCAGCCGCGCTGCTCAAAGACGGGTCGACGACGGTCACCGCACTGAGCACCGGCGAGGAGAAGTTTGCCGACGTCGACCCGTTGATGTGTAGCGGGATGACGCTGACCGTAGGCGGCACCGAGCACACCGTCAGCGCCACGAACCTAGATCTGGCCTGGACCGTCGACACCATCGAGGCGATCACCGGCGACTCGACCCTGCGCAAGGTTATCCTTACGCGCGACGACAGCGACAGCCGCCCCAACGGCTCGTTCTCGCTGGTCGACTTCACCGACGCGATCCTCAACGACATCATCACCAAATACCAAAACGGCGAGGAGCTCGCGCTGGTGCTAACCGCCGACAACGGCACCGATCAGATCACGATGACCATGGGGCAAGTCCAACTCGGCGTGCCCGAGGCGGGCAGCAACGGCAACTTACGCCAGTACGACATTCCTTTTCATCTGAACGGAGACTGGAGCGATCTGGCGGGCGACAATGACATTTCGCTCCTCTTCGATGCGGTCTAATGAAAGCCCCGCCCCACAGCCAGGTGAGCATCGCCGGCCACCGCCTGACCATCCGACCGCCCGACACGGCCATCGAGGTGCTGGAACTGACCATCTTCCACACCGCCAACACCCTCGAGCACATGGCCACGATGCCGCGCGCTCGGGACGTCGACGCGCTGTGCCGGTGGTGTGCGGCGTATGTGCTCGACGTAGACACCGCCGAATGGGCCGACTTCGACGAGGCCCGCCGCGCGGCGTTTCTGGATCGGGAGTTTGCCTGGAAAGAACTGCGGGCGCTGAACGAGCAGATCGTCGAGCTTGCAAGCCTGCCCGCCGAGTTGGTCGCCGATGTGGAGCGGTTCTGGACCATCGCCTGTAAGGGCGGCTGCGAGTGCCCGATCTGCGATGGTGGGCGCGAGCCGACCGAACGGCTGCTCAAGGCATGTCAGTACGCCCAGCTTCACGAGTCCACCGAGCGAGTGGTCGAGTCCACGGCGATGCTCGGCGATAAACCAGCACTCCAAGCGCCGTGGTGGCTCTACCAACTCCAGCAGGCCCAGGCGCGCGGAAAAAACCGGGCGGCCTACGAGCGACGAAAAGACAAAGACCGCAAATCCGGCGTAGACCAAGCACTTAAAAACCGAGGCATCAACGCATGAAGCGCATCTTAGAGATTCCGGTCGACGACGAGCGCACCATCCACATGAAGCGCCGTTTTCCGGCCAGTGCTTTAAGCCGCCTCGACGAGCGCGCCCCCAGGCTGGTCGAGCAACTGACCGACGTGGTGCTAAGCGAGGCCAGGCGCGCCGAGATAGAGGGCAAACTGGACGCCGCACAGAGCGCGCGGTCGGCCAACGTGGCCACGGTGATGGCCTCGTTTGAGATCGCGCGCACCACCGTCAGGGAGTTGGGGGCGCTTCACGAGTTTTGTTGCACATTGACCGCCAAGGTCGAGGGGTTCGAGGACTTCGAGGGCGACCCGGTGGTCTGGAAGGACAAAGACGCCGCCGCCCGTGTCGATCTGTATGACTGCGAGGTGCCCAACACCACGAAAGTCATGATGTATCTGTTCGCCTATCTCATCAAAAACGGCATCGACCCCGAAGCCGCTCAGGAGCGCGGCCGTCAGGTGAACGCGGCAGACGCGCCCGCAGACGACGGCGAGGAGCCCGACGATGGCTGAAGAAGTCGTCATCACAATCCGCGGGGACGATCAGGCGTCAGACGACCTCAGGCGGGTGCTCGGCGCGCTCAATGACAACGAGCAGGCCGTCAACGACGCCAGCGGCGCATCGAACAAAAGCGCCAAGGCGAGCGGGAGCGCTGCGGGCGGCATGGGCAAGATGAAGGTTGCTGCGGCTGCCGGTGCCGCGGCGGTGGCCGGGCTTGCGGTGGCCGTCACCGGCGCGGTGTCGGTCGTCAAGGGGATGGTCGAGTCGACCGCACGCCAGGCCCTGGAGGCCGACCGCATGTCCAGCGCGCTGGGGCTTAGCACGCAAGCCTACAGCGAGCTCGCCTTTGCGGCGAAAGCCATGGGCGCCGAGGGCGACCATGTGGCCGACGCCATCGGCACCATCACCGACCGCGCCGAAGACGCCAAAGCGGGGATGCAGAGCTTCAAGGACGACTTCGCACTGGTGGGCATCGAGGTCGAGGATCTGCGCGGCAAAAACCCAGAGGAGTTGTTCCGCCAGTTCGCCGAGGGCGTGGCGTCGACCGAGGACCCCAACAAGCGAGCCACTGCGGCGCTCAGGGTGCTCGGCGACGACGTGGGCAGGCGGCTGCTCCCCCTGCTCCAGCAGGGCGAAGAGGGGCTGGACAAGTTCGCCGAGAAGGCGCGCGAACTTGGCGTGAGCATCGACCAGGAGGCCGCGGTCAACGCTCGCATGTTCGAGCAGGCGATGGTCGAGTTTGACGCGACAATGAACGGCGTGAGCATGGGCGTGGGTAACGCCCTCATTCCCGCCCTGACCGCGCTGTTTGACGCCTTCCGCGTGATCATCGGGCCGATCGGCGGCGGCACCGACGGGCTCAAAGAGTTCGCGTTCGACGCGGTGGACGTCACCATCAAGGGGCTCGCCGGGCTCATCGAGATCCTTAACACCCTGAGCCCGGTCATCGCGGCGAGCATCCAATACGTCAAGGTCGCCGGGCAGGCGTGGAAGGTCTATTGGAACGTGCTCACGGGGCTGGCCAAGACGATCACCGGCGTGGTCGTCAAGGCGTTCGCCAACATCCTCGACGCGCTCGACGCCATCATCGGCGCGGGCGCGTCGGCGGCGAGCGCGCTGGGCATGGACGGGATGGCCGGGGAGTTGCGCACGGCCCAAAAGGGCGTGTCGCAGTTCCAGGACGTCGTTGACGGGGTGAGCACCGCCGCGTTTGAGGACGCAAAAAGCGACATGGCCGACGTGGGCGATGCGGTCGGCGAGATTGGCGGGCTGATCATGGATCTCCCCGAGGTCGACAGTGCCGTATCCAAAAAACTCGAAGAGTTGGCCGGTCGGGTCGAGAAAGCGCAGGAGAGTGTCGCCGAGGCGCGCGACAAGGTGGCCGAAGAGGAGTTCGAGCGACCTGCGGGTGCGCCCGATGATCGATCGCAGCAGGCGGGTGCGGGCGAAGGTTCTGGCGACGGTGACGACGAGGCCAAGAAGGCCGCCGAAGAGGCGCGCCGCAATGAACTGGCACGGGAGCGCATCGAGATTTTGCGCACTGAAGACGAACTTCAGAAAGCCAAACTCGAGCGTGAACTGGCCCTAAACGAGCTCGCCGATCAGGACCTGACCCGCGATGAAAAGCGGCTTGAGCAGATGCGCATCGAAAACGAGTACCAGGCCCGCCGAAAGGAACTCGCGGACCAGCGCCGCGCCGCCGAAGAGAGGGCCGACGAGGAGCGAAAAGCTCGGGCTGCAGACCGAAGGCAAGGCGAGATCGACGACATTCGCGATGTGGCCGCTGCTTTCAAGGGCACCGGTTCGCAGATGGCAAGCGATGTGGGCAACGTCATCGACGTTTTTGCCGATGTCAAAGAGGGCTCGGCGTCGAGCGTAGACGCCGTGGGTGCGGTGGGTGAAGCTGCAGCGTCCTTTGCCGGACAACTCGGGGCATCTGCCGAGGAGCAGGCGGGCATCATGGCGATCTTCGAGACGGCGATGGGGTTTGCCACGCTGTTCACTAACCCCGCCGAGAGCGCTGGCCACTTCCTAGCAGCGGCCAACTTCGGGATGATCGCGGCGACCGGCGGCGGCGCTTCGGGCGGCTCAGATGGCGGGTCGAGCATCGGTGGCGGAGAGTTCCGATCGTCGACCGACGAGGCCGCCGAAGCGGGCGGTCGTGTGCTCGCCGAGAACCTCGGACGCGAGGACAACGCACGCGGCGGCGACATCATCAACATCGACTTTTCCGGGGCGACCATGCTGGAGAGCGCGCCCAAAGTGCAGCAGCGCATCAGCAACGCCACCGACCAGGCCCGCCGCCGCAAGGTGAGCCGAGGGGGCAGCCGTGGCTGATTTCGTATTTGGCGCTGACCGCATCTATGCGCCCTTTGAGATCGACAGTAGCAACAACACCCTTCGGGTGACCGACCTCGGCGGCACCGACGATATTAGCGTATCGGCGGACACCTACTATAACCACCTCGACGACTCGGACAGCGACTACCCAGGCCTGCTAGACAAACTGGAGGACGCGCTCAACGCAAGCTCGGTGCTCGCCGGCACCTACTCGATTTCATCGAGCACCCCTGACGGATCGGAGCTGACCAACAGCGGCATCACAATCTCAGACTCATCGGGCGGCCCGTTCACGCTGGAGTTTGACCACGCCAACACCACCCTCGACCCGCGCTTGCTCGGGTTCGCGAGCGACGCATCGGATCAGACCGCCGACGCCGAAGACCCTGCGGCCACCCTCGACAGCCCCTATTCGCTGTGGTCGGTCTGGC
>JBKGZI010000075.1:0-17014 GCA_046545675.1 Persicimonas sp.
CGCCAGGGACGGCGTCGCTCCGGTTGGAAGTCGACGCCAGGGACGGCGTCGCTCCGGTTGGAAGTCGACGCCAGGGACGGCGTCGCTCCTGTCGTAGCCTCCGCTCTAAGCCACGAGCGTCAGGAGGAGGCCGACGAGGTCGACCCGAAGTGGGGGGGCCGGCTCGCACGCCGGTGGACGACGTTTCTATGGGTGAAACGTGGTCGATAAGGCGACATCTGCGAGCCGGCCGTGGGGCAAGATCAGTCGACCGCCTCGAAGCGGAGCAGGTTGATCTTGTCGTTGGGGTCGGTCCAAGCGGCGGTGTAGCTGCCGTCGACGGCGGTGACGGTGGGCGCTTCGGCGGGCTCGTCGCTCAGTTGCACGCTCGAGAGCACCTCGCCGTCGAGGCCGATGAGGTGGGCGTGGGGACGCTCGTCGGTCTCGGCCCGGGTGACCATGACGTAGTGGTCCCGGTGGCGGATGACGTCGTACTCGGCGGCGTCACTGAGGATCTCGCGCGTCTCGGCGACGGGCTGGCCGGAGGCGTCCAGGCGCTGGAACGAGACGGTGTTGCCCCACTCGGTGAAGAGTCCGAAGCCCTCGCCGTCCCAGATCAGCTCCGGAGTGCTGAATCGCAGCTTGTCGACGTCCGGGTCGCTATCGTCCATGATGGCGACCGGGTCGACGTCGGGCGAGTTGAAGTTGCGAGTAGGCTTTACCAGCGTCGAGTACACCGTGTCGTGTTCGTCACCGTAGACTCGGTAGAGCACCACGTAGCGGTCGAGCGCGGGGCTGAACGCCATCGCGACCGTCGGGCTGCGGATGTCTTCGTCGTAGCTGTGAATCCACGCTTTGCTGCTTTCTTTTTCGTCGTCAGATCCGGTGAGGCTTTGAAAGGACAGGCCTGTCCCACCACTGAACGTGCGTCTCTCCCTGATCACCACGACGGAGGTGCCGTCGGTGGCGAAGCGTAGCGGTACGCAACTGTCCTGGTGGACGTAGGTGCTCTCGCTCAGGTCGTCCGTTCCATAACCCACCGCCCTGCAGTTCGCGCCGGAGACGTAGCTCCTCCAGCCGAAGAAAAAGTTGTCGTCGCCCGAAAGCATCTCGAAGGTGTCGATCTTGGTGTCCTGAAAACGCCCGGCGTCGTCGAGCCGGGTCTCCTCGTCGACATCCTCGAAGCCCCGGGGATCGACGGGGCGCCAGGCGATGATACCGTCACGCGTCTCGCTGCGCTTGCGGATATAATTGGCCACGACGAGCCCATCTTTGACGCGGGCGAGTCTCGCTTCGCCTTCGTTCTCGGTGGTGACCTGATCGCCTGTGATCTCGAGCCTGGGCGGCTGTTCGGCGTCGATCAAGCCGTTGTCGCGGGCGTAGTCGACGAGCTGCGTCAGCGCGTAGAGGCCGACATAGGGGACCGTGTCGAGCTCGGCGAGGGTGTCGAAGGTCTGGTCGTCGTCGGTGTCGGGCCGGCCGTCGGGGCCGTTTCGGTACTCCACGATATGTTCGGCCGGGATGGGGTGCAGTCCGACGCCTGCGGGTGGTGATGCGTCCAGGGTGTCGAAGTCGGCGGAGTTGACCACCGCCAGGACGCCTTCGGCCTCCTTGGAGCCCTCCTCGGGCACCGCCCAGTCGGATTTGCCGGCCTCCGCAAAGCTCGCGTCCTCGGCGTCCAGAGTCTCGTCAGCCTCGTCGGCCTCGGCCGCGCCCTGCTCGGGCATCTGCCCGCCGCAGGCGGCGATGAAAAAAGCGACCGCACACAGAGTGATCTGCCAATTTAGTCGTCTCATGTTGTTTCCCCACCTTTGTTATTATTATCATTTTCACACTCGCCAAACGCGCCTCCGTCGGCGTCGGTCGGGGGACCGGGCGAGGGTCGATTTGCCGCGTCCTTGCGGCAGTCGATAGAATGATCTTTCAAGCTGCATGCCAGATATGACTCGCAGGTCAGTTTTTCTTAGGTCTGCCACTAAGCTGGTTTTGAGGTGGGGGGAGGGTCGGTGAGCGAGCGATTCGAGCGTGGGGTGAACACTGGAGTTTCCGGGCTAGACCCTCCGATCGGCAACTGGAGTTTGGGGGATACCCGCTTGACGTCGTCGTCGTCGGGGAGTATCAAAACGGACACATTCCCACATTGCTTTTGCGCATCTTATGCCGGAGGTAAGTGGGGGAGGACACGCGTCATTTGTCGTCGGCGAGATGGTTGTGCCGACAAGCTATTTGTGTCGCGCCCGTCGAGTTGACTCCGTTTTTGGCTCGCGGGTGCCAGATGTATGGATGTTGTCTATGGCGGGTCGCAGTAGAAGACCGCGAGTGATGAAGGGCGCCCTGGTCGTGGTGTCTTCGAGCCTGGCTCCTCAGGCGATCGCCTTCCAATACAATCCGCACACGCTCACCCGCCAGCTAACGGCCCGAAGGGTCGACGCCGAGCGCGGCCCGACGCGGCTGACCGGAGCCCCCGAGGAGACGATCAGCCTCGAGGTCGAGATCGACGCGGTCGACCAGATCGGTGACGGCGACAAGCAGGCGGCCGCGATGGGCATCCACCCGCAGTTGGCCGCCCTCGAGATGCTGCTATACCCGTCGAGCAGCCACCTGGTCCAAACCGCCGCGCTGCTGCACGCCGGGACCATCGAGATCATCCCGCCGCCGACCCCGACGGTGCTCCTCGTGTGGGGGGCAAGCCGCGTCTTGCCGGTCGATTTGAGCGAGCTGAGCATCACCGAGGAGGCGTTCGACGCCGACCTCAATCCGCTTCGGGCGCGAGCTTCGCTGGGCCTGCGGGTGCTCAGCTACGGCGACCTCGCCCAGAGCAATCCGAGCTATCACCTCTTTTTGTCACACCACGTCGTCAAGGAGACGATGGCCCATCTGGCGCGCACCAATGAGCTGCCGGGCCAGAGTCTCGATGATATCGTCAGTGGGGGAGTTTGAAGCCATGTTCGAGTCCGATAGTCGCTATGACGAAATCGAAGAGGCCACCCTCGAGCGGCCCGACGGCCGCCAGGTGGTCTATAAGCGCCGGCGGCTCATCGCGCGACAGCGCACCACGATTTTTCGTGGGCGCGTCAGCGTCAAGAAGGACGAGCGCGTCGACCATATCGCCACACGGACGCTGGGAGACCCCGGCCAATACTGGCGGATCTTGGACGCCAATGCGGTCATGAACCCGGCCGACATCGACGAGGGGAGCGGGCAGGTGCTCGATATTCCAGTCGCGGGGACCGAGTCACTCTGATGTTGGCAAAGGGGATACAACTGACCTTGATGGTCGGCCCGAAGGTGGCCGTGCCGGCGCCGATGGTGCTCACCGAGGCGCTCGAGACCGTCGAGGTCTCGCTGAGCGCGATGAGCCCGTCGGGCTTCCAATTGGTCTTCAACCTCACCCAGCGGCCCAGCGCCGAGGGCGTCGCCCAGAAGGTGGTCGCCAAGAGACTGCTGGCCGCGTTCAACAGGTTGATCTTGATGGTCACCCTCGGCGGCAAGCCGCGGGTGCTCGTCGACGGGATCATCACCAACCGTCAGGTCAAGCCCGGCGAGCAGCCCGGCCAGGCGCGGCTGACGATCACCGGCGAGGACCTCAGCTTCGTGATGGATCGCACCGAGGAGCCGCGCACCCACCCGGGCCAGGAAGCCACGACCATCGTCACCAATCTCATCGGCAAATACGCTCAATACGGGTTGAGCCCGAAGGTGATCCCACCGCCGTATATCGACCCGCCCAATCCCGTCGAGAGGACTCCCTCGCAGCAGGCCACAGACCTGGCCTTCATCGAGCATCTGGCCGAGCAGGCCGGCTACGTCTTCTATATCTCGCCGGGGTCGACGCCGGGCACCAATACCGCCTATTGGGGTCCGCCCAAGCTCAGCGAGCCGCCCCAGCCGGCGTTGAGCGTCAATATGGGCGCCCACACCAACGTCGAGGGGCTCGACTTCGAGAGCGATTCGACCCAGCCGGTCAAGGTCCTCGGCGAGATCATCGACAGCCGCACCAATACGGCCGTGCCGGTGCCGATTTTGACCAGCCTGCGCCAACCGTTGTCGGCGACACCTCCCTGGGAGGGCGGCGCAGACCAGATGGCCACGCGCAGCTTGAACCTGTCCGGGGCGAGCCTCATCGAGGCGCTCGCCGAGGCGCAGGGCATCGTCGATCGCTCCATGGAGGGCGTCGTCAAGGCGAGGGGCTCGCTGGACGCGCTGCGCTACGGCGGTGTGCTCCAACCCAATGGGCTAGTCGGCGTGCGCGGTGCCGGCCACGGCTATGACGGGATGTATTACGTCAAAAGCGTCACGCATAAGATCCAGCGTGGCGAGTATAAGCAAGACTTCGAACTCACCCGCGAGGGCCTGGGTACGAACGTGGAGAGGCTGCCGGTATGAAGAAGTTTTACGGAAAGTATCGAGGCAAGGTCGAGGACAACGTCGACCCGCTTCAAATGGGCCGGCTGCGGGTGAGCGTGCCGGCTGTGCTCGGCGACGGCAACGTCGGCTGGGCGATGCCCTGCGTGGCCTACGCCGGCCCGGGCGTGGGCAGCTTCGCGCTGCCCCCGGTCGGGGCGAATGTCTGGGTGGAGTTCGAGGCCGGAGATCCCGACCGCCCCATCTGGGCGGGGTGTTTTTGGGCCGAGGGCGAAGCCCCTGCGATCCCGGCCGTCGCCGATACCAAGATCTTCAAGAGCGAGGGCGTCTCGGTGACCATCGAGGAGGCCCCCGGCGGCGGTTCGATGGTCGTCGAGGTCGGCCCGCCGGTGGTCGCCACGCCTCAAAAGCTGATCTTCGGACCCTCCGGAATCGTGCTCGAGCACGGAAAGGCATCCATTAAACTCACGCGGACCAGCGTGTCGGTCAACGACGGCGCCCTGGAGGTGGTGTGATGTCAGGATATTTATTGCATGCGGGCGCCGCTTTGACGTGCACCCACGCGGCACCGGTGACGGTGTCGACCAGCTCGGCGCGCGTGCGGGTGGCCGGCCAGCCGGTGGCGACCGCCTCCGATAGCTTCACCGTGACCGGTTGCCCGTTCAACGTCAGCGGTGCGGCGCAGCCGTGCGTCAAGATCAACTGGATTCGCCCGGCAGCCAGGGTCTTCATTGACGGAAAGCCCGCCGTGTTGCGGACCAGCACGGGGGTGTGCATGGCCGCCAATCAGGCCGTGCAGGGCCCGCCGCAGGTGATCACGACTCAACCACGTGTCAAAGGAATGTAGATGCATATCGGATTTCCATTCGGCCTCGACTCCAGCGGCCGCACGCAGAAGGCCGGCGACGCGGCGCATGTGCGAAACCTCATCGAGCAGGTGCTCTTTACCGCCCCCGGCGAGCGGGTGATGCGCCCGCAATTCGGCAGCGGTGCGCGTCATCTGGTCTTCGAGCCCAATAGCAAAGAGCTGGCCGCGACCACCGAGTTTGCCGTGCGTGGCGCGCTTCAGCGCTACCTCGGCGAGCTGGTCACCATCAACGCGGTGCGCGTGCGAAGCCAGGACACCACCTTGCGCATCGCCATTCAGTACACCCTCAACGGCGAGGAGTCGCCGCGCACAGAGCAGTTCGAAAGCGAGATATAATCATGAGTAGCGCCAGCGCATGTGACAGAGAGGCACGTCGCCGATTGCTCCTCGAAGAGGGCGGGCCGAACGGCTTCGACCACGTCGAGGTCGTCGGCGCAGAGGGCGTGCCCGAGGCCTGGCGCCAGCGGCTGTTGCGCGCCTTCTTCCTGCGGCCGCTGACCGACGATATCGGCGCCGAGCGCCTGGTGATCACCGGCGGGGATCGCATCCCCGAGGTCGACGTGGTGTGGGCGCTGGCCTGGCCGCTTCTGGCCGAGTTTCGCGTCTTTGTCGACAGCCTGGACGGTGGAGGTATTTCGGCCGACGACCTCCTCGACGACCACGGGGGCGCCTCGGACGCCGTCTTGGCCCAGTGGGTGACCCATTTGAGCAGCCTGGACCCACCGAGCGAGCAGGACGATGGGCTGCTGGGCATCGACTGGGAGGCGCGCCTGGGCGACGACGAGCAAAAACAGGCCTTTGTCGAGCGTTTCAGGCGCGTGATCGAGGACCCGATCTTCGGCGAGATGGTCACCGACGCAGGCCCGATGCAGTGGCCGGAGGTCGAGCAGATCGTCGGCGACGACGACTCCGACACCGAGCGCTTGCTCGTGTTGCGCACAGGCTCGCAGGGCGATTATTCGACTTATAAGCTACGGCTCGTCACCGAGGCGTCCGGTGACCCGCAGGCCGACGGCCAGCCCACCCGGTTGGGCGGCTACGATCCGGTGCTCTCCGACATCGAGGTCTTCTTCAAGATCGGATGCGGCCGCGACGCTGATTGCCGCCCGCCCGCCTTCGAGTCGGAGCGGCCCCGACGCGAGCCGCGCATCGATTATATGGCCCGCGATTACGCCAGCTTTCGGCGGCTGATGCTCGATCGGCTGTCGTCGACCATGCCCCAGTGGCAGGACCGAAGCCCGGCCGACGTCGGCGTGGCGCTGGTCGAGACGATGGCCTATGTCGCCGATCAGCTCAGCTATTATCAGGACGCGGTGGCCACCGAGGCCTACCTGGACACCGCGCGCCGACGCGCCTCGGTGCGTCGCCATGCCCGTCTGGTCGACTACTTCGTCCACGAGGGCGCCAATGCCCGCGCGCTGGTGCATATGGCGGTCCAGGAAGGCCAAGGCCACGCCCCGCTGACGCTGGCCGGCCCATTGTATACGCCGGACGCGCAGGCCGAGCCGGTGCGCTTTCTGTCTCGGTGTTCGGGGCTGGCTGCCGCGGTCGACCCGGCGGATTTTCCGGTCGTCTTCGACAAGCGCCGCCCCGAGGTCTTCGAGCTGCTCGAGCCGGGGTATCTGAGCGAGCACCACAACGAGATCACCATCTACGATTGGAAGGACCCGAACTACTCATTGGGCGAGGGAGCGACGAGCGCGGCTCTGAAGGTCGGTCAGATAGACGAGACCGCAGACCCGGCCGATTCCATCACGCAGCCGCTGCAGCTTCGCCCCGGAGACCTCGTGGTCTTCGAGCAGGTCCAGGACCCGCAGATGGGGCCCGAGGTCGCAGATCCGGCGCGCCGACAGGTCGTCCGGCTGACCGCCGTCAGCCCGGCCGCCACCCTCGAGGCCGACGAGCCCGGCGCGCGTCGTATCTCGCCGACAGAGCCCGAGTACCGCACCGACTGGGCGACCGGGGCGCGCTATGTGGAGGTCGAGTGGGCCGAGGAGGACGCGCTCGGGCGCGAGATTCCAGTCGCCCGCCAGACGTCGGCTTCACCCCAGGCCGCCGAGGACGCCTCACAGACGCTCGCGGTGGCCCGCGCCAATATCGCGCTGGCCGACCACGGGCGGACCGTCACAGACGAGCCGCTGCCCCCGGTCGAAAGCAGGCCGTATCGGCCCAGGCTCCAAGAGGGTCCGGTGACACACGCCGCTGCGGCGCCCGATCCAACCGGCCCGGTGCGCGAGGCGCTAGAAGCCTCGGCGCGCCAAGCACGCCCGGTGGTGCGCCTGCGCGAGGGCGACAGCAGCTTGCTCGACTGGCAGCCGCGCTACGATTTGTTGGCCAGCGGCTCGCTCGACCGAGAGTTTGTCGTCGAGGTCGACAGCCACCGCCAGGCCACGCTTCGCTTTGGCGACGGCATGCATGGAGCCCGGCCCATCGAGGGGCGTGCGTTGCTGGCGAATTACCGCGTCGGAAACGGCCGCGCCGGCAACCTTCCGGCCGAGGCGATCACGCATGTGGTGGGAGCGCCGCTGGGGATCGCCCGGGTCTCCAATCCGGTCGCCGCTCGCGGGGGCGTCGATCCCGAGCCGCTCGAGCAGGTCCGCCAACTCGCTCCGCACGCGTTTCGCCGCCAGGAGCGCGCGGTCACCGAGGAGGACTACGCGCAGATGGTCGAGCGCCACCCGCTGGTCCAGCGCGCGGTGGCGTCCAGGCGATTTACCGGCAGTTGGTCGACGATATTCGTCTCGGTCGACCGCGTCGGCGGCCTGCCGGTCGACCGGGCCTTCGAAGAGGAGTTGGTCGACTTCCTCGAGCAATTTCGCCTCGCCGGAGACGACGTCGAGATCGAGCCGCCGCGGATGGTCCCCGTCGAGATCCGCATGACCGTGTGCGTGGAGCCGGGCTACTACCGAAGCCACGTCGAGCGCGCGCTGGAGCGTCGCTTCAGCACCCGGGTATTCTCCGACGGGACGCGCGGCTTTTTTCACCCGGACAATTTCAGCTTCGGCCAGCCGCTGTATTTGAGCGCAGTCGTCGCCGCGGCCATGGAGGTCGCCGGGGTCTCGTGGGTCGACCTCGACCCGGACGCCGCCGGCCGGCGAAATACCTTCAAGGCGCGCTCGCGGCCCCGGCTCGAGGCCTACGAGGCGGGCAAAATCGAGGTCAGCCGCCAGGAGGTCATCCGGCTGGACAACGACCCCAACCATCGTGAGCTTGGCACCATCGCATTCGACTTCGAGGGGGGACGATGAGCGAGCAAGACGGATACGACGACCTCGAGCGCCAACGGCGGCTCGACCAACACCGGCGCGAGCAGGCCAATCGGCCCGGTCTGGACGCGATCGACTATCGAATCGGCACCTATTCGAGCTTCTTCGAGCGGATGCTCCAGAGGCTGCATCGCCAGGAGGTGCCGGCGGTGGGGGGAGGCCCGAACGCCGAGCCCGAGCGCCCGCTCGACAAGCTGCGCACGCGCAGCAGCGACGACCCGGCGATCGCCATGCTCGACGCCTGGGCGACGGTCAGCGACGTGCTCACCTTCTATCAGGAGCGCATCGCCAACGAGCACTACCTGCGCACCGCTGTCGAGCCCCGCTCGGTCACCGAGCTCGCCCGCCTGGTGGGCTACGAGCCCGACCCGGGCGTGGCCGCCTCGACCCGGCTGGCCTTTAGCGTCGACGACAGCCCGCAGGGGCCGCTGATGGCCGATGTGCCCGCCGGCACCCAGGTCCAGAGCGTGCCCGAAAAAGGCGAGCTTCCCCAGACCTTCGAGACCGACGCGGACTTCGCGGCGCGCCCGGAGTGGAACGAGCTCGACCCCCGGCTGGATCGCCCCCAATACCTGGCGATCGCCGACTCGACGCTGTATATGGTCGACAGTGACGGCACCCTCGGCGGCGACGGCACCACCTCAAAGAACCTCGACGAGCTGCGCTTCGTGGGGCCCGACCTGCCGCTGCCGCCGCCCGAAGATCGCCCCGACGACCTGGCCTCCCAATCGGTGCGCGTCCAGAAGGTCAACGTCTTTTACCTCGACGGCGTCCACGACGATCTGCGCCGCGGCGACCCGATTTTATTGGTCGGCACGCCGCTTTATGCACTCTCCGAGGGATCAGATAAGGGCGAGCACGCCACGCTGCTGAGGCGGCTCGAGTCGGTCACGCCCCAGCCCGACAAGGGCCGGACGGCCGTGCGGGTCGGGGCTTACGATCGCTCCGGGACATCGTCGGGCTCTGGCGATGGGCAGGTGGTGATGATGGTGGCGAGCTTCGAGGAGGCGCCCCATGCTGCAACGGCGAAGGTCCAGTCGGTCGAGAGTCAGCAAGAACAGTATTTTAGGGCCGTCCAGGCGAATTCGAGCCTGGAGCTCAAGAAGCGGGCCCTTCGCAACCACGTCGCTGTCGCCGAGACGGTCATGAGCGCTGCCGAGGCCGAGCGCCAGACCAGCCCGCCTGACGCCGAGCGCGGGATCGTCTTCTTCGAGCGGCGCGCCGGGTTCTTCGGCAGCAACGCTCCCGCCCATCAGGCTGTGGCCAAAGCCTATGAGGACAATCCCTTCGGGGATGATTGGGACGCAAATGAGTACGAGATCTGGGACGACTACAGCCTCGACGACACCACCAAGGCTGGCAACTCGCGCTCGAATTATGGTGGCGCCGATGTCTATCTCGAGCGGGTGGTCGACGACGTCGAGGTCGACGATTGGGTCGTGTTCGTCGGCCGTGACACCGGAGGAGACGCCAAAGAGCAGGTCTACCGGGTCGGCGACGTCGCCGAGCAGAGCGTGACCGGCTTTTCGCTGAGCGCGCGGGCGACCGGCCTGCGGCTGGCGGATCCCTCGGGAGGCGACGATCTCGACAAGCCGGCCTTCGGGGTGCGCTCCACGACGGCGTTCGTCGGAAACCGCGAGATGTCCCTGGCGCGGGTGCCGATGCCCGAGGGGCTCGGGAGCCTCCGCGCCAACGCAGACGGAGGTGGCGTCGATGGCGTCAAGAGCCTGGCCATCGACGGCGTCCACCTGAACTTCGAGACCGACCAAGAGGTCATCATCGGCGGCGAGCGCCTCGACGCGCCCGGGCGCATCGTCCGGGAGGTCGCGCGCCTGTCGGCGGTCGACTACGCCGGCTCGCACACCATCTTGCGCTTCTCCGATTCACTCGAATACGCCTACCGGCGCGACACGGTGGCCGTCTACGCCAACGTGGTGCGCGCGACCCACGGCGAATCGCGCTCCGAGGTCTTGGGGAGCGGCGACGCCTCGCAAAAACACCAATCTTTCACGCTCTCCAAGCCGCCGCTGACCTACGTGCCCAGCCGCGGTGGCTCCGGGAGCACCAGCACCCTCGAGATCCGCGTCGACGGGGTTCTCTGGCCCGAGGTCGATTCGCTCGCGGAGCTCGGCCCCGACGACGAAGCCTATGTGGTGCGCGTCGACGAGCGCCAGAAGACCCGCGTGACATTCGGCGACGGGGTGCACGGAGCGCGGCTCCCCAGCGGGCGAGAGAACGTGGTGGCCAGCTACCGAAGCGGCATCGGGCTGGCCGGCGAGGTCGGCGAGGGGCGGCTGACCTTGCTCAAAAAGCGCCCGGCGGGGATCCGCAAGGTGACCAATCCGGTGGCCGCGGCCGACGCGGCCGACCCGGAGTCCAGAGACGACACCCGCAAAAACGCGCCGCGCGACACCAGGCTCTTGGAGCGCGTGGTTTCGCTGCAGGACTACGCCGACTTCGCCCGCAACTACGGCGGGGTCGGCAAGGCGCGCGCCGAGTTGATCTCGCGCGGTGGGCGCACCGCGGTTCACCTGACGGTAGGCGGCACCAGCGCCGAGGGCGCGACCGTCGGGGACGAGCGCCAGGCCGACCTGGCCGCCTCGCTGGCCGACGTCTCCAGCACCCGGTACCGCGTCGAGGTGCGCAGCCTCGACGTCGCCCGTTTTGGGGTGCAGGCGGCCGTCTCCGTCGACGATCGCTACATCGCCGAGGATGTGCTCGCCGCGGTCGAGGCTCGACTCGAGGATGTCTATGGCTACCGGGCGCGAGGCTTCTCCGAGCCGGTATCGGCGGCCTCGGTCATCTCGACGATCCAGGCAGTCGACGGGGTGGTCGCGGTCTTCTTGAAGGCGCTCTATTCGCTCGCCGAGGACAAGAGCCTCGAGCGTGTGCTCATCCCGCAATCCACCCGGTATAGCGCCAGCAACGGCCGTTTTATGGCCGCGCAGCTTTTGTTCATCGAGCCCGAAGCCATCGAATTGAGCGAGGCATGACCGTGCAGATACCCGAGCGCCTCTACAATCTATTGCCGGCGATGTACCGCCGACGCGACGCAGATAACGGCCAGATGCTGCGCGCGCTTTTGGCGATCATCGACGCCGAGCGCCAGCGCATCGAAGATGACGTCGGCACGCTCTACGACGACCAATTCATCGAGACCTGTCAGCCGTGGGCGATCCCGTATATCGCCGATCTGCTCGACGTGAAGCTGCCGTCGACGACCGCCGACAATCGTGCGTATGTGGCCAACGCCATCGGCTACCGGCGCCGAAAGGGCGTCCTGCGCACCCTCGAGGAGCTCACGGCGAGCATCACCGGCTGGCCGGCGGCCGCCGTGGAGTTCTACAAGCACCTGGCGGTCGCCCAGCACGTCAACCACCCGCTCCCGGGGCGAACCGGCTACGCCGACGTGCGCGACGAGGCCAAGATGGCCCAAAACGGCGGCCCCTTCGAGGGCGTCCCGCGCACCGCCGAGGTGCGCCTGGTGGACACCGGCCGTGGCAAATACGGCGTGTCCAATATCGGGCTCTTCGTCTGGCGCTGCAGTGATTATCCCATCGAGGGAGTCCGCCCGCGCCCGGTCGATCCGTCCGACCCCGAGGTGGCCGATTTGGCCGACGTGTCCGACCTATCCGACGAAGAAGGCGTCCATCGCTTCCATCTGCATCCGGTCCTCCTGCCGGGGCCGGACCGCACCGGCGTCGACATCGAGCTGGTCAATCCCGCCACGAGCAAGCGCGACCGGACCCGTCGCACCGACGAGCGAGACGTCCCCGCCCCGCTGCGGCGCCGAGCGCTGTATCGAGAACTCGAGCGGCGACGCAAAGACCAGCCGGTCGAGGAGCCGAGCTACTTCTCTGTGGGCGCAGCCCCGTTCGGCGTGCGCGTCCTGGACGACGGCGGCGATACGGGCATCCGGGTCGGCCCCGACCAGATCTATGTATGCGATTTGGAGAGTTGGAGAGCTCCGGAGTTCGACG
Source organism: Persicimonas sp. (assembly GCA_046545675.1). GTDB lineage: Bacteria > Myxococcota_A > Bradymonadia > Bradymonadales > Bradymonadaceae > CAYLTX01. The sequence continues at coordinate 12,459 of JBKGZI010000075.1, forward strand.
ACGATGGAGAAGACTCGCCACTGCGCGTGATCGTCGATCCCGAATTGGGCCGGATGATCTTGCTCGGCGACGACGACACGGCATCTCGTGTCGTGGTCGACTACGCCTACGCGGCGGCGGCCGACGTGGGCGGCGGCCCCTACGACCGCCAGGAGTCGGTCGACGGCTGGCTGCACGAGGCGGGCGCGCCTGACTTTCACGCGCCTGATTTTCATAAGGGCGTCAGTCGCACCCGCGCCGAGGGCGACGACAAAGTCTTCCCGACGCTGCAGGAGGCGCTCGACGCCTGGGAGGACTTCGTTGCGGACAACGCCTCCGATGCCGGTACCGACACTGACAGCGACGCCGGCACCGACGCCGAAACCAGCCGCGTCTTCGGCGTCATCTCGCTCATGGACAATGACTCGTATTTTCCGGCCACCGCCGGCCAGGACTTCCAGGTGCGCATCCCCGGCGGCCACCGGCTCGCCATCGTCGGTGCGCGCTGGCCGGGCGTGCCCAACTCCCCGGTCGCCCACATCGACGGCGAGGTGATCGGTGCCGGCGTCCGCCCGCATGTGGGCGCGGGCCTTCGGGTCGAGCGAGTCGCCGTCGACGGCTTCGATGACGCCGATCCCGGCGAGTTGGTCGTCGACGGGCTGCTCGTCGAGGGCAACCTCGAGGTCGCCGACGGGGCGTTGAGCGCGCTCGATATCTTCCACAGCACGCTCGTGCCCGAATACGGTGGAATCACGTTCGAGGCGCCCGCGCAGGTCGACGACCCGCTGCTCGCCACCCTGGCCGACGTCCGCGTGGCGCGCAGCATCACCGGCCCGATGAGCTTCGGGCGCCTGCCCGCCGGCTGCTCCGTCGAGGACAGCGTGATCGTGGCGGCGTCTGAGCCGGCCGAGTCTGACTTCGCAATAAGCGGCTCCTGGCTCCAGCTCGACATCGCCCGCTCGACGGTGCTCGGCCAAACGCGCGTCGACGGGCTCGAGGCCGACGACACGATCTTCGACGAGACCGTCGACGTCGACCGCCGCCAAGACGGCTGCGTGCGGTTTAGCTACGCGCCCCCGGATTCGAGCCTGCCCCGAATATACCGCTGCCAGCCCCAGGCGATCGTGGACGCCAGTCGCGAGGAGACCGGCGCGCTCAGCGACAACCAAAAGCGCAGCCTCGAGGCGCGGGTGCGCCCGCGATTTGTCTCCCGCCGCTGGTGGAATGCGGGCTTTGCCATGCTCGCCGACGATTGCGCTCCCGGGATTCGCACCGGCGCCGAGGCCGGCGCCGAGATGGGCGTGTACAACCATCTGCGCGTGCCCCAACGCATGGCCAACCTGCGTATGGCCCTCGAAGAGCACCTCCGCGTGGGCATGTACGCCGGCATCTTTTATATGACCTGAATTATTTTGTGATGTGAGGAACCGATGAAAGCGGACATCTCTCGAAGTACGTTCGACGCTCGCAAAGACTATAGCGGCGTGCGCATGCAGCAGGGCCGCGTGCAGGTCGACGCGGACTGGAACGAGCAGCTCGACATCCAACGCCACCGCGAGCGCACCGCCCGCGGCGACATCATCGGGGCGGCCGGCGTTCCCCGCAACGGCGTCGACTGGGAGGCCGGCGATAGGGGCGGCTTCGAGGTCACGCTCGCCGATTCGGACGACGAGCTGAAGCTGAGCCCGGGGCGTATCTACGTCGACGGCATTCTCTGCGAGCTTCGCGAGGACGACGATGCCGCGGCGACGGTCGACCCGGTGGGTCTGGGCGGCGAGGCCGACGCGGGCATCTATCTGGTCTATCTGGACGTCTGGGAGCGCGACGTACACGCCGGCGAAGATCCCTCCATCGTCGACCCGGCGCTGTTGGTCCCCGACACCGCCGTGCGCTCGAAGGTCGAGTGGGTCGTGCGCGCCGAGCGCCTCGAAGATGACGCGGCGCCCTCGCCGGATGCCTGCACAGACGCGCTCGAGGAGCTGCTTCGCGGCGAAGATGCCGTGCCTCGCCTGAGTGCCTTCGTCGATGAGGGCGAGTCGAGCGAGGGCCCGTGTATCATCCCCTCGGTAGCCGGCTATCGGGGCATCGAAAACCAGCTCTACCGCGTCGAGGTCCACCGGGGCAGCGGGCAGGCCGGCGCACAGCCGACCTTCAAGTGGTCGCGCGAGAATGGCGCGGCGATCTTCGGCGTCGAGACACTCTCCAACTTCGAGGTGAGCCTGCGCGACGAGGGCGTCGACGGGAAGTTCGGCCTCGCCGACAACGACCTGGTCGAGGTCGTCAGCGTCGAGCGGGAGAGCCGAGGTGAGCAGCCCGGGCCGATGGCGCGGATCGAGAAAAAGCCCGGCAAGGGCCCGCGCGCCTACGAACTCGAGGTGCTCGACCAGCCCGCGGCCTATAACGAGATTGCCCAGGCCTTCCAGCCCGGCGATCAGGTCTATCTTCGCCGATGGGATCACGGCGACGCGGCCTCCCTGGACGAAGGCGGCGTGGCCCTCGAGGAGGGCGTCGAGCTCGAGCTCGAACACGGCGTCAAAGTCGAGTTCGAGGCCGCAGAACGCATCTATCGAAGCGGCGACTACTGGCTGGTGGCCGCTCGGGCGGCGAACGACCGGCGCGGCTCCGGCGACGTCCTGTGGCCGAGCGATCCGGGCGACGACGAGGTTCCTCAATTTCTACCGCCCGAGGGCGTCCAGCACCATTACGCGCCGCTTTGCGTTGTGAAGGTCGACGCCGACGGACCTGCTTATAGTCTCGCGGCCGCGGACGAGGAGGCGTCGGATTGCCGAAAGCTCTTCCCGCCCCTGACCGATATTCGCGCCACAGACGTCAGCTACGACAATGGTGAGTGCACACGCATCGAGGAGGCGAGCAACGTCCAGGAGGCCATCGACGAGCTCTGCCACAAGATCAACGACACCTGCGAGTTCGTGCTGCGCGCCGGGCGCGACTGGCGCGCCGAGCTCGAGGCGTTCGTCGCCGGCCGCCAGACGGTGCATATCTGCGTGCCGCCCGAGACGTTCGTGCTCGACTCGCCGCTGGTATTCGAAGAGCTCGAGACGGTGCGCATCTCCGGCGCCGGGCGCGAGTCGCGCTTCGACGCCGGCTCGGGGCGCCGCGCGCTGGTCTTCAACGAATGCGACCATGTCGAGGTGCTCGATGTGAGCGTGAGCGCCGGCGTCGAAGATAACTCTCACAAGAGGCGCGGCGCGATCAGCTTCGTCGACTGCGTCGACGTCACCGTGCGCGACGTCGACGTCGCCTGCGAAGGTAGCTGGGAGGAGCACACCAGTTGCATCTACGCGCGCTTTTCTCACACCGAGGATGCTCACAACGAGCGTGCTAGTGACATCGCGCTCGAAGTCAGCGGCTGCGACTTGAAGGTGGGCCATCGCCAAAAGGGCGTCATGGTGCTCGACGCCGGCAGGCTGCGCGTCGAGAAGAATCGCATCTGGGTCGACCCGGAGGACCCGGCTGCGCGCGTGGCCGAGCTCGCCAAAAACGCCTCGCAGCGAAAGCAATTTATCGACCGGCTCTTTGCCTCGCCGGTCGAGGAGTTCACCGAGCAGCCCGGCCCCGGCAAACAGTCGGTGCGCTATTCAGGACACAGCGTCACCTTCGAGACCGACCCGAACATCTTCGCAAAGTGGGGCGAGCTCGTCGAAGCCGAGCAGCCGGAGGGGATCGACAGCCCCGGCGAGCTTCTCGACGAGCTGCGTGAGCTGGCGCGAGCGATGATTTTCGACGGCGAGATCCCGGCCGTCGAGGACTCCGACCGCTGGCGTTTTTGGGTCGACAGGGTGCGGCGGGGAGTCGAGGAACATGCCTACGCCGTGGGAGGCATCGTGGTGGCCGGCCAGATCGCCCACCGCGTGCGCGTGGTCCAAAACGACATCGAGAGAGCTGTTCGAGGAGTCCACGTCGGCCTGAGCGACGCCAACACCGCCTCGGGCTCGCTCGCCGCAGACGACGTTCTGATAAGCGACAACCACATCGACGTGGCGGTACCCTACGGCTACAACCGCGAGCGCCACGGCATCTTCGTGGGCAACTTCGGCAAGCTCGCCATCGACGGCAACCGCCTCGAGCTCACGCAGGCGTCGGGTTTCTTTCCGGGCACCTGCGACGGCGTGCGCGTCTACGGCCGCCCGGGGTTGCACATGACCATCAAGGACAACTACGCGACGAGCTTCGAGCCCGGCATTCACACGGTTTTCCTCCAGGACAATCCCGAAGACAAGCCGTGGCCGGCGGTGTGGTCGGTGGTCGACAACCTCGCCCGTTGCGACCTGATGCGCACCCCCGACCCGCGCACCGGCGAGCCCATCGAGGTCGAGCATTCCCGGGTCCACAACGTGCGCAATTTGAGTTGATCTCTGCCGGGGGTTCGCTTAACCTTCGGAGGTCGCATCATGCCAAGGTTGGTGACCGATTTACGAACGGTGCTTTGTCGCTGTTAGTGGAAAGGAAGGTGGTTCGAAACCATCGCGGCACAGACGAGTAAAAGGAAAAAGGCCGCTCTTCGTACGTATTTAGCGCCCCGAGTTGATTAAGCAGATCAGCTCGGGGCGTTTTTG
>JBKGZI010000076.1:0-16991 GCA_046545675.1 Persicimonas sp.
GTCCATGGTTGTTGTTGCGCCCAACCGCCTAGGCAAGCCTAGGGGCTGGACGGGCGCGGGCTCCGCAGGCGGCAAGCCGCCGCTCCGCGGTCCCTGGACCCCTGGACCCCCGGACCCCTGAACCCCTGCGAGCGCTTTATGCGAGCAATCATCATCGCCGCCGGCCTCGGAAGCCGCCTCGAGCACTACACCGACGAAAAGCCCAAATGCATGGTCGACGTCGGGGGCCGATCGATCTTGAGCTACCAGCTCGAGGCCTTTCGCGAGCACGGCATCGACGACATCCACATCGTGCGCGGCTACCTCGCCGACAAGCTCACCGTCGACGGGGCCACCTACCACGAGAACCCCGACTACCCGTCCAATAATATCCTCGTGTCGCTCTTTTGCGCCGAGTCGGCCATGGACGGGCCCTTCTTGTCGACCTACTCGGATATCGTCTACACCCCGGCGGTCGTCGAGCAGCTACTCGCCAGCCCCCACGACATCTCGTTGGTCGTCGACCGGCAGTGGCACCACGCCTATGAAGATCGCGAGGACCACCCGGTCACTCAGGCCGAGCTGGCCGAAGTCGACGGCGACGACGGCGACCAGATCGTGCGCGTGGGCAAGCAGGTCGGCCCCGACAACGCCGTCGGCGAGTTCATCGGCCTGGCAAAATATAGCGCCGAGGGCGCGCGCCTGCTGCGCGAGGTCTACGCCCAGGTGCGCCGCGACCACGGCGACGACGAGCCCTTCCAGGCCGCCGAGCTCTTTCGCAAGGCCTACCTGACCGACCTCTTCTGCGAGATGATCGACCGCGGCATCACCATCGGCGCCACGCTCATCGACGGCGGTTGGCGCGAGATCGACACCGTCGAGGACCTCCACCGCGTGCGCGACGACCTGCGTGACGGATGGAGCGCTTGATTTCCGGCTGAGACGGTTATTTTCGGCATGGCGACGTATGTCTTTTCCCCCCACACCGGAGGTTTCCATGCCCGGCATCAATCGCGGCCTCAAATCGAATTATTCCATCGAAACCAATGAGGGATTCGCCCGATTGTCACGTATGGCGGGGCGTAACTATGACTGGCCGCCGCTGGACAGCGGCAACGTCAACGAGGACATCATGCTCGACGCCGTCTACGGCGGCGCGGTCAACCCCAACGCTCCTCAGGAGTTTGCGGTCTATTCGATCGACTGGCTCGACGAGCATCCCGAAGATGTCGAAGAACTCGAGGAGGTCGAGCGCATCCCCGGCGAGCCGGTCGAGGATTTCGCTCGCCGCCTCGACGAGACTTTCAGCGGCTGGGTCTACAACACCGATCGCGAGGAGGTCTACGTGCTCATCGATCAGACGGAAGATTCACGCGCCGGAGGCCAGACCCGCCGGCGCGAATGAGCCACCGAAAGCCTCGAAAATCGTCACGGAGCTCGGCGCCCCAGAGATCAGCAAAATCAGGCCTCAGATCGGCCGATCTCCGGAGCGATCTGCCCCTCTTGGGACCCCGTTCACCGGGGTCACTTTCACCCCACCCGCTGATGCTGCGGTTGTGCGCGATTTCGGGTCCACCGGATCGCCCGACACTACCCATTTGTTCAGCGAATCTTGATCAAATTTTTTCGGTCCGATAACCCTACGCATTTATTGGGTTTTTTTAGAGCTTGACCAAAGCGCGCAAAGTTTTAGTTTACAAACGAGAGGCACTAGATATAGTGGTTGCCGAGTCGCCGACACCCCAAGATGTTGTGGTCCCGGGTTTGAGATGGTTCAGCCCGGATGCGGTGATTCACGCTGTTTATTAACCCTTAAATCGGTTTCTCGACGGGACATAGCCGCAGTCTGGCGGGAGCAGATCCGGTCCTTCATTGGGTCTTCGCTCGTTTGTTCGGACACGACGAATCGCCGACGCGGACGGAGGCCAAGGAAGGCTGAATCGAGTCTTCTTCCGACTGCCTATATTCAGTCGGGGAACCCTCGCAACACGCAAGGAAGCGAAGATGATCATTGATGTTGAAAAATGGGGCACTTTCGAGCTGGACAGTCGCTTTCTCGACGAGTACCGGGAGCGTCCGGTCAACTGGGGATTCGGCGACCTGTCGTGGGTGACCTACAAGCGCACTTACAGCCGCGACGGTGAGGATTGGTGGCAGACCTGCCAACGAGTCATCGAAGGGATGTTCACCGTCCAACGCGTCCACTGTATGGAGCGCGGCCTGCCGTGGGACGAAGACAAGGCCCACCGCTTCGCCTGCAAAGCCTACGACCGCCTCTTTCACTTCAAATGGACCCCGCCTGGCCGGGGCCTGTGGATGATGGGCACCGACTATATCTACGAGCGCGGCGGCGCTGCTCTGAACAACTGCGGGTTCATCTCCACCAAGGAGATCGACCGCAACTTCGCGCGCCCCTTCGCCTGGATGTTCGGCATGTCGATGCTCGGGGTGGGCGTGGGCTTCGACACCAAGGGCGCCGGCAAGCGCGAGATCGTCAAGCCCGAGATCACCAGCGAGATCTTCGTGGTCCCGGACAGCCGCGAAGGTTGGGCCGACGCGCTCACCAAGCTGCTCAACGCCTATGTCGGCGAGGACACCCTGCCTCGCACTTGGGACTTCTCGCAGATTCGCCCCCAGGGCGCTCCCATCGAATCGTTCGGCGGCGTGGCCAGCGGCCCCGACCCGCTCGAAAAGATGCTCGAGACCCTCGAGAACCTCTTCGACGGCTATGTCGGCAAGAAGGTCGACTCCAAGCTCATCGTCGACACGATGAATATCACCGGTCGCTGCGTGGTCTCCGGCGGCGTGCGCCGCACCGCTCAGATCGCCTTCGGCGAACCCGACGACCAGGAATTCTTGGACCTGAAGATGGACCCGGAGAAGGTCAGCGCCTGGCGCTGGGCCTCCAACAACTCCATCGCCGCCAAGGTCGGCATGGACTACTCGGAGGTCGCCAAGCGCACCGGCAACAACGGCGAGCCCGGCTATCTTTGGCTGGAAAACGCCCGCGCCTTCGGTCGCATGAAGGACGAGCCCAACTACAAAGACGAGCAGGCCGAAGGCTCCAACCCCTGTGTCGAGCAGACCCTTTGGGACAAAGAGCTGTGCTGCCTGGTCGAGACCTATCCGGCCCACCACGACTCCATCGAGGATTATAAAGAGACGCTGCGCGTGGCGTATCAATACGCCAAGACGGTCACGCTGATTCAGACCCACGATGCCGGCACCAACGCGGTCATGCTCAGAAACCGTCGGATCGGTTGTTCGATGACCGGCATCGTCCAGGCGCTCAACAAGCACGGCTACCGGCAATTCTTCCAGTGGTGCGACGAGGGCTACGAGTACATCCAATATCTCGACAAGAAGTATTCGGACTGGCTGTGCATCCCTCGCTCCATCAAGACCACTTCGGTCAAGCCCTCGGGCACGGTGAGCCTGCTGGCCGGCTCGACACCCGGCGTGCACTGGGACCACTCGCCGCACTACCTGCGCCGGGTTCGCGTCCAGCAGGGCCACGAGCTGGTCGAGATGTGCAGAGAAGCCGGTTATCACGTCGAAGAGGACCATTATTCGGACAATACGATGGTCATCTCCTTTCCCATCAAGGTCAACTCGATGGACCGGCGCAAAAACGAGGTCAGCCTCCGCGAAAAAGTCGACCTCGCCGCCCAGGTCCAGCACTATTGGGCCGACAACCAGGTCAGTTGCACCGCCGAGTTCGACCCGGACACCGAGGCCGACGAGATCCCGCGCATCCTGGCCGCCTATGAGTGCCGGCTCAAGGGCATCAGCTTCCTGCCCATGCGCGACCACGGCTACGTCCAGCCGCCCTACGAGGAGATCTCCGAAGAGGAATACGGCGAGCTTCGCTCCGGCATCACGCCGCTGCAGGAGCATAACGGCAGCCGCCTCGAGCACGACCAGGACGATAAGTTCTGCTCGGGCGAGGCGTGCAAGGTCGAGTACTAAGAGGCTCTGAACCTCTAGAGAAGCCCCGATCGGATTGGCTCCGGTCGGGGCTTTTTCGTTCGAGATAGTAAGAAAGTGAGACAGTGAGACAGTGAGAAACTGCAACTGCACGTGACGAAGTTCAGCCGCTTATTCCAACACGTGTTGGACTAAATGGTTTTTTGTGGCATAAGGATGTCGTTCTCATACATTCGACCACGACCAAATTCCGCTGTAGAGCCCGAGAACAGTGATCTTACTTTCTCACTGTCTTACTTTCTCACTTTCTGAGTTACGGAGCATACGATGAGCGAGAAACGCACATTTCAAGCAACGAGCACCGGCCTCAACCACTCCCTGCCACCGATGCGCCTGTGGGCCAAGGCCAAGAAGCTGGGCGTCTGGGATCCGCAGGACATCGACTTCGACCAGGACATCGCCGATTGGAAGGCGATGAGCGACCTGGAGCGCGAGGTCGTCCTGCACTTGACCGCTCAATTTCTAGCCGGAGAGGAGTCGGTCACCCTCGATCTATTGCCGCTGATCATGACCGTCGCCGAGGAAGGCCGCCTCGAAGAGGAGATGTTTCTGACGTCGTTTCTCTTCGAGGAGGCCAAGCACGTCGAGGTCTTCCGACGCTTCCTCGACGAAGTCGCCCAGGAGCATAGCGACCTGAGCCGCTTTCACGGCTCGAATTACGAGGCGATCTTCTCCGACGCGCTGCCCGGTGCGCTGAACCGGCTTCGCGAGGACCGCTCGCCGGCGGCCCAGGCCGAAGCCTCGGTGACCTACAATATGATCGTCGAGGGCGTGCTCGCCGAGACCGGCTACTACGCATTTCACCACATGCTCGAGCAAAACGACCTGATGCCCGGCATGCGCGAGGTCACCCGCCTGCTCAAGCTCGACGAGTCGCGCCACCTGGCCTATGGGGTCTACCTGCTGTCGCGGCTGGTCGCCGAGCACGGCGACGAGGTCTGGGAGACCATCGAGGCGCGTATGAACACGCTACTCCCGCTGGCGTTGGGCATGATCGAGGACACCTTCACCCCCTACGACGAGCTGCCCTTCGGGCTGGAAAAGGAGCTATTCATCGAATACGCCACCAGCCAATTCCAGAAGCGCTATATGCGGATCTCCAAGGCCCGCGAACAAACTCTGGCCGAGGTGTTGGGTACCGCCGAGGCCGCCCAATAACTCACGGCGGCGTGCGCACGTACCGACTGAGCAGGGCGGTGATGCCGAGGGCGGCGAAGAAGAGGAAGGCCAGGACAAAGACCAGGCTGCCCTGGCCGCCCAAGACGCTGTTGAACACCAGGCTCGCCGCCGCCAAGGCGAAGAAGGCCAGCGACCACGCGACCAAGGGCTGTGTCTCCCTGCGCTCGAAGTCGTCGGTGGGCATGTCCAGCCGTTCGAGGCCGGGCATGTGGTTGAGCCGCGGCTTATTCTTCATCGAGCTCGTCGTCTCCATACAGCCTCCTCTGCCGGGGACATATTTCTCGCCTTAGGCAAGATAGACACGTGTGCGACGACTTAAACCCGGCTCCCCGGCCACAAAAACAAGCCCGCCTGGCGTAGTTGCCAGGCGGGCTGTGGTGCTCAGATCTGATCGTGTGGCCGCTCAGCCGGCCAATTCGATATGCGGCCGGTAATAGACCTCGCGGATCACCTCGACGGTGCGCTCGAGGAAGGTGCGAAGGGCCGCAATCGGCACCTCTTCGATGGGCTCTTCGATCTGGCCGTAGTTGTTGATCGGCCCGTTTTTGACCGAGAAGCCCTCGAGGCCGTTGACGAATTCATTGGCCTGTTCGCGCTGCTCGTCGGTGATATCCTTGCTGGGGTGGTGCTTGATGTGCAAGAAGACCTCGCCGCGGGTGTTCAGGTCCATGACCGCGTAGCGCAGCGAGCCGTAGCGCACGTTGAAGCCGCCGGCTTTGCCGCCGCCGACATTGAAGTCACAGCCCAGATCGCGCGCAGCCATGATGACCTCGGTCATCCGCTGGCGGCGTTCGGGGCCACCTTTACGTTCTGCCTTTTCGAGTACGTCGAGCGTGTCCAAAGTGCGCCTCCTAAGGAAAGCCGAAATAATGGTCGCGTAAGCCTATCGTATGAGATGAGAGATTGCAATACTCGGCCCAACCGGGTGTCTCGTCGGCGCACGTCACCCCGACCCGACCGTCGGACGCGAGCATGCCGCTAAAATGGGCTAGTACGGCGGGTCGAGCTTTCTCCCACGCCGAACGAAACAAACGAGGGTGGAAAAGCATTCCAACCTATGCCAAACTGGGCTTGCTCGGGTCGCGTAGACAAACCTTTCGACGATCCCGACTGCGGGATGTGTCAACGGCCTTCCGACGCGAGACACTTCCGCCCCCTTATATAAATCCAAATGAGCAGCGTTCACTCCCGGCGGGCACCAGCCCTAGGCCACGAGCCGAACGGGTCGTACTATCATTCAACACACAGGTCGCATGGGTAGACGAGGAAAACGTAGGCGCGGCAACAAACGCCGTGGACAGGACAAATTGAAACGGCTGACCGATCGGCTCTCCGATTATACGCCAATCCAGCCCGACGAGCGCATCAAGCTCGAGACCACCGGCGACGAGATCACCGGCCGGCTCATCGACGTGATCGCCCCGCTGGGCCGCGGCCAGCGTGTGCTCGTCACCAGCCCTCCCAAGGCGGGCAAGACGACCGTTTTGCAGACGATCTCCAAGGCGGTCCACCAAAACCACCCTGAGATCTACCAGATCGCGCTGCTCGTCGACGAGCGGCCCGAGGAGGCGACCGATTTTCGGCGCAATATCCCCGCCAAGGTCGAGGCGTCGACCACCGACCGCTCGCCGCGCGATCATATCAAGCTGACCGAGAAGGTCTTTCGTCTGGCGCTCAAAAAGTTGCTCGACGGCGAAGACGTCTTGTTGCTGCTCGACTCGATCACCCGCCTGGCACGTGCCTACAACCACACCTCCAGCGGCTCGGGTCGCACACTATCCGGCGGCATCACCGCCGGGGCGCTCGATCGCCCCCGGCAGCTCTTTGGCGCCGCCCGCAACCTCGAGGACGGCGGCAGCCTGACGATCGTGGCCACCGCGCTCATCGACACCGGCAGCCGCATGGACGACGTGATCTTCCACGAGTTCAAGGGCACCGGTAACTCCGAGTTGGTCCTCGACCGCGAGCTGGCCAACCGCCGGCTGTGGCCGGCCGTCGACCTGGGCGCCTCGGGCACCCGGAACGAGATGACCTTGCTCAGCGAGGTCGAAGGACAGCGCGTCCCCCACCTGCGCCGGCGCATCGCCGACATGGGCAAGCAGGAGTCGCTCAAGTGGCTCATCGAGCGGCTCGAGCGCACCCACAACAACCTGGAGTTGCTCGGCTCGATTTGAGCGGCGTCGGGTGTTTCATCAGCGCGCGCGTGTTTATTCTCTGATCGTAACAAATAGAAGGCGCTCGTCGGGCGCCTTCGCTTCTGCTCGACTCCGTTTCTGCTCGGCACAGCGGGACGCGCGCCATGACCGCCGACGCTCGACTCCAGGACCTCATCAGCCGCCACAGCCACCGCATCAGCGGTGCGCCGGACGACTTCGACCACCTGGTCGATCGCCTCGGCGCCGCGCGGATCGTGCTGCTCGGGGAGGCGAGCCACGGCACCGATGAGTTCTATCGGACCCGCGCCCAGCTCACCCGCCGGCTCATCGACGAGCACGGCTTCGGCGCGGTCCTCGTCGAGGCCGACTGGCCCGACGCCTACAGGCTGCACCGCTACACCCAGTTGACCAGCGACGACCCCGACGCCGAGCGCGCCCTGGGCGACTTCGAGCGCTTCCCGCGCTGGATGTGGCGCAACGAGCCGGTCGTCGAGCTGGTCGAGTGGATGCGCCAGCGAAACGCCAATTACCCCGCCCGCCGGCGCGCCGGCTTCTACGGCTTCGACCTCTACAGCCTGCACCGCTCGATGAACGCGGTCGTCGACTATCTCTCCGAGATCGACTCCGAGGCGGCCACCCGCGCCCGCGAACGCTACAGCTGCTTCGATATGTTCGGCGAGGACGCCCAATCCTACGGCCACGCCACCGGCCTGGCCGGCAAGTCCGGCTGCGAAGACCAGGTCCTCGAACAGCTCATCGACCTCGAAGAACACCGCGCCCAGGTCCTCTCTCAGGACGGCCTATTCGCCGAAGACGAGTTCTTCTTCGCCGAGCAAAACGCGCGCGTGGCCAAAAACGCCGAGGAGTATTACCGCTCGATGTATCGCGGCCGCGCCTCGTCCTGGAACCTGCGCGATCAGCATATGGCCGAGACGGCCACCGCGATCATCAACCACCTCGACAGCCTCAACCGGCCCTCGAAGGTGGTCATCTGGGCGCATAACTCGCACCTGGGCGACGCGCGCGCCACGGCGATGAGCAGACGCGGCGAGCACAACGTCGGCCAGCTCTTGCGCCAGCGCTACGGCGATGAGGTCACCAACGTGGGCTTCACCTCCCACGGCGGCGCGGTCACCGCCGCGAGCAGATGGGGCGAGCACGCCCAGTATATGCGCATAATGCCGGCGCTGGACGCCAGCTTCGAGGGGCTCTTTCACCGAAACCCGCTCGACTACTTCTACCTCGACCTGCACGCCGACGAAGAGCTGCACGCCGCCCTGGCCCAACCGCGCCTCGAGCGGGCCATCGGCGTCATCTATCGGCCGCGCACCGAGCGCGCCAGCCACTACTTCCAGGCCCGGATCTCCGAGCAATTCGACTGGGTCATCCACCTGGACATCACCAGCGCCCTGCGCCCGCTCGACGCCAGCACCATGTGGCGCGACGCCTTCGAAATCCCCGAAGACCTTCCCGAGACCTACCCCTTCGGTGTATGATACGGTGGACTTGAGGTACTGCGGGCTTGAGGCCTCAACCCCTGCAGTTAAGCTGTTGCAGTTCCTGGACCCCCGGACCCCTGAACCCCTGCCGTTGCAGTTGCCGTTCCTGGACCCCTGGACCCCCGAACCCCCGAACCCCCGAACCCCCGATGCAAGAGCTCTTAAACGCCGGCTACACAAAGGTCTGCACCGTCGACGATATCCCGCAGATGATGCCACGCAAGGTCAGCGTCGACGGCCGCAGCGTGCTTCTGTGCCGCGACGCCGGCGAGATCTACGCCATCGACGAGATCTGCCCCCACAAGCAGAAGTCGATGGCCTACGGCGTCGTCCACGCCGGCAAGATCATCTGCCCCCATCACCAATATGAATTCGAGCTCGACACCGGCCGCTGCCGCAGAAAGCGCTGCGCCCCGGTGCTCACCTACGAGGTCGAGGTGGTCGACACAGAGGTGTTCGTCAAGGCTGGATAGTCGCTAAAAATCGACGCGCGTCGATACGCCAACGCGCGTCGGCGACCACTGAATGTCCCACTCGAAGTCGGCCACCGCCGGCCGGCGCGCGTCGGCGTTGATGAGCCGGTAGGTTCCCCAGCCGGCCAATCCCAGCCCCAGGGCGAGGCCGCCGCCGCTGAGCCAACGCACGGAGGTGACCTCCGAGCGCGCCTGGTCGAATTGCTCCGGTCCATCGAATTGGATCGGCTCGACCCCCTCACACTCGGCGGCCGACGGCTGGGAGTTGCTATCCGGTGAGCAGGCGATCTGAATGCTGCGTTGATCGGCGGCGATAAAGCCCCCTGTGCCCGCCGCGGCCAGCGCCACACCGCCGCCAACCAGCGACCAGCCCACCCAATCGGTCTGGCTGCGACCGGCGGGCGCGTCGGCGCCTCGGCCATCGGCGAATCCGGCCCCGGCCTCGAAGTCGGGCATCACTCGCTCGAGCATGCGGCTGACCGTCGACTCATCGGCGCGATCGCTCCACCCGGTGCTACCGTCGGCGCTCAGATGAACCAGGACCACCGACTCACTGGGCGCGTCGCCATCGGCGTCGGCCACGCCGACCAACCGCGGTACCTGCCCCCAAAAGGACGCCAAACGCATATAGCCCTCGGCGCGCTTGCGCTGGTGGAATCCGGCGCCGCTCATGCGATATTCGAGCGGATGCACCGGGGCGATGGGCACCTCGACGGTGACACCGCGCTCGGGCCGAACCACCCATAGCGGCGCGGCCCCAGCCCCACATTCCATGGTCACGAAGTAGCGCTTGTCGGGGCTGACCGCGAACGCCTCGGCGCCTACCGACGTGCCGTTGACCAGCGCCTTACACCCGGTGGCGTCGACCATGGCGACCTTCATGCGCGTCCCCCCCTCGTCCAGTGAGGCCCGCTGCCCCTCCAGAAGCTCGACAACCGCCGGCGGCGCTGACTCGCTGGCCAGATCGAAGCCGGGAAACGCCGCCACCAACCCGCGCGCCAGGCGCCGCGCGTCGTTCTCACGCTTTACATTGCGGTACGCCCGGATCATGACGATGCCCGCCTCGAAGACCTGACTGGCAAAATCCGGCCGCCTCGCCAACACATCCATATGCGCCATCCCCAGGTTGACCGCCGGCGTGAGCGTCTCCAGCGCGGCGTCATTCCCCTTGTAGAAGAACCGCTCGATGCCGCGCGCGATCTGCGGGGTCAGGCCGACGAATTGTTTGGCCACATCGGGCGGCGTCTTCGGCACCAGCGACGAGCTCATCCGGCGCTGCAGAGTATCTGGCGAGAGCACCTCGAAGCCACGCGAATCCAGCAGCGACAACAGCGTCTCGATGACCGGCCCCGACTGCGAGCCCTTCCCAATCGGCAACACCGCCACCGCGCCCCCGACACCCTCACCGTCGAACTCACCATTTTGCCGCGCATCCCGCTCGCCCTCCCCCAAAGACGCCGCTTCCTCGGCGGCCTCAGGCTCAGCCTCCTGGGCGTGCGCCGTCGAGCACAACGCCATCGTGAAGAGCACCGCTGCCGTTGTGAATGCATGCTGCCAAGCGGTTTTCATAAGGCCTCCGCAACAATTCGGGGGGTTCCAGATGCTAGTGGTGTGACTTAAAACATCCAACTTAGACTCAATTGTGCTTCGCCTCGGGGCGACGCGGCGATCGACCAATTGGGCTGCCAGGCGCCACCAGGCTCGGTGGCGTCGCGATCGGCGCGATCGGCTGCATCGCGGGCCTGCGGCTGCTCGGCGCTCATCAAGCGATAGGCGCCCCAGCCGGCGGTGAGTACGCCCGCGGCCAGTAGGCTGCCTCCGACGATGCGCTGGGTGCTGGCGCGCCCGAGTTGCTCGTCGAACTCGCTTTGACTCAGATGAGCGGGCGCATCGACGCCGCCGCAGTCGGTGCGCTGGGCTTCGGGGTAGATCCCCGAGCAGCGCACCTGGTCGATCTCCGACTCGGCCATCACCAACAAGACCACGCCGCCGGCCGAGGCGGCCGCGCCCGAGCCAACCAGGCTCCAGCCGAGCACGTCGGTGCCCGGCTCGTCAGCCGATCGCTCCGTGGCCCGCTGCTCGGCGGTCGCCTCCTCGAGCCGCTGCTCCAGGGCGGTCAGATCGCCCACGCCCGGCTGGCCGGCCAATTCCTGACGGCGCGCCTCGAGCAACTTTTGAGCCCGCTGGTGCTCGCCGAGTTCCTCGAGCACCAGAATACGCCGGTAGACATAGCGCGGCTTCGGATCTTTGAATTCAGCTAACTCCAGCAGGTCCAGCGCGCGGCGATACTCCTCGCGCTCGATCGCCTGCATGGCGTCGGCATAGACCTCCTGGGGGGCCCTCTCGTCTTCCCCAGCTAAAACCGTTGGTATAGGATTTATGATGTAGCAACTCGCCATGCAGCCCACAAGAATTGTCAGTCGAACCATCATCATTCTTCTCACAATAGCTCCAGTGAAGTTATTCGCGCCTCTATTATGGTTTTCGACAAAAGTGGCCGATTCGTTGCGTACTTTTTTCCAAATCGCTGCCCACAACCTCGACCGAACACCCCCAACCCTCTGTTTTGACTGGAGAATATCGAGATCGCTAAATTCACACCGCTTGGCGTTTCTCTGTTCGAGATCGTGTGGGCCTCGGGGTGTTGGCGCCGCGTTCGCCAAATGGTGGGGACAACTTCTTGACCGCGGCCAATGGTTGCGCCATGTTGATGCCCGCAACCGACGCGGCCGCTCGCGCGGCTTCGCTCCAGAAAGACTCGAGGCACCCTTTTATCGCTGCCCCGCTCCACTTGCTGCCCCGCTAAATCGGGGGAGAGAGCCGACCAGGCTATGAGCCATCCCGCTCCAATCCTGTCCACCTCCGACATAACCGGAAATACGAGACCGCTGCCCCTGTTTCCTCAGAGCAGCGAGCCCGCACGGGTGTGTTTTAGCGCATTGCGAAGCGCGGTCATTCGGGGTAGCGCTGTGGCAGTATTGAAGTGCGCAGATCCGAGACGAACCCGATGATTATTAACTCTCGAAAATGGATGACCCTCAACCCACGAGAGAGCCGTGAGTAACGAAGAGACCGACAAGACCGAATTTACGGGCGACAACCTCTCTTATATCGAGCAGCTATACGCTCAGTATCTCGACGATCCAGCGTCGGTCGACCCGAGCTGGAAGCCGATATTTGACGAGTATTTAGGCGAGCGCGGCGACGACCGACCGCGGCCGTCGTTCCGGCCGCGCACGATCTTTCGCTCCGCGGCGGCCATCGGCCAAAACGGAAGCACCGGTGAGGCGGTCTACGTAGACAAGGTCCACAACACCACGGTGCGCACCCCCGAGCGCACCGAGGGTTTCGCCGCCCGCGTCGAGGCGCTGGTTCGCGCCTACCGGCTCCACGGCCACCTGATCGCCCAGATCGACCCGCTGCAGCGCGAGCGCCCGCCGGCGCCGCCCGAGCTCGACCCGGGGCTATACGGCTTCTCCAAAGAGGATATGGACACCCCGGTGCGCTGTGAGCCGCTCTTTGGCGAGAACGATGTGACGTCGCTTCGCGAGGTCCTGGCACGCCTCGAGCACCTCTATTGCGACAGCATCGCCGTCGAGTATCAGGACATCCCGGACTCGCGGCCCAGGGCGTGGCTCAGAGATCAGATCGAGAAGAATAACTACGCCGATCTGGACGGCGCCGACGAGAAAAAGCGCATCCTCGAGCGGCTCATCGAGGCCGACGCCTTCGAGACGTTCCTGCACACCAAATATGTCGGCGCCAAGCGCTTCTCGGTGACCGGCGGAGACGCACTTATCCCGATGCTCGACAGCCTGCTCGACGAGCTCGGTGAGTTGGGCGCCGAGGAGATCATCTTCGGGATGGCCCACCGCGGCCGGCTCAACGTACTGCACAATATCATGGGCAAGCCCGCCGACGCGATGCTCTCGGAGTTCGAGCGCAGCCCGACCCCCGAGGAGCATATCGGCTCGAGCGACGTCAAATACCATATGGGTTATTCGGCGGACGTGACGACCCCGGGCGGCAACGACCTGCACCTGTCGCTTTGCTTCAACCCGAGCCACCTCGAATTCGTCAACCCGGTGGTCATGGGTCGAGCCCGCGCCAAACAGCGCCGCATGGGCCTGCCCGAAGCGAACGGCCAGATCGTGCCGGTCTTGATGCACGGCGACGCCGCCTTCGCCGGCCAGGGCATCGTCACCGAATCGCTGAACCTGGCTCGCCTCGACGCCTATAGCGTCGGCGGCACCATCCACATCGTCATCAACAACCAGATCGGCTTTACCACCGAGCCGAGCGACGGCCGCTCGACGACCTACGCGACCGACGTCGCCAAGATGCTCTCGGTGCCGATCTTTCACGTCAACGGCAGCGACCCGGAGGCGTGCGTACGCGTGATGAAGCTGGCGGCGCGCTACCGGCAGATGTTCGGCGAAGACGTCATCATCGACCTGGTCTGCTACCGCGAATACGGCCACAACGAGGGCGACGAGCCGCGCTATACCCAGCCGGTGATGTACCAGCGCATCGACGAGACCACCCATGTGCGCAAGACCTACAGCCAGCAGCTCATCGACGAGGGCCTGGTCGACGCCGAAGAGGTCGACGAGCTGTGGGAGCAGCGTATGGACCTGTACTCGAAGGTCTTCGAGAAGGTGCATACCTCGCCAAAAAAGAAGAGCGTCAACACCTTGAACGGGCTCTGGGAGCCCTATGAGGGCGGCGACGTCGACGCCACCACGGATCTCGACACCGCCGTGGACCGCGAGCACCTCGAAGAGATCGGCCTGAAGCTGGCCCAGGTGCCCGAGGACTTCACCCCCCACCGCACCCTTCGCCGCCTGTTGAAGACCCGCCAGGATATGGCCACCGGCGAGAAGCCGCTCGACTGGGGCATGGGCGAGGCGCTTGCGTTTGGCACGCTATTAGCCGACGAGAACGCCTCGATTCGGATGAGCGGCCAGGATTGCATCCGCGGCACGTTCAGCCACCGCCACGCGGCGGTCTTCGACACCGCCACCGGCCTGGACTATTGGCCGGCGCGCCACCTGGCCGACGAGCAGGGCAGCCTGGAGATCTACAACAGCATCCTGTCGGAGGCGGCGGTCGTCGGCTTCGAATATGGCTATAGCCTGGACTCGCCCGACGGCCTGACCATCTGGGAGGCGCAATTCGGCGACTTCTCCAACGGCGCTCAGGTCATCATCGACCAATTCATCAGCTCCGGCGAGGACAAGTGGAAGCGGCTCAGCGGCTTGGTCATGCTCCTGCCGCACGGCTACGAGGGCCAGGGCCCCGAGCACTCCAGCTCCCGGCTCGAGCGCTACCTGCAGCTATGCGCCGAAGACAATATGTTCGTATGCAACCTGACCACGCCGGCTCAGTACTTCCACATGATTCGCCGCCACATGCTGCGCGCGGTCCGAAAGCCGCTGATCGTGACCACCCCGAAGAGCCTGCTTCGCCACCGCGACGCCACCTCGACGCTCGAAGATCTCAGCGACGGCGGCTTCCAATGCGTCATCGGCGACGACCACGAGAAGGTCGACGCCGACAAGGTCGAGCGCGTGCTGCTTTGCTCGGGCAAGGTCTACTACGACCTGGCCTCCTACCGCGAAGAGCACGAGCACTTCGACACCGCCATCGTACGCGTCGAACAGCTCTACCCGCTTCGCAGGGCCGAGCTCCAAAAGGTGCTCGACGCCTTCCCCGACGACGCAGAGATTGTGTGGGTCCAAGAAGAACCCAAGAATATGGGCGCCTGGTCGTTCATCTTCCCCAGGCTTCTGGACATGCTCGGCTGCGACAACCAGCCCAGCTACGTCGGCCGCGCCGCCAGCGCCAGCCCGGCCACCGGCTCCCCCGAGGCCCACGACATCGAGCAGAACGCGCTCATCCGCAAGGCTTTCGAGAGCTGAGCGGGTAGGCTCACCACAGAGTGCACAGAGGGCACAGAGAGAGGCTTATTTGGCCTCGGCTCTGTGCCCTTTTTTTGTGGGATGCGTGGCCCTGGGGCCCGTGCCCTCTGGGCCGCCGTGACGCATCTTACGTCGCCTTGCGTGTTCTTGTCCCTCGGGCGCCGCCTGAGCCCCTTCCGCTTCGCAAGGTGGGTGGCACCATGTGACGCAGGTGCTCACCCATTCACTCCCCGGCTTCATCCATGCTCGCGCAATGGGTGGCGACCAGATGTCCGGTGATGCTGCCGTCGTCGAAGCTCGCCTCGACATCGAGCGCGACCACGCCGTCCTCGTGGTCGACGCCATCGATGACGAGCTCGGTGTCGATATTGGCTGCCACCGGCGTCACCGAGACATCGGTCGCTCTCACAAACGGCTCTTCGCCCAGGAACCGCCCATCGTAGTCGAGGAAGGTCGCCGCCAGGCCATCGTCGGCCCGGGTGAGCGTCGTATCTGCGAGGGCCGCCGGAAGCCCGCTCAGGATGAGCGACCAGTCGGGCGTCGGCGAATCCTGCTGCGGGCAGCCGTCGAAGCCCCCCTCGAGCGCCTCGATGTAGATCTCCCACTCGCCGCTGTCGGAGACGTCCGGAGCTGTAATCCCGTAGACGGCGCGCTCGATGGTAGCGCTCGTGCCCCCATAATCGACCGAAAGAGATTGCTCGCGGCAAAAGCCTTCGCAGGTGGTTGGCAGCCCCTCGGCTGCGTCGGAAGCCGCGTCTGGCGAGCCCGCGTCGGGGCCTGCGTCGACCGACGAGGCTTGCTCATTGTTGGCGTCGTCGCAGGCGACCAGCATGGCTGCAAGGAAGCAAATGGCGAGGATGCGGCAGGTGGACATCATGTGCGGGCTCCGTGGATTCGTGGGAGCTAAAGGCTGCCACATGTGCACGCTGTAGCTCAAGCAAAGGTCGGCCGCACCCAACAACTGGAGCGTCAGCCGCCGTCCTCCTCGCAGATGGATGTCGTCGAAGACACCGCGCGCCTTCCTTTATACCAGCGAATTCAGCGCCAGCATCTCGTACGACACCGATCGAGGGGACCATAGGTTCACCGGCACCTGCACCCAGGGCGATGGCACACTCGTGGTCGTGCCCTTCGTGACCATTGGCGTGGGCTCGCCGAGCTGGGCCCCATTGGCGTGGCACGACGAAACCTTCGGTGGAAGCTGCGATCATGTGGCGAACGAAGATAACTACTCGAACTTTCAATGGGATATCACCGAGGCGTCGGAAGATCGGATCACCGGCTCGGTCTCGTTCGACGTCCAGGGCGGCGGGCCACGCTCGGGGCACAGCATGCGTATCGAGATGTGGGTGGATGTGCCTCTCGACCATGTCTAATCCTCTCTGCACGACGAGAAAGCTACCGGAAAAATCTACTCACGGTGCCGGCCGAGCGGCTTCGCAACGCACCTCGCACGGTGGGCGGCACCATGTGGCCGCAGGCTTCCCCCGCCCATGTGGCCTCTTTTGTCTGTTGGCAACGGGTCACATTCTGACGACCACCTGCTCGTCGCCGAAGACAGCGCGCATCTCCACGTGACCGGCGAGTTGCCGGTAAACATACTTGACACCAAACACGCTTACCCCCAAACATAGATACCATCAAGCGTACTTTCCCCATGTGCAACCACGGCCGACATGCCCTTCGTCAACCGCGAATACGAACTCGAACGCCTTCGCGAGTTGGCAAATGACGACCGCCGTAACCTGGCGCTGATCTACGGGCGACGCAGGATCGGCAAGACATACCTCCTCACCC
>JBKGZI010000077.1:0-16988 GCA_046545675.1 Persicimonas sp.
ATATCCAGGCGACCAAGGCCGGGATCCTGGAGATCGCCGACGTCTTCGTCATCAACAAGTCCGACAAACCCGGCAGCGACCGACTGCGACGCGAGCTCAAGACCATGCTCAGCCTGGCGGTCGACCTCCCCGAGGACGCCTGGCAGCCGCCGGTCGTCCACACCGTCGCCACCTCCGGCGAGGGCGTCGACGAGCTCTTCGACAAGATCGAGGACCACCGCGACTGGCTCGACGGCCACGACTCCATCGCCGGCCGAGACCGCCGGCGCCTGGAGCACCTGGTCCGGCTCATCGTCACCGGAGAGCTCGCCGCGCGCCTCGAAGGCGTGCTCGACGCCCCCACATGGCAAAGGACCCTCGAGGCGCTCTTGGAGCGCCGCGAGAGCCCTTATGCGGCTGCCGATGCGGTGATCGATCTCATTTCAACTGATGAGTAGGAGTCTCAGGACGGCCGCTGGTGCATACCATGCAGCCCGGAACGCGAGATGCTGCTACCGTCGGTGCGCTCGGGCGCCTCGATGGTCGGCAGGTACTCGCCGCTGGACGACTCGAGCAGCGTGGTCGGCTCGGCCAAGCTGTCGACGAATTGATTGGCCCACCAATAGACGTCGTGATCAGATATGCGCTGGCGAAGCCTCTGCATGCGCTCGCGGCGCTCGTCCTCGCCCATTGTCACCGCGCGGTGGATCGCCTCGGCGGTGCCCACGGTATCGTAGGGGTTGACCAGGATGGCGTCCTCGTGAAATTCGTCGGCCGCCCCGGCAAATTCGCTCAGGATGAGCGTGCCGGTCTCGTCGATCTGCGAGGCGCAAAACTCCTTGGAGACCAGGTTCATCCCATCGCAAAGCGGGGTGACCACACCGACGGTCGCGTGGCGGTACAACGCGGTCAGCTCCTCGATGGAGACCGTATTGTAGAGATAATGGATGGGCTGCCACTTCGAGGTGCTAAACCGGCCGTTGATCCGGCCGACGATGCGGTCGATCTCCTTTTTGAGTGCCTGATACTCCGGCACGCTCTCGCGGCTGGGGACCACCAGTTGGAAGAAGACGACATCCTCGCAGAGCTCCGGGTGCATCTCCAAGAGTTTCTCGAAGGCGTGAAACCGCTCGATGAGGCCCTTGGTATAATCGAGCCGGTCGATACCGAGCAGCACCTTATAAGGCCCGAGTTCGCGGCGGAGGTCGTCCATGCGTGCGTCGACATCCGCGGAGCGGGCGCGTGCGTCGAAATCCTCGAAGTCGATGCTGATCGGGAACACCCCGACGGTGACCTCTGCGCCGGCGAAGGCGACCGTGGCGATCGACTCGCCGTGGGTGATGTCGGCGTTGGGCATGAGCCGCTCGACGCACTCGATGAAGTTTCGCTTGTCGCGGCCCGACTGAAAGCCGAGCAAATCGTAGGCGAGCATCGAGCGCAGCAGCTCGGCTCTCCAGGGCAGCTTGACGTAATTTTCCAGGGCCGGAAAAGGGATGTGCAGGAAGTAGCCCACCGTGCCCGGTGAGGTGAATTCGCGCAGCCGCTCGGCCACGCCGATCAGATGGTAGTCGTGCACCCAGACCGATTTGCCCGGCTCGGTCGAGGCGGCCAGCGCGGCGGCGAATTTCTCGTTGACCTCTTTGTAGGTCTGCCAGAATTTGGGATTGAAATCGCAGCGGTTGGGGAAGCCGTGAAAGAGCGGCCAGAGCACCGAATTGGCGAACCCACCATAATAGCCGTCGACCTCCTCTTGGGTCAGCATAACCGGATCGAGGCGGTAGCCGGCCTCTTCGGCCAGCTCGTCGATCACCTCGCCGAGGCGTTGCTCGTCGCCCGCGGCCTTCTCGGCGGCCATGCCCGGCCACCCCACCCAGGTGCCGCCGTGGCGCTGGAGGATCGGGTTCATCGCCGACACCAACCCGCCCGAGCCGGGCTGTCCGGTCCACTGTCGGCTGGCCTCGTCGAATTGCATGACGATGGGCAGGCGATTCGAAACGATCGTCAAACTTTGCTTGTCGGACATGTGCATTCCTGTCTGTCGCGAGTACCGGGCTGTCTTGACTGCCTACGCCGGCCGAAAGGCGCCGACATATCTATCGTCCCGCCACCACGCGAGCCAATCATCGATGACGCCGGGCTCGACGGAAACGCGCTGCAAGGTGTTGGTTGCACCGTGCGGGAACGTAAACAGCAATCCCCCCACGGCAAGCAAGCTGCACGCGGGCGCCGGCATCGAACCTCGGGCAACCGTTCGGTTTGTCATGGGCGCAGCGGTGTCTATGCTTCAGTCGCTTAGTCATTCGCCGTGGGTCAACAGCGCATCGTCGACAAGTTGCGCCTGCGAGCGCCTCTGAGCACATTCGACTCCAACTGACCTTCTTCAGATCTTATGCAGCCTATCGAAGCCGAGCTACCCGAGGAGGGCCGACGGCGCGTCGTCATCGAGGCGGTCGAGCCCGCGATCGACGCCGGGCGCTTCGCGGCCAAGCGGGTGGTCGGCGACACGGTGACAGTGGAGGCCGACGTCTTCACCGACGGCCACGACGAACCTAGTTGCGCGGTTCAGTGGCGCCGCGCCGACCAGCAGCGCTGGCGCGAAGCGCCGATGCGTTTTGTCGGAAACGACCGGTTTCGCGGCGAGTTCGAAGTCAGCGAGTTGGGGTTGTATTCTTTTCGTGTGCTCGGCTGGGTCGATCACTTCCAGACATGGGTCCACGATCTGAGCAAGCGGGTCCAGGCGGGCCAGGAGATCGACGTCGACCTTCGTATCGGCGCACAAATGGTCGAGGCCGCCGCCGAGCGCGCCGCCGCCGACGATCCGGCCAACCAGGAGGTAGCTGGCGACTTGTCGGAGACCGCCGCCCTGCTCGACGACAGCGAGCTCCCCCAGCTCGAGCGCGCCGAGCGCGCGCTGTCCGACGATCTCGCCGAACTGATGGACCAATTTCCCGACCGGCGATTCGCCACCCGCTACGAGCGCATCTTACCGGTCGAGGTCGACCGGCTGCGGGCGCGTTTTTCGAGCTGGTACGAGATGTTCCCGCGCTCGACTGCCGACCAAGCCGGCGAGCATGGAACCTTTCGGGACTGTGAGGAGCGGCTGCCGTATATCGCCGAGATGGGCTTCGACATCCTGTATCTGCCACCCATTCACCCGATCGGGCGTGTGCATCGAAAGGGCAAGAATAACGCGCGCGTCGCCGAGGAAGGCGACTTGGGGAGCCCGTGGGCAATCGGTTCGGATGAGGGCGGCCACAAGGCCGTCCACCCGCAGCTTGGCACTCTCGAGGACTTTCGGCGGCTGGTCGAGCGCGCCCAGGACTTCGGCATCGAAGTCGCTCTGGATATCGCCTTCCAGGCCGCCCCCGACCATCCCTACGTCGAGGAGCACTCGGAGTGGTTCCAGCGCAGGCCGGACGGGACCATCCAAAATGCCGAGAACCCGCCCAAAAAATACGAGGATATCTACCCGTTCGACTTCGAGACCGACGAGTGGCGGGAGCTTTGGTCCGAGCTGGAGAGCGTCTTTCGGCACTGGTGTGAGCAAGGCGTGCGTGTCTTTCGCGTGGACAATCCCCATACCAAGCCGTTTCGAATGTGGGAGTGGATCATCTCGAGCATCAAGCGAGACTATCCCGACACGATCTTCTTGGCGGAGGCGTTCACCCGCCCGAAGGTCATGCACCACCTGGCCAAGCTGGGCTTCTCGCAGTCCTATACCTACTACGCGTGGCGAAATACCAAATACGAGCTGGCCGACTACCTGCGCGAGCTTACCCACACGAAGGCCGTCGAGTATATGCGGCCGAATTTCTGGCCGAATACACCCGACATTCTGACCGAGCTGCTGCAAACCGGCAAACGCTCGGTCTTCATGCTTCGCGTGGCGTTGGCGGCGACGATGACTGCCAACTATGGCATCTACGGGCCGGCCTTCGAATTGATGGAGCACGTGCCGCGCGAGCCGGGAAGCGAGGAGTATCTGGACAGCGAAAAATACCAGATTCGCCACTGGGATCTCGACCAGGAGCACAGCCTGGCCGGCTTCATCGGCCGGCTCAACCGGATCCGCAAGGAACACCCCGCCCTGCAGCAAAACCGTGGCATTCGATTCCACCACACCGAAAACGACGCCCTGCTCGCGTTCAGCAAGCACACCCCCGACGGCTCGGACGTCGTCCTGGTGGTGGCGAATCTGGACCCCGACCACACCCAGTCGGGCATGGTCGACCTCGACCTGGATGCGCTGGGCCTGGACGGCGGCGCGTCGTTTCAGGTCCATGATCTGATCGACGACGGGCGCTATATTTGGCAGGGTCACCGCAACTATATCGAACTCAACCCGCACGTCTGCCCGACCCACGTCTTCAAGGTCCGGGAGAAGCTACGCTCGGAGCATGACTTTGACTACTACATATAAGCCTCTCGGACAGCGGGAGCGACAGACGCAAACCAATCCACGCACGACCGACGGAGGACCGAAGTTGGCGCTCGAAAGCAACCCGCAGTGGTATAAAGATGCAATCATCTACGAGGTGCACGTCCGCGCGTTCCACGACAGCAACGGCGACGGCATCGGCGACTTTCGGGGGCTGACCCGGAAGCTGGACTACCTGCAAGATCTGGGAGTGACGGCCATCTGGGTGCTGCCGTTTTATCCGTCACCGCTTCGCGACGACGGGTACGATATCGCCGACTACCGCCAGGTGCACCCCGACTACGGCAGCCTGGAGGACTTCAAGGAGTTCTTGGATGCGGCCCACGACCGCGGCATTCGCGTGATCACCGAGCTGGTGGTCAACCACACCTCCGATGAGCATCCCTGGTTTCAGCGCGCCCGCCGCGCCGCGCCGGGAAGCCCGGAGCGCGACTTCTACGTGTGGAGCGACACGCCCCAAAAATACCAGGACGCCCGGATCATCTTCCAGGACTTCGAGCACTCCAATTGGGCCTGGGATCCGCTGGCCGAATCGTATTATTGGCACCGCTTCTACAGCCACCAGCCCGACCTGAACTTCGAGAATCCGGCCGTCAAAGAGGCGCTCTTCGACGTCATGGATTATTGGTTGGAGATGGGCGTCGACGGCATGCGCTTGGACGCGGTGCCCTATCTCTACGAAGAAGAGGGGACCAACTGCGAGAACCTGCCGCGGACCCACCAATTCCTCAAGGAGCTGCGCACGCACGTCGACAAGAAATACGACGATCGCATGCTCTTAGCCGAGGCGAACCAGTGGCCCGAGGACGCCGCCGCTTATTTCGGGGATGGCGACGAATGCCATATGAACTTCCACTTCCCGGTGATGCCCCGGCTGTACCTGGCGCTCCAGCAGGAGGACCGCTTTCCGATCGTCGACATCATGGAGCAGACCCCCGAGATTCCGGACAACTCACAGTGGGCGATCTTTTTGAGAAACCACGACGAGCTGACCCTGGAGATGGTCACCGACGAAGAGCGCGACTTTATGTACCGCGCCTATGCGCGTGAGGCGCGGGCTCGGGTCAACCTGGGCATTCGCCGCCGGTTGGCGCCGCTTCTGGAGAATAACCGCCGACGCATCGAGTTGATGAACGCGCTGCTCTTCGCCCTGCCCGGCACCCCGGTGATCTATTACGGCGACGAGATCGGCATGGGCGACAATATCTTTTTGGGCGATCGAAACGGCGTGCGCACCCCCATGCAGTGGAGCGGTGACCGCAACGCGGGCTTCTCGCGGGCCAACCCCCAACAGCTCTTTTTGCCGGTGGTCATCGACCCGGAGTACAATTACGAGGCGATCAACGTCGAGGTCCAGCAGTCCAACCCGAGCTCGCTTTTGTGGTGGACCAAGCGGCTGGTGGCCCTCCGAAAGCGTTATACAGCCTTTGCTCGCGGCACCACGAAGTTCTTGCGGCCCGACAACCGCAAGGTGCTGGTCATTTTACGCGAGTATGAAGGCGAGAGAATTCTGGTGGTGGCCAATATGTCTCGCTTCTCGCAGTATTGCGAACTCGATCTGAGCGAGTTCAACGGAAAGGTGCCCGTGGAGCTATTCGGGCGTACCCAATTTCCGCCGGTTGGCGACCTGCCCTACTTCCTGACGCTCGGCCCGCACGCGGTCTACTGGTTCGCCGTCGAGGAGCCTGAAGAGGCGCGACAGGGTTGGGCGCTCGAAGAGCCGGCCGAGTCGGTCAAGATGACCCTCGAGCCGGTGCGCGAGACCGCCGAGATCTTCGAGGGCAAGACCCGCCACCGCGTCGAAGGTGCGCTGGCCGACTTCTTGCGGCGTCAGCGATGGTTCCGCAGCAAGGGTGCCTACATCCGCGACGTCAACTTCCGCGAACTCATCCCGGTGCGCGTCGACGAGCGCACCGTGTTTATGAGCTTGGTCGACGTCGAGACGATCCAACACCAAAGCGACACCTACGTGGTGCCGCTGGCGGTGGCCGTGGCAGATGCGGCCAATGACGCGCTCCAGCGCGGCTACCCGATCGTGGCGAGGGTGCGCCTGGAGCCGATGGGCGAAGATGCGGTCATCTACGACGCCATCGCCGATCGAGCATTTGCCGCACAGCTCTTCGAGGTCCTGCGCCAGCAGTCCTCCCCATCCGGACCGCGCGGGCAGATATCCGGCCAGACAAACGCGGTCTTCTCGGAGCTGTACGACGAGACAGATAGCCTCGAGCCGCGGGTGATTCAGAGCGAGCAGACCAATACGTCGATCGTGTACGGGGAGCAATTCATCTTCAAGATGTTTCGCATGCTCGAGCCCGGCGAGAATTTAGACGCCGAGATCGGCCGATTCCTCACCGAGCACGGCTTCGAGCACGCCCCCAAACTCGCCGGCGTGATCAATTACCGCGAGAACGGCAAGCAGGCGATGACCCTGGGGATCATGCAGGAATTCGTCGACAACGAGGGCGAGGCGTGGAGCTATACCCTCGACGAGCTCGACCGCTTCTACGAGCGGGTGCTCACGCGCGAACATCCCGAAGCAAAGGCCCACGTCGAGCAGGACGTCGAGGTACTCGCGCAGACACGTGCTGCCCAACTCGACGAGATGATCGGCAGCTATATCGACGCCGCGCGCCTTCTGGGCCGGCGCACCGCCGAGATGCATCAGTCGCTGGCCTCGGCGCGGCACGACTCCGAGTTCGCCCCCGAGCCGTTCTCCAAGCTCTATCAACGCTCGCTATACCAGGCGATGCGCAACCTGACCGGCCGAGTCTTCGACAAGCTGAGCCGCAATATGGCGCTGGTGCCCGAGGAACTCAAGGAGCTCGCCCAACGGGTCACAGATAACCGCGAGGTATTCCACCGACCGTTTTATAACCTGATCGCCGCCAAGATCGACGCCGTGCGCATCCGCACCCACGGCGATTACCACCTCGGCCAAGTGCTCTATACGGGCAAAGACTTCGTGATCACCGACTTCGAGGGCGAGCCGGCGCGCCCGCTCAGCGAGCGGCGCATCAAGCGCTCGGCGCTTCGCGACGTGGCGGGCATGATCCGTTCGTTTCACTACGCCGCCTACTTTGCGCTGTCGGACCATTCCCACCAGGATTTGGCCTCGGTACGAGAGGCCCCCATGGAAGATTGGGCCGAAGCCTTCTTCGAGCGCGTCCGCGACGTCTATGTGCAAGCCTACGCCGAGATCTTGCGGGGAAGCCAGCTCATCCCCGATGACCCCGCGTTGTTCCGACAGGTGCTGCGCGCCTTCGAGATTGAAAAGGCCGTCTACGAGTTGGGCTATGAGATCGACAACCGGCCCAATTGGGTGGCGCTGCCGCTGACGTCGCTCGCCCAATATCTCGAAGGGTAAGTTCTTCTCGGACGGATGACATGAAATGAGTGCACCGAAAGGCCAGGACCGCCCCCAGCCCGGCGAGTCGCAGGTTGAGCATGGCTATAGCCGGCTGAGCGAACAGGATCTGCATCTATTCAACGAGGGGACCCACCTCGACCTCTACGAGAAGCTGGGCGCCCACCCGGCCCGCGTCTCCGACCGCGCGGGCACCTCGTTTGGGGTGTGGGCTCCCGATGCCATCTACGTGAGCGTAGTCGGCGACTTCAACGACTGGGACCGCCAGGCGCACCCCCTCGATGCCCACGGCGCCACCGGTGTCTGGCAGGGGTTTATCCCCGGGGTCGAAAAAGGCTGCCACTATAAATACTTCATCGAGTCGCGCTACCGCGACTACGAGGTCGAAAAAGCCGATCCCTTCGGCTTCCTCCACGAGACGCCGCCCAAGACCGCCTCGGTTGTCTGGGAGCTCGATTATGACTGGGGCGACGACCAGTGGATGGAGCAAAGAGCAGACACCGACGCCCTGCAATCGCCGGTTTCGATCTACGAGGTGCACCTGGGCTCGTGGATGCGCGCCCCCGACGAGGCCGGCCGCGCGCTGAGCTACCGCGAGATCGCCCCAAAGCTGGCCGAGCACGTCGAGAAGTGCGGGTTTACGCACGTCGAGCTCATGCCGGTCATGGAGCACCCTTTTTACGGCTCGTGGGGCTACCAATGCACCGGTTATTTCGCTGCCAGCAGCCGCTACGGTACCCCGCAGGACTTGATGTACCTCATCGACCACCTACACGGCCGCGGCATCGGTGTGATCCTGGACTGGGTACCCTCGCACTTCCCGGCCGACGAACACGGGCTGGCCTACTTCGACGGCACGAATCTGTACGAGCACGCCGACCTGCGAAAGGGGTTTCACCCGGATTGGAAGAGCCTCATCTTCAACTACGGGCGCAATGAGGTACGCTCGTTTCTGGCGAGCAACGCCATGTATTGGCTGGAGGTCTTCCACGCCGACGGGCTGCGCGTCGATGCGGTCGCCTCGATGTTGTATCTGGACTATTCGCGCGAGCCCGGCCAGTGGGTGCCCAACCGGTTCGGCGGCCGCGAGAACCTCGAGGCGGTCGACTTCCTGCGTTTCGTCAACGAGTCCGTCTACGAGCGATTCCCCGGCGTCCATCTCATCGCCGAGGAGTCGACCGCCTGGCCGATGGTCTCGCGGCCGACCTATATCGGCGGGCTCGGTTTCGGCATGAAGTGGGATATGGGCTGGATGCACGACACCCTCGAGTATATGAGCCAGGACCCGGTGCACCGAAAATACCACCACGACGACCTGACCTTTCGGGGAGTCTACGCGTTCAATGAGAACTTCGTGCTGCCGCTGTCCCACGATGAGGTTGTCCACGGCAAGGGCTCGCTGCTCGAGAAGATGCCCGGAGACGACTGGCAAAAATTCGCCAACCTGCGCCTACTGTACGCCTATATGTTCGCCCAGCCCGGCAAGAAGCTGCTGTTTATGGGCGGCGAGTTCGCCCAGCGTGCCGAGTGGAACCACGACCAGAGCCTCGATTGGCACCTGCTCGACCAGGATTGCCACGCCGGCGTCCAGCGGCTGATCGCCGACCTCAACCACCTGTACCGGAGCAACCCCGCGCTGCACCGCCACGACTTCGAGCCCACCGGCTTCGAGTGGATCGACACCCACGACACCGAGCAGAGCGTGTTGAGCTTCCTTCGCAAAGGCGAGCGTCGCCGAGCCGACCGGCCCGAGGATGAGCGCCTCGAAGATGAAGCCACAAGCGACGTCGTCGCCTGCGTGTTTAACTTCACACCGGTACCCCGGCACAACTACCGCATTGGGGTTCCCCGCCGCGGCCGCTGGGTCGAGTCGCTCAACACAGACGCCGGCGAGTACTGGGTGGGGGAGCGGCGTGAGAAATACGATGGGAGAGGAGCCGGGCGTGGAAGCAGCGCCCATCCCATACCACGGGCACCCGTATTCAATTATGTTGACACTGCCGCCGTTGGGAGCGTTGTATCTACAGCCCCAAGAGGACTCGTGATGCAGCCGATCATCGAGGGCAAGCCGCCGCTGGGTTGCCAATATCTGGGCGACTCCCGGGCGCATTTTGTGGTCTGGGGGCCGCGCTGCGACAAGCTCGAGGTGCACCTGCTGCAGACACCCGTGCGCACCATCGAGATGCAGCGCGTCGGCCAGGGCTATTTCGCGGCCACCGTCGACGGGGTCGAGCCCGGCACGCGCTACTATATTCGAGTCGACGGCGAGCACGACCGGCCCGATCCGGCCTCCAGATGCCAGCCGATGGGAGTGCACGGCCCCAGTGAAGTCTTAGCAAGACAGGCCGACAACGTGGCGAGGGAGCCTCGGGAGACAAGAGATGATGGGCCGGTTTGGCCGGGTATGCCGCTGCGCGACTACATCATCTACGAGCTCCACCTGGGCGCATTTAGCGCCGAGGGCACCTTCGCAGGGGCTATCGATCGGCTCGACGAGCTGGTCGAACTGGGCATCACCGCGGTCGAGTTGATGCCCGTGGCGGCGTTTCCGGGCCGGCGCAACTGGGGGTATGACGGCGTCCAGCCCTTCGCCGTTCACGAAGCTTATGGCGGCCCGGACGGCTTGAAGCGTTTTGTGCGAGCCTGCCACCGCCGCGGCTTGGCGGTGGTGCTCGACGTGGTCTACAACCACCTCGGCCCCGAGGGGAATTACCTGCACGACTTCGGTCCCTATTTTACCTACAAATATCGGACGCCCTGGGGCGACGCGATCAACTTCGACGGCCCGGAAAGCGACCACGTGCGTCGCTACTTCTTGCAAAACGCCGCGCAGTGGTTCGATGAATTTGGCGTCGACGCCCTGCGCCTCGATGCCGTACACGCCATCTTCGACGACACGCCGATGACCTTCCTCGAGGAGCTGCGCGCGGTCGCCGAGGAGCGCGCCGCACGCCTGGGGCGCCCGGCGTACCTGCTCGCCGAGACACACGCCAACGACCCCGCCCTCATCCGGCGCCCGGAGCTCGGCGGGGTGGGCATGCATGCCCATTGGTCCGATGACTTTCACCACGCCGTTCATACGCTGCTCACCGGCGAGTCCCAGGATTATTATTGCGACTACGGGGAGCTCGAACATCTGGCCGGTTGCCTACGCGACGGCTACAGCTACACCGGCCAATACTCTCCCTACCGCAGGCGGCGCCACGGCCAGCCGCCCACCGGGCTCGGCGGCGAGCGCTTCGTGGTGTGCATCCAGAACCACGACCAGGTCGGAAACCGTCCGTACGGCAAGCGGCTGACCGAGCTGGTCTCCTTCGAGCAGCTCAAGCTCGCGGCGGCCACCCTGCTCTGCTCGCCGTTTGTGCCGCTATTATTCATGGGAGAGGAGTACGCCGAGCCGGCACCATTTCCCTACTTTATCAGCCACGGCGATCCCGACCTGATCGAGGCCGTACGCCAGGGCCGAAAGGCCGAGTTTCGCTCTCTCGAACACCGAGGTGTCGAGCAGCGGGACGAGCCGCCGGATCCGGCCGCCGAGCAGACCTTTTTGTCGGCCAAACTCGACCACGAGCTCAAAAATAGCGGTCGGCATCAGACAATATGGAACCTCTACCGAGAGTTGCTCTCGCTCCGAAAGAATCACCCGGCGCTATGCCACCTGGATCGCGAGCAGCTCGAGGTCACCACCTTCCAAATGGCCCGCACCATCGCGGTTCGGCGCTGGTATGGCGACCGCCAAGTGCTTATCCTTGCGAACTTCGGCGACACCACCGCCGATCTCGAACTGCAGCTTCCGCCGGCGATCTGGCAAAAGCGCCTCGAGACCTGCGCCGAGCAGTGGGCAGGGCCCGGGGCCACGGCCGATGAACTACTCGATTCGACCCGGCCGTCCACGGTATCGCTCGCGTTGTCGGCTCATAGTGCCGCCGTCTTCGACGCCTCAAAGGACTAAACGATGAAACGCTTTATCTGTTTGCACGGCCACTTCTATCAGCCCCCGCGGGAGAACCCCTGGCTCGAGGCGATCGAAGTACAGGAATCAGCACAACCCTACCACGACTGGAACGAGCGGATCACCGACGAGTGTTACGCGACCAACGCCGCCTCTCGCATTCTCGACGACGAGGACCGCATCGTCGAGATCGTCAATAATTATGCCAGGATGAGCTTCAACTTCGGGCCGACGCTTTTGGCGTGGCTGGCCGAGCATAGCCCGGGGGTCTACGACGCGATCTTGCAGGCCGACCAAGACAGCCAGGAGCACTTTAGCGGCCACGGCTCGGCGATGGCCCAGGCCTATAACCACATGATCATGCCGTTGGCGAACCTGCGCGACCGGCGAACGCAGGTGGTGTGGGGCATTCGCGACTTCGAGCACCGCTTCGGGCGCCGGCCGAAGGGGATGTGGCTGCCCGAGACCGCCGTCGACCTCGACACGCTCGAGGCGCTTGCCGAGCATGGCATCGAGTTCACCGTGCTGGCTCCAAATCAAGCACGGCGCATCCGTGCGCGCGGCGAGGACGAGTGGATCGACGTCTCCGATTCGAGCATCGATCCCAAGCGCGCCTACCTCCAGAAGCTGCCGTCGGGCCGCGAGATCAACTTATTCTTCTACGACGGCCCGATCTCGCGGAGCATCGCCTTCGAGCAGTTGTTGCACGAGGGCCATCGCTTCGCCAATCGACTCACCGGGGCTTTCGACTCCGAGGGCGACGACGCCCAATTGGTCCACATCGCCACCGATGGAGAGACCTACGGCCACCACCACCGCCACGGGGATATGGCCCTGGCCTTCGCCCTTCGCCACCTCGAGCGCGACGAGTCGGTGCAACTGACCAACTACGCCGAATTCCTCGAGATGCACCCGCCCGAATACGAGGTGCAGATCATCGAGGACACCGCCTGGAGCTGCGCCCACGGCGTCGAGCGATGGGAGAGCAATTGCGGTTGTCGCACCGGCGGGCGCGCCGATTGGACGCAGGCGTGGCGCCAGCCACTTCGCAGTGCGCTGAACTGGCTGCGCGACCAGGTCGGCGTTCTGTATGAGCGCCACGCCGGCGAGCTATTCGAAAAACCGTGGAAAGTACGCGATGCGTATATCGAAATCGTCCACGACCGCTCCCCCGAGAATATCGAGCGCTTCATGGCCGAGCACGCCACGACCAAGCTGGGTAGCGAGGAGACCAGCCGCGCGCTCAAGCTCTTGGAGCTCCAGCGCCACGCCATGCTGATGTTTACCAGTTGCGGCTGGTTCTTCAGCGAGCTGTCGGGCATCGAAACCGTCCAGGTCATTCAATACGCCGGCCGCGTCGTGCAATTGGCCGGAGACCTCTTCGATCGTGATGTGCGAGGTGGCTTTTTGGAGCGTCTGGAGAAGGCCCACAGCAATATTCGAGCCCAGGGAAACGGTCGCAAAATCTACGAAAAATACGTCGAGCCGGCCGCCGTCGACCTCGAGCGCGTCGCCGCCCACTACGCGATCAGTTCGCTATTCGACCCACACACGGCTCCCACCAGCACCTACGCGTATCTGCTCGAGGATCGGGAGCGAAAGTTGTACGAGACCGGCGAGATTCGGCTAGTGGTCGGCCACTCCCGGGTCACCTCCGAGGTCACGCGCGAGTCAGCGGAGTTTATGTATGCCGCCTTGCACCTCGGAGGCCATAACGTCACCGGCGGCATCCAGCCGTACGCGGGCGGCCAGAAGGCTCAGGCGCTGATAGCGGAGGCCGAGTCGATGTTCCAGCGCGCCGAAACCCCGGCACTGGTGCGCCTGCTCGATCGTACGTTCGACGGACAGTCGTTCTCGCTTCGCTCGCTCTTTCGCGACGAGCAGCACCGGGTCATGCAGACCATCTTGGGCTCGGCCATCGACGAGGCCGAAGCCGCCTACGAGCAGGTATATACGCGCCGCGCGCCGCTGCTCCGCTTCTTGGCGGATCTGAAGATCGCCCAGCCGCGCTCGTTTCAGGTCGCCGCCGAAATCGTACTCAACCGCCAGATCGAGCAGATCTTTCAGGGCGACGATCCCGATCCGGAACGCCTGCGTGCCCTGCTCGACGAGGTCGAGACCGGCAACGTCGGCCTCGATGAAGAGTCGCTGGCCTACGCAGTCAACGAACGCCTCGCCTCGCTCGCCACGGACCTCGCCGCCGATCCGTATAACCTCGATCTGCTCAGCGCGCTGCACATCGTGGCGAGGATGGCCAGGACGCTGCCGTTCGAGGTCAACCTCTGGGAGCCTCAGAACACTTATTACGACATCCTCAACACCGAGTACGCCAACCAACTGGAGTTGGCCGCCGACGAAGATCCTGCCGCGATCGAATGGGTGAGCACCTTCGAAGATCTAGCCGACCCGCTGCAGGTAGCGCTTAGTACGACAACGTCACTTTGCCGTGAGTAGCTTTCGGCGTGAGTAGCTCTCGGCGAATGTGACGTTGTCATATGAGGAAAGAAGCCGATTGATTAAGCTGACCCTGTCGAGAGAGCTCACGGATGAGGATTCCGGCAAGCACCTACCGCCTTCAGCTAAATTCGGACTTTGGGTTTGCGCAGGCTCGCGCGCTCGTGCCCTATCTGCACGATCTTGGCATCTCGGATCTATATTTGTCGCCGATCCTCGCCCCGCGCGAGGGCAGCGCTCACGGCTACGACGTGACCGACCCGACGCGTCTAAACCCCGCGCTGGGCTCCGAGGAGGAGTTCGAGCAACTGGTCGAGACGGCCCGCGATCACAGCATGGGCATCCTATTGGATATCGTGCCCAACCATATGGCCGCCTCCACCGAGAACCCCTGGTGGCGAGACGTGCTCACCCATGGGCCGACCTCGGACTTCGAGCGCTTCTTCGATATCGACTGGCACCCGCCGTGGCCTGGAGTCGACGGCAAAATTCTGCTGCCTGTGCTGGGCAGTCGTTACACCGAGGTGCTCGAGGCTGGCGAGTTGGAGGTCGCTCGAGACCCGCAAAGCCAGACTGGCAGCGACTTCGTGGTTCGCTACTACGACCGTACCTACCCGCTCAATCCACGCACTACAGAGACGCTCGACGACGACGGACTCGAGCGCCTCAACAACGATCCGGACGCCCTCGATGCGCTGCTCGAGGCACAATTCTACGCGCTGCGCTTCTGGCGCACCGAGCGATTCGAGCTCAACTACCGCCGCTTCTTTAATATCAGCGACCTCGTCAGCCTGCGCATGGAGCACGAGCCGGTGCGCCGGGCCGTTCACTCCAAGTTGGCCGAGCTATGGAAACAGCGCCACCTGACCGGCCTTCGCGTCGATCACATCGACGGACTTCGCGACCCCAAGGGCTACCTGCAGTGGCTAAACACCAGTTTTCCGGGCCCGGCCGGAAGCAAACCGTACGTGCTCGTCGAGAAGATTCTCTCCACCGGCGAGACGCTGCCCGACGACTGGCCGGTGGCCGGCACCACAGGCTACGAATATCTCAACCAATTAAACGGCGTCTTTGTCGACCCGGACGGCCACCGCGAACTCGACTCGATCTACGCCGAATTCACCGGCCGACAGGAATCCTTTCGCTCGGTGGTCTACCAGAAAAAACGCTTTGTCATCGACTGGCTGTTCGGCGCGGAGCTCGATCGTCTGGCGACCGAGCTCGCCGAGTTCGCCGCCCAATTGCGCGTCGGCCGTGATCTGACCAGGAGCGAGCTCGCCGAGGCGCTGGCCGAGATATCTGCAGGCCTGTCCGTCTACCGCACCTATATCACCGAGGCGCCGCCGGGCGATCGTGCCCGTGGCCGGATCGAGCGCGCCGTCGCGCTGGCTCGCCGCTTCAACTCCGAGGCCGATTCGGCGCCCTACGACTTCATCGAGCGCGTCTTATTGCTCGAATTCGCCGAGGCCCACCTCGGTACAGCGCTGGACTTCGTCAAATCCTGGCAGCAATTCACCTCCCCGCTGATGGCCAAGGGCCTCGAGGATACCTCCCTTTATGTCTACAACCACCTCATCTCGCTCAATACGGTGGGAGGCGAGCCCGACGAGGGAGACGTTTCACTGGCCGAATTCCACGCCTTCAACGCCCGCCGCCTCGAGCGCTGGCCGGGGGCGATGAGCTCGACGTCGACTCACGACTCCAAGCGCGGCGAGGATGTGCGGCTTCGCGTGGATGTGCTCTCGGAGATGCCGGTCGAGTGGCAGCAGCGACTGTCGCGTTGGGCTCAATGGAACGAGCCGCGCAAGATCCGGCCCGAGGTCGCCGAGCCGCCGAGCCGAAACGAAGAGATGTTGCTCTACCAGACCTTATTGGGAAGCTGGCCGATCGACGAAGACGAGCTGCCGGCCTATCCGGATCGGCTCCGCCAATACCTCATCAAATCGGCCAGGGAGGCCAAGGAGAAGACGAGCTGGCATCAGACCGACGAGCGCCACGAGTTCGCGCTGGCGCGCTTCGCCGAACGCCTGCTCGACGACTCGAGCGACAACCCGTTTCTCGATGACTTCATCGACTTCCAAGAAGAGATCTCCTTTTTCGGCGCGCTGAACAGCCTCTCACAGGTCACCCTCAAGATGGCATCACCGGGTGTTGCCGACATCTACCAAGGCAGCGAGTTCTGGAATTTGACCCTGGTCGATCCGGACAACCGCCGCCCGGTCGACTATAAGACGCGCCGCGGCTCCCTGGTGGAGATGCGCCAGGTGCCCGACGAACATCTCGGCGCCTATGCCGTATCGCTGCTTCGCGACTGGAAGGACGCGCGGATCAAGCAGTTCGTGACTTGGCGGGCCTTGCAGTTGCGTCGGAGCTGCCCCGCCCTATTTTTGCACGGCGACTACCAGCCGCTATATGCGCGCCAAAAGATGCGCCCATATATCTGTTCCTTCGCTCGCAGCCACGAGGGGCGTCACGCCATCGCGTTGGCTCCACGCCGGTTGAGCCGGTTGGTCGCCCCCCTCGATTTACCGGTCAAGGAAACCTGGGCGCGCACCTATCTGTCCATACCCGAGAGCTTTCCGAGCCGGTGGATAGACGCGTTGACCGGCGAGACGATCAGCCTGGTCGACCAACCCTCTCGCTGCCTGCCACTCGCCGAGGCCTTCGCGAACCTTCCTGTCGCCCTGCTCTATGCCGACGACAACCCGTAGCCACGGCAACGCTTCACAAAAAAAGGAGCGAGGACCCTTGGTACGTATTTAGCGCCCCGAGTTGATTAAGCAGATCAGCTCGGGGCGTTT
>JBKGZI010000078.1:0-16895 GCA_046545675.1 Persicimonas sp.
GTTGTCTTTCAGTAAGTTATCGAAAGTTGGCTCTTTCTTTTCGATTCCCGCCGCCACGCCCCATTGACTGTTTTGGTAACTGAGATACCATGCCTTCTGGGCACACAAGGCCAGCAAGGCGAAAGCATGACGAGACCAAAGAAGCTCGACAACTTGCTAGAGGCCATTCGAGAACACCTCGATACGGATCAATTTCGGTTTACCGTTCATGCCGAACAGCGGTGCGTTCAACGGAAAGTCAACGATCTCGAGGTCGAGTACGTCCTTCGGAATGGCTGGCACGAAAAGCGAAGGACAAGTACGACGAGGCGTATCAGGCGTGGAACTACGCCGTGCGCGGTGAGACGATGGACGAAGACCGAGATTTGCGCGTCATCGTATCGTTTGATGGAGATATGCTGATTATCACCGTTATTGATACCACGAAGTAGCCAAGGGAGCCGCAATGCAACGCAAAACCGAATCTGAATATATTACGCGACTACCCGGCTTTCCGGTGCTCATTCGAAACGCTCCGTTCCGGAGGGTTCGGGACGACTGGGCGCTGGACCTGTCCCCCAATTGTTTGCGCCAAGCGGTGTTGTGGGCGCTCGCCCACAAGCCGGCGCCGTTGACGGGCAGCGAAGTTCGTTATGTGCGCCACTGGATGGAGCTAACGCTTCGCGATTTCGCTGAGCTGTGCGCGATGACGTCGCATCAGTCGGTGATGAAGTGGGAGTCAAAGGAGGACCAGCCGACCGGAATGCATCGCAGCACTGAAATCCTGCTGCGCTGCCGGATCCTCGAGGCGTTGCCCGAGGAGGTTTGGGCGCGCTTTGAAGTGCAGTCGGAGCGCGGACGCGAGGGGTTCGTGCATCGGCTAGAGGCTCTGTCGGATTTCGAGAGCGATGCAGATCCGGTCATGATCGAGCTTGTCACGGGCGCAGATACACAGCCCTGGCCGCGATTTGGTGCTGTGGGTGTCGGCTCGGCAAACGTCTGATCAGACCCCAAGAAACAACAAAAAGCCCGGACGGCGACAAACCGTCCGGGCTTTCTTTGTGTGCGATATGGAGCCAAGGGGGGTCGAACCCCTGACCTCTAGAGTGCGATTCTAGCGCTCTCCCAGCTGAGCTATGGCCCCGGGTGCTGCTTGTTGGGATCTAGCGTGTTCTCGTGGATTGGTCAAGCTTTGACCGTTTTCGCCTTCGATACAGCAGAAAGTAAGAAAGTGAGAGAGTAAGGGAGTGAGATACTGCAACGGCTCCCGACCGGTCGGAAACGCTCGGTCGGAGGTTCTTACTCTCTCACTTTCTAACTCTCTTACTCTCTAGCTGTATAATTCCTCTTCGACGATGCTGTCGGCGACCACGGCCGTGGGCAGCTCGTCGCGCTCGGCGCGCTCGAAGATGGTGAGCATGGTGTCGTAAATCTGGCTGGTCTTTTCGCGGGCGGCCTCGGCGTCGTAGCCCTGGAATTCCTGGGCGACGTTGATGAGCCCGCCGGCGTTGAGCGCGTAGTCGGGGGCGTAGAGGATGTCACGCTCGACGAGCATCGCGCCGTGGCGGTTCTCGGCGAGCTGGTTGTTGGCGGCGCCGGCGACGATGTCGCATTTGAGCCGCGCGATGGTGTCGTCGTCGAGGATGGCGCCCAGCGCGCAGGGGGCGAAGATGTCGCAGTCGACGTCGAAGATCGAGTCGGCGGCGACGACCTTGGCGTCGAATTCATCGACGCAGCGGTCGATGGCCTCCTCGTTGATATCGGTCACGGTCAGCCTGGCGCCGAGCTCGTGGAGCTCGCGGGCCAGGTAGTAGCCGACGTGGCCCACGCCCTGGACGGCCACATGCAGGCCGGCCAGTTCGTCGCGACCGTAACGGTGCTTGACCGCCGCCTCGATGCCGCGGCGCACCCCGAACGCCGTAAACGGAGACGGATCGCCCGAGCCGCCGTGCTCGGCGCTATAACCGAGCACGTGGTCGGTGTGCTCGTGGATGAGGTTCATGTCGCTGACCTTCGTCCCGCTGTCCTCGCAGGTGATGTACTGGCCGGCGAGGCTGTCGACGAAGGCGCCGAATTTGGCGAAGATTTGCTCGCGTTGGGCTTCGGTGAGGCCTTTGGGGCGCACGATGACCGCTTTGCCGCCGCCGTGGGGGAGTCCGCTGATCGCCGCCTTGTAGGTCATGCCGCGCGCCAGCCGCATCGCGTCCTGGAGCGCGTCGTCGGTGCTGTCGTATTCGATGAAGCGACAGCCCCCGATGGCCGGCCCGCGCTCGAGGTTGTGAATGGCGACGATGGCGCGAAGCTCGATCTTGGGATCGACCTTCAGGTGCAACTCACCATATTTGAGTTCGCTTGCGTAGTTGAACAGATCCACTGCATCCTCCACTGCGCGGCCGAGGGGTGCTGGGTGCGCTCGCCCGCTCTTAT
This sequence comes from Persicimonas sp., assembly GCA_046545675.1. GTDB lineage: Bacteria > Myxococcota_A > Bradymonadia > Bradymonadales > Bradymonadaceae > CAYLTX01. The sequence goes on from JBKGZI010000078.1 coordinate 2,407, forward strand.
GATTAAGGCCCTGTACCTCACCGGTTGGGTAAAGCCTTTCTTTGAAGAAAGCCCTCCTGTGAATACATCTTTGGGGCTTCATTCTAATCTGCACATATAGTGCCCGGCATTCGGTTGCGCAAGGCGCAAAGATGGGTCTGCTTTGACGCTGTGCGTCATATATTCTGCGCACTTACGCTCGTTGAAGGGCTCGAGCGCGGAATGCTACGCCGTCGATTCGCGGTTGTTGGCATGAGGAGGGGTCGGTCCTGTGAATTTTCGGTGTTGGTTCGTTGAACTTCGGGTGTCTTCGCGTTAGGTAGAGAGTAATTGGAGACGCTTACCGCACCGAACGGACTCGAACCCCGAGAATCACCGAGGGATGCATGGCGACGATCATTTGCTCGAGTTGTGGTACCCGAAATCTAACCGAGGACGAGGTTTGTCGACGCTGCGATACGGCGCTCGGCGATGTCGCGCCGACCACTGGCGCAGCGGTGCCGAGCCTGTTGGGCGAGCGTTGGAAGGTTGGCGGGAACCTGCCCGGCACCGACAACCCCTACCTTTACGAGGGCCGGGACCTGCAAGGCGACCGGCCGGTGCTCGTCAAGCGGCTCAGCCGTGCGGCAGCTCGCGATCGCACCGTGCGCGGCAAGTTCAACAAAGAGGCCAAACTCCTCGGCGCTCTCGAGCACCCCAATCTGGTCGGCCTGATCGAGGTGGTCGAAGACACCGATACGCCGGCCATGATCCTGGAGGCAGGCGGACGCGTCACGCTGGCCGAGATGCTGGCTCGTCGGGGGCGCCTGCCGGTGGGCATCGCTCTGGAATTCGCGCTGCAAATCCTGACCATGCTCGAGTACCTGCACTCTAACCGAGTCACCCACCGCCAGTTGATGCCCACCAAAATCCTGGTCGGCGCCGAGGCAGATAAGGGATTTCCGCTGTTGCAGGTCGCCGACTTCGGCCTGGCGCATCGCGAGAAGGTCAAGAGCCTCGACGAGCTCGAATTCGGGCCCGGGACGCTGGTCGGAATGAAGGCCACCGACACCGTCACCGGCGGCGCGCCGCGGCCCTATCAGGCCCCCGAGCAATTGCGCGGCGAGTCCCACGAACAATCTGATATCTACTCGGCGGGCGTGATCTTCTTCGAGATGCTCACCGGTCAATTGCCGCTGTCTTCGAACCCCCGCGACGAGACCGGCACCGAGCGCAGCATTCGCTCCGAGGCGCCCACCCAGGTCCGCATGCTGCGCCCGGAGGTCTCCGGCGAACTCGAAGAGGTGATCATGGAGATGCTCTCCAAGGATACCGAGCGACGCTTCAAGAATATCAAGGCGGTGCGAAACGCGCTGGTCATGGTGCCCGAGGCGAAGACCGAGGCGATGGTCGCCGTGCCCGGCGGTCCCTTCTTACAGGGAAGCGCCGACGACGACCCGAACGCTCGTCCCGAGGAGCAGCCCCAGCGCGAGGTCACCCTCGGCGCTTATTATATCGACCGCACACCGGTGACCGCCGCGGAGTATCAGGCGTTTCTCGACGCCACCGGCCGCAAACCGTCCCGGGAGTGGGCCGAACTCAACGACGCCAAGGAGTCTCCACACCGACCGGTGATCTTCGTCAATTGGGAAGAGGCCAACAGCTACGCCCGGTGGGCCGGCAAACGCCTGCCCACCGAGGCCGAGTGGGAGAAGGCCGCACGAGGCACGGACGGGCGCATCTACCCCTGGGGAGACGAGCCGCCGACGCTCAAACGCGCCTGGTATGATCAGAAGACGCCCGGCGACGTCGGCTCGAGACCCTTTGGTACGAGCCCGTGGGGCGTGCACGAGATGGCCGGCAATGTCTTTGAGTGGGTCCAGGATTGGTACGAGCGTGGCTACTACGCTAACGCGCCCGCCGACAACCCCACCGGCCCCGCCTCGGGCAAAAAGAAGATCATTCGCGGCGGATCATTCGCCCACGGCGAATTTGCGCTCCGCTGTGCCACGCGCGGCCGGTACCGGCCCGAGGCACACCGCGCCAACCACGGGTTCCGGTGTGCGTGGAGCTTGGATCGCGACGACGAGTAGCGCTGCCTCTCGCCACGGGTATGTTCATCCGCCGTTGGTTGGCCGGCAGCCTCCCCTCCCCGCTCGGAGCGACAGCGTAGAGAAGGGGAGGATCAAGGTGGGGCCTCTCCTTGATCCTCTTTTATGCGGCTTGACCGTGCCTTCCCTTCGCTGTCGCTCCGGGTGGAGAGGGTATTGGCTGTGCAACCGACGGAGGATGACACACACTCTCGCCACAGACATCCCTTCCGCAACGCCCCTCAACAATGCTAAACAATGCTGCCCCTTCCTGGGGCAGAATCTATTTAACCGGAGTACACAGCCATGGCACCCGCAAGCCGAGACTGGGTCGTATTGAAGTTCGGGGGCACCAGCGTCTCCACCGTCGAGCGATGGGAGACCATCGCCAAGGTGCTTCGTGAGCGACTCGAGCAGGGCGTGTCCCCCTTCGTAGTCTGCTCGGCGCTGAGCGGGGTCTCGAACCTGCTCGAGTCGCTCCTCGAAGCGGCTACCCACGGCGACCACCGGCCGATCTTGGACGAAATCACGGCTCGCCACCGCGAGCTCGGCGCGGCGTTGGGCGTGGGCGCCGACGAGCTGCTCGGCGAGCATTTCGAGCAGCTCGAGCGCGTGGCGCTTGGGGCGTCGCTGATCGGCGAGGCCAGCCCCAAGGTCCACGCTCGCGTGCTCGCGATGGGCGAGTTGATGTCGACCACGCTCGGGGCGGCTTATCTGAAGAGCGTCGGCTTCGACGCCTCGTGGTGCGACGCGCGCGAGATGCTGCAGGCGGTCGATCAGCCCAATATTCACCTAAACCGGCGCTATCTGTCGGCGACCTGCGAGTGCCCGCCCGACGCATCGTTGCAGGACGACCTCGCCGATCGCGGCGCCGAGGTCTATGTGACGCAGGGCTTTATCGCCAGCGACTCGAGCGGCGATACGGTGCTGCTCGGCCGCGGCGGCTCGGACACCTCGGCGGCATATTTTGCGGCCAAGCTCGAGGCCGACAGGCTCGAGATCTGGACCGACGTACCGGGCATGTTTACCGCCAATCCACGCGATATCCCGGCGGCCCGGCTTCTGCGCCAGCTCGATTACGACGAGGCTCAGGAGCTGGCGACGATGGGCGCCAAGGTGCTCCACCCGCGGTGTATCGCGCCGGTTCGCACCTCCAATATTCCGCTGCATATCCGCTGCACCGAGCAGCCCGATCTCGAGGGCACGGTCATCTCGGGGCAGGTCCCCGACTTCGGCGCGCAGGTCAAGGCCATCTCGGCCAAAAACGACGTCACGCTCATCTCGATGGACACCCTCGGCATGTGGCAGGAGGTCGGCTTTTTGGCCGATGCCTTCGCCGCGTTCAAGAAAAACGGGCTGTCCGTCGATCTGGTGACCACCAGCGAGTCGAACGTGACCGTCTCGCTCGACCCGATGGCCAACGCGCTCGAGCCGGAGACCATCGACCGGCTCCTGGCCGATTTGAACCAGGTGTGCAACGCCCGCCAGATCGGCCCCTGCGCGGTCGTGAGCCTGATCGGGCGCAATATTCGCTCGATCCTCGACGAGCTCGGCCCGGCCTTCGAGGTCTTCGAAGAGCAGCATATTTATCTGCTCTCGCAGGCGGCCAGCGACCTCAATCTGACGTTCGTGGTCGACGAGGAGCAGGCCGGGCGTCTGGTGCGCAAGCTGCACTCGCAGCTCTTCAGCAAGCGCATCTCCGATCGTCTCTTCGGGCCGACTTGGCGCGAACTCTTCGGCGGCGGGGCCGCGGAAGTGGTCGGGCGTCAGGCCTGGTGGAGGGCGCGCCGAGACGAGTTGCTCGACATCGCCGACGGCGGGCCCGCGTATGTCTACGATCCGGCGACGCTGACAGGCTCGGCCGAGGATCTGCGCTCGATCGACGCCGTCGACAGGGTCTTCTATGCGATGAAGGCCAACTCCCATCCCGACGTGCTGCGGCTCATCGAGCACGCCGGCGTCGGCTTCGAGTGCGTCTCGCCCGGCGAGGTCGAGCGCGTCCTGGAGGTCTTCCCGGACATCGACCGCGAGCGCATTCTCTTTACCCCGAACTTCGCCCCGCGCGACGAATATAAGCTGGGCTTCGAGAAGGCCGGCTTTGTCACCCTGGACAACCTGCACCCGCTCGAGGCGTGGCCGGAGGTCTTCGCGGACAAAGAACTCATCGTGCGCGTCGACCCGGGCCGCGGACGTGGCCACCACAAATACGTGCGCACCGCCGGGCCGCAGTCGAAATTCGGCGTCGCCCCCCAGGAGCTCGACCGGCTCGAGGAGCTCGTCGAGCAGTCGGGCGCCACGGTCGTCGGGCTGCACTCGCATGTCGGCAGCGGCATCCGCTCTCGGCCCCAGACGTGGTCGGAAACGGCGCTTTATTTGGCCTCGCTTCGAGACCGATTCCCCGACGTGCGCTTGCTCAATCTTGGCGGTGGCCTGGGCGTCCCCGAGCGCCCCGGCCACCGCGAGCTCGATCTGGCCGCGCTCGCCGAGAGCCTCGCGCAGGTCAAAGCCGCCCACCCCGACTTCGAATTGTGGCTCGAACCGGGCCGTTATCTGGTCTCTCAGGCCGGCGTCCTGCTGGCCCGGGTCACCCAGACCAAGCAAAAGGGCGACATCAAATATATCGGCCTCGAGACCGGCATGAACTCGCTGATTCGCCCGGCGCTGTACGGAGCCCACCACCAGATCGTCAACCTGAGCCGGCTCGACGACCCGCTGGCGATCACCGCCGAGGTCGTCGGCCCGATCTGCGAGTCCGGCGACGTGCTCGGCCACGCCCGCCGCCTGCCCGAGACCGGCGAGGGCGACGTGATGCTCATCGGCACCGCCGGTGCCTATGGGCGGGTGATGAGCTCGCGGTATAATCTAAGAGAGCCGGCGCGTGAGGTTATGTTGGGGGAATGACGCGCGACCACGCCTGGGCCGCGGTCATCCTGACCGCCGGGGTCCCTCCGGGGCTCCGTACGTGTTTCTTTTCGTCGGCAGTCCCGCCGACCCCCAACTCGAGCGATCGTTACGGAGCCTGCACCGCTTGGAGAGCCCTACCCGGCTCTCGCCGACTCCCGTGGCATATCTTGAGGGGACGAGATTTGATAACGTCTCGTCCTGAAGCTTCCAAGACTTTCCGGCAGGTGGGTGGTTGAATTGATGACTCGGGCACACGTCGCAACGATGCCGCGTCTCATACGCGTCGCTCGATCCTACCTGAGTATCATCGTGGTCGTGTTTCTACTCGGCAGCGCTGGCTGCGTCTCAAAGACACACTTTGACACTGCGCGGACGCTGCCCGCCGGAGAGACGCGAGCCTCTTACGGTTTGACCGGCGGTGACGCGATTCCCGTCATTGGACTTGAATGAAACTGGCGGACTGGAAGTGACAGTGGGGGTTGGCGTAGGGGCTGCGGTGTCGGATGAGGACTGATGTCCTGGCGGCTGCACTATCCTCGGGGGCTAAATGGTGTCCCCCAGGTAGCAGCGTGGAGACACGGGAACATGGAAACGTGGAAACATGGAAATGTGGAAGCGTCGAAGCTTTGCTGGCGTGGGGGCTCGGAAGAGCACATTGAGCAGCCTGGAAAACACGGAGCCGCTTGCTGGGGCTCAGTGCTCGACTCAGCCGGAGCGCTCGTTGCGAGGTAGTACAGTGGTTTCAAAGCCGCTCCATGTGCTCTCCCACGCCTCCGTGGATCCAATGGTTCCATGGTTCTGTGATTCCGAGTTTCAGTGATTCAAGGTTCAAAGATTCAATGCGCTCAAGAGCGCCACAAACGAACACGCAAGGTGACGCCAGAGGCGTCACGGCGGGCTAGAAGCCGCGCGGCCCAACCTCAGTCTTACTCCTTGCTTAATCCGTCGACTCCGTCGGCGAGAAACCCGCGGCGTGCGGCTCCTCCTCTTCGGCGCCCTTAAATACCCGATATAAATAGAAAAACGCGGGCACCAGCAACACGCTGCCGCCGGCCAGCGCGATGAGCACCGGGCGCAGGATGGCGGCCTCGGCGGCGGCATTCTCGATGGTGAGGTCGGGGTAGACCATATACGGATATTGGGCCAGCCCCCAGCCGACCACGATGAGGCCGACCTGGGCCATCGCGGCGTAGCGGGCCAGCGCAAATCGACGCGTCCACAGCGCCCAGATGGCGACCAACGCGGCCAGGCCGGTGACGATCTGGAACGGAATCGCCCAGACCGAGCGAGTCAGCTCCTGCCAGATGAGCGGGGCGTCGGCCCTGGCCAGAACGATCGCGGCGAACGCGCACGCTCCGACGGCGACCGCGGCCCATAATCCGCGGAGCCGAAAGTCGTCTTTGAGCGCCTCGGAGCGGGCCTCTACGGTCATATAAACCGCCGCCAGGAACGCGCATAGCGCCAACGTGAAACCGCCGATGGCGAACGGAAACGGGCTGAGCCACTCCGAGACGAAGTCCGTCTGCACGGCGCCATTGGCCAAGAGGCGAATCTCGCCGCCGGCGATAGCGCCGGCCGAGATCCCCAGCAGCAACGGCGTGACCGCGCTGGAGATAGCAAAGACCGTCCCGGAACGCTCCTGCAACAAGGTCGCGCCGGCCGAATACGACTGGAACGCGAAGGCCGAACCGCGCAAAACGATCCCGATGAGCATCAGGGTCAGCGGGATGTGCAGCGCGGTCATGATCGTCGAGAAGGCGCGCGGAAAGCATACGAACATCAGCACGACGACCAGGATCAGCCAGACGTGGTTGGCCTCCCAAATCGGCGCGATGGCGTGCGAGAGCGCATCGCGCTGCGCATCCTTGCGCTCGCCGGTGGCAAAGAGGCTCCAGATGCCGCTCCCAAAGTCAGCACCGCCCGACAATAGATAGACCACCAGCGCCACCACGATGATGCCGGCGATGACGTATTCGAATGCGATCATTCCTCGAGCTCCTCACTCGTCGGGCTCTGAAAGACGTGACGCCACAGCAAATACACCACGATGACAAAGAGGACGACGTATAGCATCGTGAAGACCGCAAACGGCACGACCAGATTGGGCATCGGGGTCACGGCGTCGGCGGTCTTCATATAGCCCTGGATGACCCACGGTTGGCGGCCGACCTCGGTGACCGTCCAGCCGGCCTCGATGGCCAAAAAGCCCAGCGGCGCGGTGACGACCAAGAGCTTCAGATACCAGCGCTCGTCGTAGAGGCGCTTTTGGCGCCAACTCAGAAACGCGCCGATAAGCCCCACCCCGAGCATCCACATCCCGCAGGCGATCATGATCTGGAAGGCGATGTGCACGATGGCCACCGGCGGCCACTCGTCCTCGGGGAAGTCCTCGAGGGCCTGGACGGTGGCGGTGAAGTCGTTGAACGCCAGGAAGCTCAGCGCGCCGGGGATCTCGATGGCGTAGGGCGTCTGGCGGGCCTCTTCGTCGGGCCAGCCACCGATGCGCAGCGCGGCGCCGTCTTCGGTCTCGAATTGGCCCTCCATGGCGGCGAGCTTGACCGGCTGGTTCTCGGCGACGTCCTTGGCGAGCAGGTCACCCATGAGCGGCTGGGCGACCGCCGAGACCACCGCGATGGCCAGCGCGATCTTCAACGCCTGCCGGTGGAAGTCATTGTCTCGGTCGCGAAGCAGCATCGCCGCGTGGATGCCCGCGACCATAAAGGCAACCGCCTGGAAGGCGGCGATGACCATATGAAAGCATTGGCCGAACCACATCGGGTTGAACATCGCCTCCCAGGGACGAATATTGATGAATTGACCATCGACGAAGTCAAAGCCGGCCGGCGTATTCATCCAGGCGTTGGCGGTGACCACGAAGATGCCCGACATCGTCCCCGCGACCATCACCATCACCCCGGAGGCCCAGTGGGCCTTGGGGCTGACGCGGTCCCATCCGTATAGATAGACGCCCAAAAAAATAGCCTCCAAAAAGAAGGCGAAGCCCTCGAGCGAGAACGGCATGCCCACCAGCGGGCCAGCGTGCTCCATGAACGTCGGCCACAACAGGCCCAGCTCGAAGGAGAGCACCGTGCCGCTGACCGCGCCGACCGCGAAGATGATCGCGGTGCCCTTGGCCCAGCGCTGGGCGAGCTCCCGGTGAACTTTTTTTCCGGTCTTCAGCCAGCGCGCCTCGGCGATGACCATCATCAACGGCATGGCCATGCCCACCACCGCGAAGATGATGTGGAAAGCCAGCGACATCGCCATCTGGGAGCGCGCTGCAAGCAGATCGTCCACGGAAAGCTCCGACGAGTCGAATGGAGACGGACGTCATGAATGCTAAACACAGCTTCAGCAGATGCCAAACTCGGCGGGAAGATCGCGAGCCGCTCGACGGTTTAGAACCATAGGCCCGCCCCACCCGACGCTGATACGGGCTACAGAATGAGTTGCCGGGGCCGTATGGATTGACTTCTGATGACCAATCCGGTCCTCGACCGCGGATCTGCACCAGGCAGTTGAATGCGCCAGATAAAACGCGAGCCCCCGGGCGGCGGTCGAGGCCCGGGACGCGGTCCAGCGCATCGTCATCGGATACCGGCTGCGGCATCCCGCCCGAGCAGATATCTCACCTCTTCGACCGCTTCTGGCAGGCCGAAAAGGGCGCACGCCACGGCGCCGGCCTGGGGCTCGAGATTGCCAAGGGCATCATCGAGGCGCACGGCGGGCAGATCTGGGTCGAGAGCGAGCTTGGCCAGGGCACGACGTTTTTCTTCTTTCTGCCCCATCGCTCAGCTTTGCCGGAGGCCTCGACGAACGGTCAATGAATGCACGCTTGCGGGCACTCCCTCTCCAGATTCTTCTGGAAGCGCAGGTAGTCCTTGAAGATCTCCACGCCGAAGATGCCGTCGTCTGAAAAAGGCAGCGGCTTGTCGGTGTCGCAGACATCATCGATGACGAACTCACGGCCGCGAAACGTGCCGCGCATATAGAAGGGTCGCAGGTGCGGCTCGCACCAGTTGCGGCGCATCTGGCGGATCTGGGGGGGGCTCCACAACTGGTCGAGGGCGATGGCCTCATATTTGGGGGTCTGACCGGGCTCGCCGTAGTAGACCTCCTCGATGCGCACATAATCGTCGCTCAGACGCACCGACTCCGGAAAGACCAGGCTATTCCAGCAGCCCTGGTCGATGCGCAGATTGCTGACCATGGCGCCGGCGTGCTGGAACTGCACGCCGAGGTAGGGCGTCAATCCGTTGAGGAGGAAGAAGCCGACGGCCACGGCGACGGCGGCTTTGGCCGCCAAGGGAGCTCGACTCAATCGGTGCCCGGCTTTCCCAGCCCTGGTATCCAGACCAAGATGGTCTGGCACCAACAGTGCCATCAAGAGCCCCCACAAAAGCCATTCTCGGGGAATCATCGTCCACTCTGGGAGGTTCTTATGAGCGACCAGGCTCACCGTGGTGAGCAAGGTTGCAGCGGCGCCGATGGCGACCCAATGGCGGCGGAAAACCCCGCTCAGGCGCTCGAGATCGGCGGGTCGCATAAACGCGGCGTGGCCGACGAACATCACGAAGACAAACGCCGGCGCCATTGTCAGCGTCAGCGGGATGTGGAATCCGACGGCGAGCAGCCAGGCGAGGCGACGACGGCCGAGCATGTGCAAGAGGGCGATACCGCTCTCGGCAGCGACGACGAGCCACGGGGTTAACGCCAGCACCGAGGCGGGCAGCGCGTCGATGGGTAGGCCCCAATAGTTGAACAACTCCTCGGTGCCGTACACCGCACAGCTATAATCGGGGTCCAGGTACTCACGGTTGATCTTGTGGAGCACTGCCAGGAAGTAGGTGACGATCGTCACCCCCTTGGCCACGCCCAAGAATGTCCATTCACCGGCGGCCATGGTGCCCTGCGAGGTCTCGAGCGGGTCCGCGGGCGAAGAGCCCGGCCGGCTCGCACGCAACCCGTCGGCGATGAGTCCCAATCCAGCCGACGAAGAGATGACCAGCAGGATGACCGATTGGGTGAGCTGGTCGCGGTGGAAGAGCAGCGGAATCAGCAGTCCCAGTGCGCTCAACAGCCAGCCCAGAGCGGCGCCTCGCCAGCATAGCAGCGCGACACCGGCCAGGTAGATGAGGTTTGCCGGCAGCCACTCGAGCTGCCAAACGTCGGCCAGCCACAAATGGCAGGCCGACGCAAAGACGAACACCCACGTCACGACCCTTGCGACCGAACTGCTCGGGCCGTACAAGGCCACGCGTAGCGGGCGGTCGCGGCGGATCTCCGCCAGGGTATGATCTAGCTCAACGTCCATGCGGTGTTAGTGACTTTTGCAACAGCATTTTTCATGCTAAGAGTTCCGCCGCAATACTTCTCCTCTGGAGTGTATAGGACGACTCCCAGTAGCCGGAGCATCAAAAGATGTATTCATTGAAAAAAGCACTCAGCTCGGGATTGGCGCGAAAGCTCCTCAACGGCGTGACCGCCATCGGCATCGTCGTTTTCGTTATCATGCACCTGCTGGGGAACCTCGTATTGTATTGGCCCGACGGCCAAGAGGCGTTTGACGCCTACTCGGCGACGTTGCACGGCCTCGGTTGGGGCTTGTACGTCATCGAGGCGGGATTGTTTATCATCATCGGCTTACATGCCTGGTTGGGCATCAGCCTGTGGCTCGACAATCGGCGGGCTCGAAAGAAAGCCTATGACTCGGGGCAGAAGACCAAAGGCGGGCCGAGCAAATTTAACTGGAGTTCGTTGACCATGCCGCTTACCGGCAGTGTCCTGCTGGTATTTGTCGTGGTGCACGTGTTGCATTTCCGCTATGCGGCGTTCACCGACACCACCAAGTACGAGCCGACCAGCGAAGCCGCCAACTTCCAGCTCTACCAGATGGTCATCGACACCTTCTCCAATCCCTTTGTGGTGGCGTTTTATTGCCTGGCGACCTTCCTGCTGGGCTGGCACTTGCGCCACGGATTCTGGAGCATGTTCCAGACCATCGGTGCGATGAACGAGCGATGGACGAGGCCAGTTTACGTGCTGGGGACGATCTTGGCGGTTGTGTTGGCAGCCGGCTTTTTCGGTATCCCGCTGTACATCTATTTCGTGATTCACTGAGTTCATGCTCGAGGCTCGAGGCTTCGAGTTCGAAGTAGTCGACACTCGGCGAGAACGGTTTGGGATTATTATGACGAAGCTCGATTCGAAAGTACCCGAGGGACCGCTCCACCAAAAGTGGGATAACCGCAAGGCGGAGTACAACCTCGTCGCCCCGAATAACAAAAAGAAGAAGACTATCATCGTGGTGGGCACGGGACTCGCCGGGGCGTCGTCGGCGGCGTCGATGGCCGAGCTTGGCTTCAACGTCAAGTCGTTTTGCATCTCCGACTCGCCCAGGCGCGCCCACAGCATCGCCGCCCAGGGTGGCATCAACGCCACCAAGAACTACCCGAACGACGGCGACAGCATCTGGCGGCTGTTCTACGACACCATCAAAGGTGGCGATTACCGCTCGCGCGAGGCCAACACCTATCGGTTGGCCCAGCTCAGCTCCAATATCATCGACCAGGCGGTCGCCCAGGGCGTGCCGTTCGCCCGCGAATACGGCGGCGAGTTGGCCACGCGTTCGTTCGGCGGTGCGCAGGTCTCGCGTACATTTTATGCGCGCGGCCAGACCGGCCAGCAGCTCCTTCTGGGTGCTTATGGCGCTTTGATGCGCCAGGTCGACCGAGGCAAGTGCCAGATGTTCCCGCACCGCGAGATGCTCGACCTGGTCGTCGTCGACGGCCGCGCCCGCGGCATCATCACGCGCAACCTGTGGAATGGAGAGATCGAGCGCCACTCGGCCGACGCCGTGGTGCTGTGCACCGGTGGATATGGGCGGGTCTACTATCTATCGACCAACGCCTATAACTCCAACGGCACCGCCGCCTGGCGCTGCCATCGGCGCGGCGCCTTTATGGCCAACCCGTGCTACGTGCAGATCCACCCGACCTGCATCCCCTCGTCGGGCCACTATCAGTCCAAGCGCACGCTGATGAGTGAGAGCCTCCGAAACGACGGGCGGGTGTGGGTCCCCAAGAATAAGACCGACGTCAACAAGCCGCCGGACCAGATCCTCGAGAAGGACCGCGACTATTATCTGGAGCGGAAGTATCCGGCCTTCGGAAACCTGGTGCCGCGCGACGTCGCCTCCCGAAACGCCAAGTATATGGTCGATGACGGCTACGGAGTCGGGCCGGCGAATAACGCCGTGTACCTGGACTTCAAGCACGCCATCGAGGAGCAGGGCCGCGATGCGATTGCCGAGAAGTACGGCAACCTATTCCACATGTATAATAAGATCACCGACGAGGACCCCTACGAGCAGCCGATGCGCATCTTTCCGGCCGTCCACTACGTGATGGGCGGGCTGTGGGTCGACTACGACCTGATGAGCAACCTGCCCGGGCTGTTCGTGGCCGGCGAGGCGAACTTCTCTGACCACGGCGCCAACCGTCTGGGCGCCAGCGCTCTGATGCAGGGGCTGGCCGACGGCTACTTCGTCGTCTCGGCGGCGGTCAGCAATTACCTGGCCACCAACCGCTTCGAGATCGACGAGGTCTCCGAAGACCAGGCCGAGTTCGACGAAGCCGAGCAGACGGTGCGCGACGGCATCAAGCGTCTGCTCGAGGTCAGCGAAAAGAACGCCAAAAAGCCCGCCGACCAACGGCGCACGGTCATGGACTTCTACCGCGACCTCGGCGACATCATGTGGGATAAGGTCGGCATCGGGCGCACCGAAGAGGGCCTCAAGAAGGCCATCGCCGACATTCAAGAGCTGCGCGCACAGTTCTGGGACCAAGTCTATATCCCCGGCGACGAGGACAGCTTCAATAAATATCTGGAGGTCGCCGGACGCGTCGTCGACTTCTTGGAATTAGGCGAGGTGATGGCCCGCGACGCGCTCGAGCGCGACGAATCGTGTGGTTGTCACTTCCGTGAAGAGCACCAGACCGACAAGGGCGAGGCGCTTCGAAACGACGACGAATACGCCTACGTCGCGGCCTGGGAATACAAAGGCGAAGACGAGCCCGAGCAAGTTCACAAACAACCGCTGGACTTCGAGTTCGTCGAACTCAAGCAGAGAAGCTATGAGTGATTCACAAACCGATCAGATTGGCAGTGTTCTCGACGAGGTACCTGAGATGGCTTCCCAAAGCATGACGCTCCACTTGAAGGTCTGGCGCCAGGAAAGCCCAGACGCGGAGGGCCGACTCCAATCGGTGACCGCCGAGGATATCTCGCCGGAGATGTCGTTTCTGGAGATGCTCGATTTTGTCAATGAGCGCCTGGTCAAGGACGGCCAAACTCCGGTCGAATTCGACAGCGACTGCCGAGAGGGCATCTGCGGGACTTGCGGGCTGACCATCAACGGTCAAGCCCACGGTCCCCAGCGCGGCACCGCGGTGTGCCAGCTGCATATGCGCAGCTTCTCGGATGGCGACACCGTGGTCATCGAGCCGTTTCGGGCCACCGCATTCCCGGTGGTCAAGGACCTGGTCGTCGACCGCGCGGCCCTGGACAAGATCATCGCCAAGGGCGGCTATGTATCGGTAACCACCGGCCCGCACGCCGACGCCAACACCCACCCGGTGGCCAAGCCGGACGCAGACCGCTCGTTCTTCGCGGCCACCTGCATCGGCTGCGGCGCCTGCGTGGCGGCCTGTCCGAATGCGTCGGCCTCGCTATTTACCGGCGCCAAGCTCACCCAATACGCCATGTTGCCGCAGGGCCAGCCCGAGCGCGAGATCCGCACGATCCGCATGATCAACGAGATGGACGACCAGGGCTTCGGCAACTGCTCGAATATCGGCGAGTGCTCGGCAGCCTGCCCCAAGAACATCAAACTCGAGAATATCTCCCGGATGCGCCGCGAATACCTGCGTGCCATCTTCAAACTCGGCGGCGAAGTCGAGCGCGGCAGCTAACCTCGAGCGCCCACCCGTACTGCAGAATTGGCGGCCGGACTCCGAGTGGAGTCCGGCCGCTTTTTTGTTGCCCCCCCCCCTAAAAAAAATTTGAGCAGATGGGTCCCAGGGACCATGTTGCCTCAAAAATGTGGGCGGGAGGGCCGCAGGGCCGCGATCAGACGGCAGCCGGGTGTCTTTTCGGGGCGTCATTTCTTGAATTCTGAGGCCGACAGATCTGTAGGAGTGATCCGCGAGCTGTGGGAGCGAACTTTTGGGGGTGAGAAGGGTCCACGCGCGTCGTGGAGACGTGTGTCGGGAGGTCGAAGACGTGGCTGTGCAGTCCTGTCTTGGGTGGTCGGTCGACGGTGGGTTACGGGGCGGGAGGTTTTGGTGACTGCCCGGAGAGCCTGACGGGTGGGTCAGGCCGCCGCAGCGAATGGGCTGTCCGGGGGCTGGGCGCCCACGCAGCAGGTGTGGCCGGGCGGGATCGTGCCGTAGGGGAACTCGACGTCGGTCTTGCCCTCGCGCAGCTTGCCGACGGCCTGTTTGTACAGGTCGGTGGTGTGGCGGTGGGCTTCGAGAA
>JBKGZI010000079.1:0-16648 GCA_046545675.1 Persicimonas sp.
CGGGGTGACGCCCCCGTGGGCCATCCAAATATCCTGCACCGAAGGCCGATTCGCGGCGCTTCACTCGTCGAGCTGGGACGTGCACCGCGGACAGCGCACGGCTTTGATGGGGATATCCTCGAAACAAAACGGACATTCTTTGTCGACCGGCTCCTTGGCCTTCTCATCGGCGGCCTCCTCCTCGCGCTCGGTCAACTTCGTATAGAACTTGACCACCGCGAACATCGCAAACGCCACGATGATGAAGTTGATGAGCGTGTTGACGAAGTTGCCGTAATTGAGGGTCACCGCCCCAGCCGCCTTGGCCGCCTCGACGGTCGCGTAGGGCCCCGCAGGGTCGCCCATCTGGAGCACCCAGAACATCTCGGCGAAGTCGACGCCGCCGGTGACCAGGCCCAGCGGCGGCATGATGATGTCGTCGACCAACGAGCGGCTGATCGCGCCGAACGCCACACCGATGACGATGCCGACCGCCATATCGACCAGGTTGCCGCGCTTGATAAACTTCTTGAAGTCTTCGGTGGTCTTTTTCACAACAACTCCGCGAGAATAACTGCTAGTCGATCGACGTCTTCGGCGGTATGCGCCGCCGACAGCGCCACCCGGAGTCTCGATGTGCCGGCGGGTACGGTCGGGGGACGAATGGCAATCACATGGAAGCCATTGTCAAGCAATTGTCGGCTCGCCCCCAGCGCTCGCGCCTCTTCGCCCAGGATGATCGGCACGATCGGGCTGTTTAGCCTACGGCCGAGCTGAGCGCCGAGCTGCTCGACGCGCTCCCACAGCGACCGGCGTATCTTGGGCTCGGTGCGCGCCACCGCGATCGCCGCGCGCGCCGCCTCGACGACCGGCACCGGCTGGGCGGTCGAGAATACAAATGACCTGCCCCTGTTGAAGATCCACTGGCGCAGCGGGCTCGATGTCGCCACGAAGCCGCCGAGCGCGCCGACCGCCTTGCTGAGCGTGCCCACATGCACGTCGACCTGCTCCTCGACCCCGAAGTGCTCGGCCACGCCGGCGCCCTTCTCGCCAAAGACCAGCGTGCCGTGGGCCTCGTCGACGACCAGCAGCGCCCCGTGCGCCCGCTTGAGCTCGACGAGCCGGTCGAGCGGCGCGAGGTCACCGTCCATGCTGAACACCGAGTCGGTGACGATGAGCTTGCGCTCGGCGTCGCTCGCCTCGAGCAATCCAGCGAGCGCGTCGACGTCGCCGTGGGGATAGACTTGCACACTGGCGCCGCGACGTCTGGCGAGCCGGCAGCCGTCGATGATCGATGCGTGATTGAGCGCGTCGGAGAAGACGGCGACGTCGGGCCCGGCCAGCGACGAGATGACCGCCAGGTTGGCCGCAAAACCGGTAGGACATAAGAGCGCCTCCTCGCAGCCGGTCAGCTCGGCCAGATCGCGCTCGAGCGCCTGGTGCGCGGTCGTATACCCACATACCAGCGCCGATCCGCGCGGACCCATCCCCACCTGGTTTGCTGATTTGGCCAACGCCTGGCGCACCTTCGGGTGATGCGAGAGCCCCAGGTAGTCATTGCTCGAAAATAGCGTCAGATCGCGCTGATCGGTCCCGCGCACATGCACCGCGTCGATCGCCTCGATCGGCTCGAGCCGGCGCAGAAGATCGCGCTCGGCCAGCTCGCCGAGCGCCCCGTCGAGCCAGCTATCCCAATTGCTCATATACTTATCCCTGATGCGTCGGAAAGACCCACTTGGAGACATCTACAAGGTGCTCGGCGGCCTCGCGCCAGTCGGTCACGCGGGGTAACTCGGCGATCCGAGCGAGGCCGGAAAAATCCCGCAGCGTCTGCGCATTTCGCCCGCTCGACGCGTCCGGAAACTCCGTCGCGCTGAACACGACCCCGGCCAACGGAACGCCGGCGTGATCGAGCGATTCGAGCACAAGCAGCGTCTGGTTGAGCGTGCCGAGCTTGTCTGGCGCGACGACCAACGCCGAGGCATCGAGCGTTGCGGCGAGGTCGCGGGCGGTCTCGGACCAGGTAAGCGGCGACAAGAGCCCTCCGGCGCCCTCGACGAGCACCACATCGGCCGATTTAGCATAGTCGCGGATGGTGTCGCACCAGGCGCCCATATCCAATGCGACACCGTCGATATCGGCGGCCACCGGCGGCGCCAGCGGCTCTCGCAGGCGCACGAGCGCCTCGGTGGGCCCGGACTGGCCGGTCGCGCGAGCCAAGATAGCGCCGTCGTCGACCGGGCCTGCCTCTTCGGTGGTGCCCGACTCCACCGGCTTGATGGCCACGACGTCGACGCCACGCTCTCTCAAGGCGTAGGCGAGCCCGGCGGTGACCATCGTCTTGCCAATCTCGGTATCCGTACCGGTCACGACAACAATATTCTTCGGTGGTTTCATGCGGCGCCCAACGCCGGCAGGGATGCCGGCGCTCCTTCTGAGGTATTAGGCGAAGTCAGGCAGCACGCTCTCGATACCGTGGCGTATAGCCGCGACGAGCGTCTCCAGCTCATCGGCTGTGATCGACAGCGGCGGCATCAACGTGATCGTATCGCCCAGCGGTCGCAAGAAGACGCCCTTGTCGCGCGCCTCGCGGCAGATCTTCATCCCGACGCGATCCGCGGCGTCGAAGGGCTCTTTGCTCTGGCGGTCTTTGACCAGCTCGATGCCCGCGGCCAGGCCGTATTGGCGGATGTCACCGACCCATTCGAGGTCGGTGAGCGTCTCCAACTCGGCGCGTAGCTTTTCGATCTTGGCCCCAAGGCCGTCGATGACGTCCTCTTTTTCGAAGATGTCGAGGGTTGCCAGCGCCGCGGCGCAGCCCAGGGCGTTGCCGGTATAGGTGTGGCCATGGAAGAAGGTTTTGCCCTCCTCTGGCGGCGCTAAAAACCCCTCGTAGATGCGGTCTGTGGTAATGGTGGCCGAGACCGGCAGGTAGCCGCCGGTCAGGCCCTTGGCGATACACAAAAAGTCGGGCACCACGCCCTCGCGTTCGCAGGCGAACATCTCGCCGGAGCGGCCCATACCCATGGCGACCTCGTCGAGGATGAGCAAGACGCCGTACTCGTCGCACAATTCGCGCACGTGCTTCAGGAAGCCGTCCGGGTAGGTGATCATGCCGCCGGCGCCTTGCATGCCCGGCTCGATGACGATCGCGCACAGCTCCTCGGCGTGGGCCCGAAAGATGCGGTCGAATTCGGCGACGAAGGCTTCCTCGGCCGCCTGGCGCGACTGGCCCTGGGGGCGGCGGTAGACATAGGGCGACGGCGCGCGGACCACGTCGAAGAGCAGCGGTTGAAACCGCGCGTGGAAGACGTCGACGCCGCCCATTGAGACCGCGCCGATGGTGTCGCCGTTGTAGGCGTTGGCCAGCCCCATGAATTTGCGGCGTTTGGTCGGCTCGTCGCCACTGACCTGTTGGGACCACTGCAGCGCCATCTTGACGGCGATCTCGACGGCGGTCGAGCCGTTGTCCGAAAAGAAGACCTTGCTCAGATCACCGGGGGTCAACTCGACGAGCCGCTTGGCCAGCAGAATCGACCGATCCTGGGCGTTGCCCAGCAGAGTGGCGTGCGCGATGCGGTCGAGCTGCTCGCGCACGGCCTGGTCGATCTCGGGGCGCCGGTGGCCGAAGGTGTTGCACCAGATCGAGGCCACTCCGTCCAAGAGCCGATTTCCGTCGGCGTCGATGAGGTAGTTGCCCTCGCCGGCGACCACCGTCAAGGGCTCCTCATCGCGGTAAACCGAGTGCGGCGTAAAGGGATGCCACACATATTGGTCATCCCACTCTTCGAGTTGCTCGCGGGTGTATTTTTCGTCGGTCATGAAGTTCTCCTCCAACCATCATTCGTGGCCCCCGCCGTCAAGCAGTTCCTAGACCCCTGGCCCCCCGGACCCCTGGACCCCCGGACCCCTGAACCCCTGCCGTTAAGCAGTTCCTGGACCCCTGGACCCCCGGACCCCTGAACCCCTGCCTTTAGGCTTCGACGACTTCGGGTTCGAAGCCGGCCTGGGTGATCATCTCGTAGTCCTTGGAGTTGCCCTGGCCATCGGTGGTCAGGTAGCCCTCGGTGAACAGCGAGTTGGCGGCGTAAAGGGCCATGGGCTGCATGTGGCCGAGCACGACTTCGCGGCCGCCGGCGACGCGCACGTCGCTGTCGGGATGGACGAAGCGGAACATCGCCAGAGCCTTCAAGCACTCCTGGGGACGGACCTTGGTCTGCTTGCCATTCTCGTCGGTGGCCTCGTCGCCCAGCGGGGTGCCCGGTCGCGGGTTGAGGAAGTTCAGCGGGACCGACTCCACGCCGACCTCACGCAGCGTAAAGGCGAGCTCGACCCAATCGTTGGTCTGCTCTCCCATGCCGATGATGCCTCCGCAGCAGGTCTCCATGCCCGCGTCTTTGGCCATCTTGACGGTGTTGAGGCGGTCCTGGAAGGTATGAGTGCTGACCACATTCTCGAAGTGTTCCGCGGAGGTCTCCAGATTGTGGTTATAGCGGTCGACGCCGGCCTCGCGCAGCGTCTCGGCCTGCCCTTCTTTGAGCAGCCCGAGCGAGGCACAGATATTGACCGGGTACTTCTCCTTGATCTGCCGGGTTGCCTCACAGATCGTCTCCAGCTCGCGGTTGTTCGGGCCGCGCGTAGCCGTGACCATGCAATAGGTGACCGCTCCCTTTTCGTAGGCTTCCTTGGCGCCCTGCACCAGGTCCTCGACCTGTTGCATGGTATATTGCTCGGCGTCGGTGTTGTACTTGAGCGACTGGCTACAAAACTTGCAGTCCTCGGGGCACACCCCGCTCTTGGCGTTTTGAAGCACATGCACGCGCACCTTGCGCCCGTGGTGGCGCGAGCGCACCTTGAAGGCGGCGTGCAGGATGGCCAGCAATTCCTCGTCCGGGGCGTTGACGATGTCCAGCGCCTCTTCTTTTGTAATCGGCTGCCCATCGAGCACCCGGTCGGCCATTGCATTCCAGTCCATCATCTTCGACTCCTCACTACGATTATGTGGCTTGTCTCTGGCCCAAGTTAGTGCCTGCTTAGTTATGTGGCTGTTGCGCGCGTGTCAAGCGAACGTAGATGCTCAGCGCGGTGCTACTGCTGTGCATTGACGCGTGCGCCGAGCCGGCCGACGAGAGCTTCTGGGAGCGACGGACCCACCGCATAAAAATCGTGCTAAGGAAGTGCTCTGTCGGCCTCGACATCGAGGAGATCTCGCGTTAACCTGTGCGGGCAGTCATCACAATTAATTCGAATTTTCGGCCCGAGGCCCACGCCAGCGAGAGAGCGGTACGCTAGCCGATCGCCCAGCGCCGAGTTCGTCTACGCCAAAGGATTGGACGTAATGGAACCCCGCTCTGTGCGCACGCGCCCCCCGCGCAGCCAGTCGCTGCCGCGCCGCGTGTATGAGGAAGCCAAGGACGCTGGCAACTGGAACCCCTCTCGACTCGACTTTTCGGCAGATCGCATCGACTGGGAGCAGCTCGACGGCGAGATGCGCCCCCCGGTGCTCGCCGTGGCGGTGATGTGTTGTCACGGCCAACAGATCCAGTTGCACAACCTTAATAAGATCATGATGGCCCTCGAGCATCGCTCCACGCTCGACGAGAGTCTTTGCCTGTCTTCGCTGGTCTTTGACGCCGCCCGAAACCTCGAGTTCTATGGCATTTTATTCGAGGATATCATTCCCCTGGTCGGCGATCCGGACCGCTTCCTCAAGCCACGCTATCGCCAGATAATCGGCGAGCGGCTGCCGGCCTTGGTCGAAGGGCTCGACGAGTCCTCGAGCGCCACCACGCTCCTCGAGGCGCTCACCTTCAGCGGCCCGCTATGCCGCGGCGTGCTCGGCTTGACCGGACTCTATGTCTTCGAGTCGACGCTCGTGCAATTCGACATCATGCCCACCACTCGCCTCGCGCTGCAGCAGCAGCGGCGTGGATTCTTGCGCCACAACGAGTTTACGACCTATCTTATCGGCAAATTGCTCCGCCAGTCCCCATCGCTATGGAGCGTCGTCGACGAGGTGTTGCAATCGAGTTTCGAGCCGGCTATCGGATTGGTCCGCGAGTTTTTCGACTCATTCTCCAAGACGGTCGTATCGCGCGCCGAGGCGGTGACCTATGCCGTCGAGCAATTCTCGCTTCGCTACGAGCAGCTCGAGCTGACCCGCGACCCCAACCGGTCCGTCGGACTCAGCAGACGCCCCCGATCGGGGATTTGCTGAGGACTCGGTCATATTCTCGACCTTAGCCACGTCCCGGATGTCACAACCTCCCCGCATTACGGTCTCAGAACTCTTGGCTCGCTACGAGGCCCTGCTCGTCGACGCCTACGGTGTGCTCGTTCACACCGAAGGCGCCTTCGCGGGGGCGGCCGCTTTTATACAGCGGCTGCGCGACGAGCAGATGCCCTATGTGATCATCACCAATGACGCTTCGCGGCTGCCGGAGACCTGCGCCGACAAATACGGCCGAGATGGCCTCGACATCCCCGCCGAGCGCATCGTCACTTCCGGTTCGCTGCTCACCGATTATATCGCCGACCACGGCCTCCAGGGCGCGCGGGCGCTGGTGCTAGGCACGCGCGACTCCGAGGTTTATGCCGAGCGAGCAGGACTCCGGTTGGTCGATTTGGACCACGGTGACCTCGACGTACTCGTCTTGGGCGACGAGGCCAGCTACGACTTCATCCCGGCGGTCGACGCGGCGCTGACAACCCTCTTTCGCAAACTCGACGCCGGCGAAGACTTCCAACTCGTCGTGCCCAACCCTGACCTCATCTATCAACGCTCGGAGTCCAGCTACGGCTTCACAACCGGCAGCATCGCGGCCCTCTTCGAGCGCGCGCTCGAAGCGCGTTACCCCGGAGCGGACCTGTGCTTCGAGCGGCTGGGCAAGCCCTTCGCGCCGATGTTCGAGGAAGCCGTCGCCCGCGCCGGCACCCGAAGATGCGCGGTGCTCGGCGACCAACTCGAGACCGACATCCGAGGCGCCAACGACTTCGGCCTCGACTCGGTGCTCGTCGAGACCGGCCTGACCGACTTGCAGCGCACGCTGCGCCACTCGGCGGTCGAGCCCGACTTCGTGCTGGAGTCGCTCGACCATTAGCCGGCCTCTTGCCTCCCCGCCCTTTTTGCCGCCCCTTCTCCGCATATCTTTTTGGGCGGTTTCGGTTGCATCACGTTTTCGTTACAATTACTAAAAGTTGTAGAAACTGCACAATAGATGGTCTTCCCCCCCTTCTGCCGAGTTCGTTGTGGTGGCAGGGACACCGACTTCAGGACGCAAGAGGCTCTTATGGTACGTCTGCTCGACAGCAGATCTCCAGGTCACCACCGGCTGAAGAAAGCCGCGGTGTTCTTCTCCGCTCTCGCCATGGCCGCGACTATCACCACCGGCTGCGGCGACGACGACGACAGCCAGAGGAGTATTCAGGGCAGCGGCGACGACGAGAACACCGCAGACGCAGGCGCCGACACTGACGCCGACCAGACGCGGGACGCCGGCTCCGACGCAGACCTCCCGGGCGCGCCCGAGAGTGTCGAGACCGTCCTTTCGGACTCGACCGTCGCCGCGGGCACGACCGTCGAGGTCGAATGTCAACTGCTCGACGCCGACGGCCGACAAGTCGAGCCCCGAGGAGAACCCGAGGCGCACCTGTCCTACGCGCCACAACAATCGTTTGTCGAGGAAGATGACCTCTCCTTGGTTCCCACGACCGCCGGCAATGCAACCATCGCCTGCCAATATGCCGAGCTGAGCCTCATCGACGACACGCCGGCCGAGCTCACCGTCGAGGCGGGCCAGCCGCATACCGTCACCACCGACTTGGACCGCTATATCTCGACCGCCGGCGAGCCCGTCACGGCCAGTTGTGAGGTCTTCGACGCCTATGGAAATCCCGTCGAGGACGCCGAGACCGAATTGGTCGTCGACGCCAGCGGCAACGGCATCGGGGTCGACGGCCACACCGCCACGATCACCCGTGCCGGCATCTACACCCTCACCTGCACCAGCGACGGCGCCAGCCAGGAGCGCGGCGAGGCGCTCGAGGTCAACCCCGGTCTCCCCGCCGATCTGGCGATCTCCAAGGTGCCCGACCTGCCCTACTATGACACCGGCCAGGTCGTCGACGTCGCCACTATCGTGACCGACGAGTACGGAAACCGCGTCGAAGACGCCTACGTCGACTTCGTCAGTGATCCCCAGGGCGACGGCTTCGGCCACGGCCGTTTTCGCTACTGGTCCGAAGGTACCTACACTGTCACGGCCACCGTCGAGGGCGAGACCAAAGACGACGCCACCCTCGAGGACAGCGTCGAGATCGTCGTCAACGGCGAGGGCCCCAGCATCGACTGCATCTCCCCGGCCGACGGCGAGATGCAGGAGGCCTCCCCCGGAGACACGGTGACCTTCCGTGGACAGGTTGAAGATGCCCAGGGCATCGACCTGGTCACCGTCAATCAGGATAGCGTCACCGTCGACCAAGACGGCTACTTCGAGCACGACGTCACCGTCCGGTTCGGCATCAACTTTGTCGACATCCTCGCCACCGACGGCGCCAGCGGCGAGTTCCGGGAGGAAAACAGCACCACCTGCGCCTTCTTGACCTCTGATACCTGGGGCGATGAAGACGACTTTTTGGACGACGCGGTATCGTTGTGGATCGGCCAGGAGTCGGTCGACGACAAAGACACCAGCGACCCGCTCGACAGCCTCAACGACATCTTGCACACCGTGCTCAACAGCCACGGGCTTCGCGATCAGATCCACACCTCGCTCTTGGCTCAAAACCCGCTGGCCGAGGGCACCACGCTGTTAGTCTACGACTACGAGATCCACTATATCGACAGCCGTATCCACGGACCCCACGACACGGAACTCGATCTCATCTCCGACGGCATCAGCCTCGAGTCGGTGATCAGAGACGTCGAGATCGACGTCCGAGAGGTCAACCTGGGCGTCAACTCGACAGCGACGATCCACCAACTGGACGCCGAACTCGACGCCACCATGAGCCTGGCCAACGGCCAGCCCTCTTTGCAGGTGCGCCCGAACTCGGTCAGCGTGACCTCGGGCCGAATCGACCTCACCCTGACCGGGTGGGGTTGGCTCGACGATGTCATCAGCGACATCGTCCAGCCCACGCTTCGCAGCACCGTCGAGGACGAAGTCGAGAAATTCCTCAAAGACCAGGTCAACGACATGCTCGACGATGTCGTCGGAAGCCTCGACATCAGTTCGCTGGGCTCGACCTTCGACGTACCCAGGCTCGATGGAACCGGGGACCTGCCGCTGAACTTCGGCGTGAATTTCTCGTCGCTCGGCGTCAATACCGCGCGCGCGCTGTTCGGGCTCGGCACCGAGTTTTCGCCCGGCTCCACCGAGCGTGCCACCCCGTCGCTGGGCGTGCCCATGCCGGCCGGCCAAAAACTGATGACCGCCGATCCGAACCGTCCCATCTCGGCGGCCATTCACCTCGGCGCGCTCAACTACGTCTTCCACAGCCTGTGGCGCGGCGGACTCTTCGACGCCGCGATCAGCGACTCGGCCATCGGTAGCAGCTTCCCCGATGGCACCGAGATTACGCTGTCGACGGGCCTGCCCCCGGTGGCTGCGCTGCAAGGCAGCGACAAAATCGAGTTGATGCTCGGTGCGATCAATATGTCCATCGTCTACCCCGGCCTCTTCGACGAGCCCATCGACGTACGCGTCGGCGCGTTGGCCCGCTCGGGGGTCACGTTGAACGGCGACCAACTCAGCTTCCACGACATCCAGATCAACGAGCTGTACTTCAGCCCCGTCGGGCTCACCCTCGACGCCAACTCGAGGGACGTCCTGGAGACCTTCCTGCGGGATGTGCTCCAGGATGTCATGGATACTTCGCTCAACAATGCGCTTCCGGCGCTGCCCATCCCCAGCTTTACGATTCCTTCGTCGCTGGGCACCTACGGGCTGCCGGCCGGCGACAACCTCGGCATCGTCCAGCCGTCTCTGGGCGGCACGACGCTTCACTTCGTGCTCAAAGGCGCCTTCGGGATTCTTCCATGATCATGAAACGACACAACACCACATCGCAGCTTCTCTTTGCCCTCCTCGCGGCCGTCGCCTTTGCCGCCCTACCCGCGTGCGGGGACGACGCATCGAGCGGCTCGGGCACCGTGTCCAATAACGACACCGACCCTAATGACGGGGCCAATAATGACCCGGCGCTCGACCTGGATTTGGCGGCCGCCGTGGAGGTCAGGCTCGACCCGGCGCGCAGCTTCTACCGCGTCGGATCGACGGTGACACCGCGCGCGATCGTCATCGACGGCCACGGCGAGCGCATCACGGGCGCCTCCGTCCAGTGGCAGGTCTCCCCGGACGGGGCCACCGAGGCGGCCGGCAACGAGTATACCCTGCGAGAAGAAGGCACTGTCGTCTTCGAGGCGTGCACGGCCGAAGACGGCGTGCTCGGCGAATCTGTATGCGGGTCGAAGTCCGTCGCGGTCGACGCGTCGACGCCCGCTATCGAGGTCACCCGACCCAGCCCCGGCGCCTGGCTCGGTGATGACGGCTCCGAGGAGATCGTCGTCGAGGGAAAGGTCACCGACACCAGTGAGACGCTGCATGCCTTCGTCAACGGCCAGCGCGTCGAACTCCACGATTCGGGAGCATTTTCGACGACGATTACACCTCAATTCGGCATCAATCATATCGCGGTCACCGCCACCGACTCCATCAACCGTGCCCCCGCCCAGGCCCTGCTCGACGTTCTGTGGGCACCTGATTGGTCTTCGATGAGCAATACGGCCGACGAGACCGGCTTTGGCTTCGACGACGGCATCGTCATCGATTTGACCCAGCGCTTCTTCGACGACGGCCAGCTCCCCGATCAGCCCGACGAGTCGAGCCTGAGGACCGACGACCTCACCGATATCTTCAGCCTGCTGATCAAGAATATCGACTTTATGAATCAGATCCCCGACCCGGCCCTGGACACCGAAGCGGGCCAGCTTCGCATCATCGATCTGACC
Source organism: Persicimonas sp. (assembly GCA_046545675.1). Lineage (GTDB taxonomy): Bacteria > Myxococcota_A > Bradymonadia > Bradymonadales > Bradymonadaceae > CAYLTX01. The sequence goes on from JBKGZI010000079.1 coordinate 10,991, forward strand.
ATCGGCGAGCCCGACGTGCTCCTCGAGCTGACCGACGAGGGCGCAGAGTTGTTCATCTGGGTGCCGAATGTCGAGATTCACACCCAGGGCAGCATCTCCTTCGACAACCAATCGCTCGATCTGACCGGAACAGTCGACGCCGAGATCGCCGGCTTCGCCAATCTGGTCATCGACAAGCCGTCGGACGACGAGGACTTCAGCGCCGAGGTGGCCGACATCAGCCTGTCGCTACAGCGCGCTGACAGCCACTTTGCCAGCCCCGAGGCCAACGCGGTCTTCGATCTCGCCGAGAGCGCTCTCCGATCGAAGATCGAGGAGCTGTTGGTCGACACCCTCCAAGGCCAGTTCATCGACGCCCTGCCGGCGATGTTGGCCGACGCCCTCAACTCCATCGAAGCCCAACTCGACGGGCTCAGCTTCGAGCTGGCGACCGGGTTTTCGGACCCCTTGGAGCTGTCGCTCGACGGGTCGATCGCCAGCTTCGACACGACCTATCGCAACTCGATGACCGCCATGCTCAGCACCGACATCAGCGCCAATGCACCGCCGGCGCTGACCGACTCACCGGGCATCCCGTTGGCCTCCGAATTTACCAGTCGTTTGCCGCTCTTCGAGACCAGCCGCGCCCAGATCGGGCTTCGACTGGCGCTGCTCAACGGCCTACTGCACTCGCTGTGGGAGACCGGTTTTCTCGAGATCGATCTGACCGACGTGATGCCCGAGGACTACGCCGACCTGACCGAGAACGCCCAGATGTCGACCAAGCTCCAGCCGGTGCTTTCTCGGCCACGCGCAGGTGAGCCCTACGACTTCATCTTGCGGGCGGGTCAAATGGAGATCGAGGCCGAGATGCTCGGCCAGACCGATGTCTACGTGATCAATCTCGAGGTGGGCATTCTGATGTCGCTCGACGACAACTCCATCGCCATCAGCGTGCCCGACGAGCCAACGGTGACCGCCTGGGTGGAGAGCACCACCGGCGATCGAGCGGTGCTCAACCAGGCGGCCCTCGAGGAGCTGATCCTCGGGGAGGTCTGGCCGCAGCTCGAGACCACGCTCAGCGAGGGCCTCGCCTTCGACCTGCCCATCCCTGCCATGGACGGTGTGTCTGACCTGGCACCGTCGCTCAGCGAGCTCGAAGTGGAGTTTTTGCTCGAGCGTCCGGTGACGTATCGCAACGGCTTTATCATCTTTGACGCGATGCTCCGGGGCGACCTGCCGCTGAACTGATCAAAAAAATGGCGCAGGGCCGACCGCCCTGCGCCATGATGCTCGCCGCAACCCCTCAACTCCTCTACCCCTCAACTCGTCACCGTCTCGCCGACTCGGCCTCGCTCGGCTCGCGAAAGACCACCACAACACTCGCGTATCCGTGCAAATAGGTGCTCTGGCCGATCGGACCGATCTCGCCGTCACAAAAGCATCCGCCGATGGGCACCTCGCCGAGGTGCTCACGCAGCGCCTTGGACTCGTGGTTGGGGTGGCCGTAGAACGTCTCGCCGCGCTCGACGCAGGAAAATACCAACGCCGCGCCGGGGCGCGGCGCACCCTCGTTACGCTCGTTATACTCATCCATCAGCCGAGCGAACTCCTCGGCGGATGTGCGCGCATCCATCAGGTGAAATTGAACGACGTCGAGGTCGTTCACCGCCGCGGCGACGGCCAGGTCACCGGTCTTCGGATTGAAGCCGACGATGTCGCGAATCAGGAAATCGCCCTGCTTATACTCGCCGTCCTTGAGATCCAGGCCTATCCCCACGAACATCGAATGCTGGGAGAGCTCGCGATCCTCCTCGCCGAGCCCGCCGACGGTGCTGCGAAATACGTCCACCGGATCTCCCCGATCGAAGCGGTGGATGACATTATGTGTATGACGGGTGACGATGAGCGGCTCACCGATGGGTCGACAGGCCTGAGCGACCATCGTGTCGACCTCCAAATTGCCGCTCAAGGCCAGCCCGACCGCTCCGTTATGGAAGACATGGCCCTCCAAGATCAGCTTGTTTCCGCCGCCGCCTCCGGTGACCAGCCCGCCGAATTTTTGGGAGTCCGGGAAGTCGCGATCGAGCCTGGTCAAAAATGCCTCGGTGTCGAAGGTCTCCGGGTCTGATAGCAACAAGAAATGCGGCGTGCTATCGGCGTCGAGGCCAGGATGGCCGTGCCAGTCGAACTCGGGTTGGTCGTGGATATCGGGCTCGAGGCGCAGTGGAGCGACGTCCACGCCGGGCAAGACGCCGGCAGTGATCGCTAACGATATCTCCTCGATGACCTCGTCGCCGCCGCCGATCACCCCGGAGGTATTGCACCCGATGCATACGGCGTCGGAAAACTCGCCGCGCATATGGGCGCCCAGCGCCTCGACTTGACCGGCGTGGTGTGATGAGAAGAAGACCAACACCACGTCGACCTCCCCCAAAGCGTCGACCTCGAGCTTCTGGGCCGCCTCGCGGAAGGCTTGGGTGGTCTCAGGATTTCGTGATAAACCGGTTGTCCATCTCATCCAATTTCTCCGTATCGGAAAAACGGAACATGCAGCGTCAATTGATCAACAAATCAGGTACTGCGCGGACGATACTTCCGGTCCGTGGGGACTTCATCATGACAACTCAATCAGCGGAGGCAAGTTTTGTCTGACCTGAAGCTCGCAAGAGCCGCCGAGGTCCTCTCCGAGGCCGACGCTGTTCTGATCGGCGCCGGCGCCGGTATGGGCGTCGACTCGGGGTTGCCCGACTTTCGTGGCGACGAAGGATTCTGGCGCGCCTACCCCCCATTGAAGGAGCGCGGGCTGGGCTTTCAGAGCATGGCCAACCCGCGCTGGTTCGACCGCGACCCCGAGCTCGCCTGGGGCTTTTATGGTCACCGACTCAACCTCTACCGGGACACCCGTCCCCACAGCGGGTTCGATATGCTGCTTCGCCACGTTCGTAAAACGCGGGGTGGCTACTTTATATTCACATCCAACGTCGACGGCCAATTTCAGGCCGCCGGCTTCGCTCCCGAGCGCATCGTCGAATGCCACGGCTCCATCCACCACCTGCAATGCGTCACGCCGTGCAGCCAGACCATCTGGACGGCCGACGCCGCCGCGGTCACCGTCGACCCGGACACTTTTCGTGCCACACCTCCGCTGCCCCTCTGTAGAAAATGTAACACGCTGGCACGCCCGAACATCTTAATGTTCGGCGATCGTCAATTTATCGGAGATAGGTCCTACGCCCAAGAGCAGCAGATGGGCCAGTGGCTGCAGACGCTCGGCGGCAAGAAACTCGCCGTGGTCGAATGCGGGGCGGGCACCGCCGTGCCCACCGTGCGCTGGCAATGCGAGCGGCTGACCTCCGAGGTCGACGCCACCCTCATCCGCATCAACCCGCGCGAAGCCCAAGGGCCGCCGGGGACCATCTCGCTGGCCATGGGCGCCCAGGGGGCGCTCGAGCGGATCGACGCGTTGCTTCAGTGATGGGCTGGCTTATGGCTCAACGACTTGGCACCTCGCGCGCGCCAGCTCCGGCGTGCTCTTCGAGGATCGCGTATAGCCGCTTTGGGTCGAGCGGCTTGGAGAGATAGTCGTCCATACCCGCGCCCAGCGCCCGCTCGCGATCGCCCTGCATCGCGTAGGCGGTCAGGGCGATGATGGGCAGGTGCTGATGGGGATGCGCTTCGAGGTCGCGGATGCGCCGGGTCGCCTCCAAGCCGTCCATCTCGGGCATTTGAATATCCATCAGCGCCAGATCAAAGCCGTCTTCGTCGTCCTCGAATAAAGTCACAGCTTCCCGGCCGTTGGTCGCGGCCACCACCTGATGGCCTCGCCTCTCCAAGAGGTCCACGGCGAGACGCTGGTTGATCGGGCTGTCCTCGGCGAGCAGAACGCGCAGGCTGCGCCCCTGGAGCCTGTCGCCCGATGCGGAGGGCCCTTCTGAGGCTTGTGCGACGCCGAGCACCTCAGCGATGGCCTCGAGCAGGTCATATTGTGTGACCGGCTTGATCAGATGCCGGTCGATATCCGGCGCCGTTGCGCCGCCGGCCGCCGGCATATTGGTCGCCGAGGACAGCACCATCATTTTCATTGCTTCGAAGCGCCCGTCCTGACGGATACGCCTGGCGGTTTCATAGCCATCCAGCCCGGGCATACGCGCATCGAGCAGAGCCACCGGATAGAACGTCCCGGTGTTTGCCTGCTCATCGAGCACCTCCAGGACCCTCGCGCCGCTGGGGACCGCCGTGGGCCTCATGCCCAGCAGCGACAACATCTCCGAAAAGATCTGTCGATTGGATTGGTTGTCGTCGACGATGAGCACCCGAAGGCCCTCGAGCGAGGCGATCGGTTTGGGACGAGCCACCTCCTCGCCGCTGCCAAGGCCAAATGTGGCGGTGAAGCAGAAGGTGCTCCCTTCGCCCGGCTCACTGTCCAGCCAAAGCCGCCCGCCCATCAGCGCCACCAGTTGGTGGGTGATCGCCAGCCCCAGCCCGGTCCCTCCCCGGGAGCGCGTCGTCGACGCATCGACCTGGCTGAACGCATCGAAGATTCGCTCTTGCTGTTTGTCCGGGATGCCGATGCCGGTGTCGGAGACCGTGACGAGCAGCGTGACCTCGTCCTCGTCAGCCTGTTCGCACTCGACGTCGACGACGACCTCGCCGTGCTCGGTGAATTTGACGGCGTTATCAGCCAGGTTGAGCACCGCCTGGCGCAGGCGGCCGGGGTCGCCCAGAAGCTTCCGCGGCGTCTCCGGCGCAATATGAAAGACCAGCTCCAGCCCTTTCTTGGCAGCGGTCGCAGCAAGCGGCTTGAGAACACCCCCCAACGCCTTCTCGAGATCGAAAGGAACGACTTCGAGGGTGAGCTTGCCGGCCTCGATCTTGGAGAAGTCGAGGATGTCGTTGAGCAGTTGCATCAGCGAATGCGCCGACTGTTCGACCAGCTCCAGGTAGTCGCGCTGTCGCGGGCTGGTATGGGTCTGGCGCAGCAGCTCCCCCATCCCGATGATGCCATTCATGGGCGTGCGGATCTCGTGGCTCATATTGGCCAGAAACTCGCTCTTGGCTCGCGAGGCGGCCTCGGCCTTCTCCTTGGCCTTGCGAAGCGCCCGCTCCGAGCGCCTCAACTTGCGCTGAGCCGCCTCGCGCTCGGCGACCTCCTGCTCGAGCTTGTCGTTGGCCTCCTCGAGTTCGGCGGCGTAGCGCCTGAGCGCCTCTTCGGCGGCGCGCTTCTCCGTGACATCCTGTGCGATGCCCAGCGCATGGGTTGCGCGCCCCTCGCTGTCGCGAAGCGGGGTCTCCCTGACATGGAACACCCTGCGTCCATGGGGAGTCTCGACCTGCTCGTCGTGGACATCGAACGGCCGGCCGGTCTCCAGCATCTCCCGCTCGCGCTCCTGGAAAAACTCGGCTGTCGACCGGTCGAATAATTCGAAGTCGGTCTTGCCCAGGATCTCCTCGCTGGACAACCCGAGCACCTCGTTCTGGAACATCTTGTTGACGAAGCGATAGCGCAGCTCGGCGGCGTCCATGACGAACACGGCCACGGGGATATTGTCGACGATCGCCCTCAGAAACCGCCGGGAATCGTCCGACTCGGCCTTCGAGACACCCGCGTCCCGAGATCGTGGCTCTCGGTCCCCCGACCGGCTGTCTCCATCGCCCGAACGCCCCATCTCCTCTCCG
>JBKGZI010000080.1:0-16495 GCA_046545675.1 Persicimonas sp.
CGATAGGCTCGGACATATTCGACAGTATTCTTCATTCTCGAATGTACTCGTCTCGCGGTCTTTCCGGCGACGGTGTGATGCTCGAGCGCGGCTTCGGTGCCGGTTCCATCCTCGCGGGTGACCAGGCTCATCGCCCAAGCGGTGTCTCGGGCGACTCGAGGGGATATGACCCTGCGCACCAGCGTCGGGCGGCTCTGCTCGACGATCATGCCGTCTTTATCGCGAATCTGGTGGATGATGCTCGGCTTCATGAGCATACCGCCGTTGGCGATCGCGGCGATCCCATTGACCAACTGGACGGGGGTGGTGGTCAGCCCCTGCCCGAAGGCCATATTGGCAAAAGAAACCTCCGCCCAGCGATCGGGCGGCCAGACTAAACCGGCGTTCTCGCCGCGCAGCCCGATGCCCGTGCGGGTACCGAAGCCGAAGTCACGCATCGCTCGATAGAATTTGTCGCGCCCGATGGTCTGAGCCACCTTATAAGCACCGATATTGCTCGACACCTGCACCATCTCGGCGGCGGTGACCTCGCCGTGAGGCTTCGTGTCCCGGATGGTGTAGCCGCCGATTCGGGTTCGGCCCTCTTCGGTGTCGAAGGTCGAATTCAGGTTGATGGCGCCTTGCTCGAGCGCGGCCGCCAACACGATGGGCTTGAACGTCGAGCCCGGCTCGAAGGTGTCGGTCACGTTTCGAAGGCGCCAGTCATCGGAGGAGAAGTCCGAAAACCGATTCGGATTAAAGCTCGGCGTATTGGCCATCGCCAAGATCTCACCGGTATTGACGTCGACGGCGACGGCATAGCCACCCTTGGCATCGAATGCTTCGACCTGCTCGGCGATCGACTGCTCGGCGACGCGCTGGATGCGCTCGTCGATGGTCAGCGCGACCGAATTCCCCTCGAATTTGCGAAATTGCGGCAGGTCCCCGGTCAGCAACGTGCGTCCGCGGGCGTCGCGCATACCCGACAACTTGAAGGTCCCGCCGGCGAGTTGGGAGTCCAGGATGCGCTCGAAGCCCTCGAGGCCGTTACCGTCGATGCCCACGAAGCCCAATAGTTGGCCGGCGCGGGCCCGCAGCGGGTAGTAGCGCTTGTTTTCGGTGGTGATCCCGATGCCTGCGATACCCAACTCGCGGACGGCTTCGGCCGAGCTCGGCTTGGTCTGGCGCTCGAGCCACACAAAGGAGCGGTCGGATTCGAGCTTGTCGACGAGTTTTTCGAATTTGATGTCCAGATGAGGCATCAGCCGGCGGGCAGCCAGCCGCGGGTTGTCGAGGTGGCGCGGGCGCGCGAAGATGCTCGGGACCTCGATGGAGACGGCGAGTTCGACGCCTCGGCGATCCAAGATGCTGCCGCGTTTGGCCTTGAGCTCGATATGACGGGAGGTCTGATCGACCGACATCTCGCTGAGCTCTTCGGCGTCGACGGTCTGCAGGTAATAGACCCGCCCGATGACCGCTGCCAGACCGCAAATCAAGAGCGCGACCACAAAGGCCATGCGGGCGCGCTCCCATCGCTGCCGATCTGTCGACTCAGAACTCATGACAACATCTCATAGCATCGGGGCCCGGGCGTCGGTATCCCGGAGGCCAGATCGGTGAGGATCTGACACCCACTACAAACCACTGATTCGTGTGAAAGAAGTCGGAACGAGGCTCGTCGACGGCTCAGGGACGGCTACTGAGGCCGCAGTTGCAGCGCAGCCTGCTCGGCGGCGGGCTGTTCATCGGCGAGCATGTCGATCTCGACGACCTGCTCGGGCTGGAGTGGCTGGAGGCCGAAGCGCTCTCGGGCGACGGAGAGCACCCGCTCGCTGCGCCCCTGAAAGGTCGCCTCGATGCTCAGCTTGCGCTGCTCTTCGATGAGCCCTCGGTGCTCGGTGGTCTCCTCGGCGACCTCATAGCCCAATTGCGTGATGCGGAATTGCGTCCATACATGAAAGAGCAACAACGCCACCGGGATACTCACGATAGCGAGCACCTTGAGCAACTGTAACCCGTCCTTCGAAGCTTTCGACAACCAATCTTTCATTGAGCTTCCTTCAAGACTACAAATATCGGTGATTACAACACTTCGACGGCCCGAAGCCTGGCGCTTCTGGACCGGGGATTTCGCTCGACCTCCTGCTCTGAGGGACGAATGGGCCTGGAGGTGAGCACGCGGACCTGCGCGACCGCATCACAGCCACAAATCGGCAAATCCGGCGGGCAGACGCAATCCTCGGCGAGCTCCCGAAAACCGTGCTTGACGATGCGATCTTCGAGCGAGTGAAAACTGATAAACACAGCGCGCCCGCCCGGGCCGACCAGATCGGGCACCGCAGTCACAGCGCGCTCGAGCGACTCGAGCTCGCGGTTGATGGCAATGCGCAGCCCCTGGAAGACCAGAGTCGCCGGGTGAATCTTCGACCGGCCGGCGCTATAGCGACCTGCGGTATCTTCGACCACCTTGGCCAAATCGACGGTCGTTTCGAGCTCGCCGGCCCCGAGGGCCTCGAGGATGGCGCGTGAGATGCGATGCGCCGAGCGCACCTCCCCGTAGGTGCGAAGCACCCGCGTGAGCTCGTCTTGTTCGATCGTCTCCAGATACTCGGCCAGGCTCGGCGCGTCCGGGCCCATGCGCATATCGAGCGGGCCGGCTTGGCTGAAGCTGAAGCCGCGCTCGGCCTCGTCGAGCTGGTGCGAGCTCACTCCGGCGTCCACGAGCAGTCCGTCGACACCCACAAACCCTCGATCCCGACAGATATCGAGCAGGTTGCCGTAGTTGCCCTGGACGAGCTCGAGGCGGCCGTTGGCGTCGCCCAAGCGCTCACGCACTTGTTCGATGGCCTCCGGGTCGCGGTCGACACCCAACACTCGGCCGTCGGGGGCGCTCGCGTCGAGGATCGCAGCGGTGTGGCCGCCGCCTCCGGCCGTCCCGTCGACATAGCGGCCGCCGTCGCCCACCTGCAGATAGTCGAGCACCTCGTCGACCATCACCGGTGCATGATAGCCGGTGGCGTATGTCTGTGAATTGGGCACAGCGATCCTCGCGTCGATGAGACTGGCAAAGCAATGCCATACGCGGGCCCTCTCGTGAGCAGCCAGGCGCCGGCGTTGTGGGTGCGAGATCGTGCCAAAGAGTAAGTGGCCCGTCCTTGGGCCGCGCGATATCGATCCGCGCGCTTCATCCCTGAAGACTTCTCTCGAGACTCATCCTTGAGTCTTACGTCCCGCGTGGAGGCGCAACGTTCTCGTCCGTGAGCAAAACTAGGTAACTACATGGGTTTCAAACCCGCACTACTCGTAAATCTCTATGCGAGACTGACATTTACGAGTAATCCGTCTTTGAAAGCCGTCAACTCATAGCCCGAACTCGGCGACCTTCTGTTGCAGCTCCTCGGCATCTTCCATGGCTCGATCGACCGCCTGGTCCCACCGCGGCTTCGACCACAGTTGGACCTTCTCGAGCTGCCCGACCCAGACGACCTCGCGCTCCAAACCCGAAAATTGCCGCATCGGCTGAGGCACGAGCAAGCGTCCGTGGCTGTCCAGGGAGCACTCTACGGCCCCGGCCACGAAGACACGTAAGACGCGCTGAACGTTGGGATCGAACTGCGGAAGGGAGCGAACCTTCTGCTCGAAATTAAGCCATTTATCGAGCGGATACAGCTCGAGGCTCTTCTCGAAATTACGCGTCAGGATGACCCGGTCAGCATTGTTACCCTCGACGTCCATCTCGGCGAGTACTTCACGAAATCGTGCCGGAAGGCTCACACGGCCCTTGGCGTCCATCGTATGTTCGTACTGGCCTCGAAACATGACGCCACTTACCGAGTAACACGGCTGACCGGGGCGCGTCCTTGCACCGCTGGCCATCCTGACGAATTGAGCCATCCTTGGCTCAACCGCGCTGTGGGCATCCACCCGCTACCACGCTATGGGAATTCATCCCACTGAGACCCACTATAGGAGCGCGGGGATCTCCCGTCAAGAAAGTTAGTCAAGTATTTAGGGGGCTGGCGGATCAACTGGAATCGCCCCGGATCCTCCGGGCACTTTTTGCCCCTCAAAAGCGGTTTAATATCAGCAAGTTAGACCTTTCCACAGGTTTTCCACAGGCAGAAAAATATTTCTCGTCATCCCCGAAAAATGTACCTGGCTGCGTGCGGTCGATCAGCCTGTGGATCGGAGTGGGACGACGCGGTGAAGAAAGTGGGATATCCAGGTGGATCGAGGTGGAACTGAATGGATCTGGACGGAAAATCCGCCGGTGGATCAGAGTGGATCGGAGGGGGAACGGCCACCGGGCCGTCCAGCAGCCCGGTGGTGGGAGGCGGTGGGATGGGCGCCACAAAAAGCGAAGGCCCCGCCCGAATAAACTCGGAGCAGGGCCTTCGTCGGACTCTATAACCTATACCGGATTTATAGAATATCCTCTTCGGCGTCGTACTTGACGTATTTGGGCATCACCCGAACCTTCTTGCCGGGCATATACTGCAGCTCGACGGTCTGGTTGATGGGCACCATCTGCTTCGAGACGAAGCACATGATCTTCTGGCCGCCGCTCTCACGAACTTCCTGCTCGCTCTGCTCGGCGCTCTCCTCGGTGCTCTTCTCTTCTTCGGACATCTCGGTCTCCTGAGTTCTATCGATCGGTGCGTCAATGATATGTTGATGTGCGCGAGCCAAGCACTCGGTTGCTGCGCGCTGTGGGGGCTCATCTGCCAGCCCGAAGCTGCCTCGCGGGCAGTGTGAACTAGCAGGGTCGTCTGCTGCCGTCAACAGATACGGTCTCACTCCTCGGTGCTCGACGCCGTGCTAGCGTCGAAGGGGGTGAAATATTCAGCGTCATCCAGAGCCGTGGTCCTGCCGCTGCGGCGGCCGATACCGCCGATCAAGAGAATCTTACCGTTGGACAGCCGCGTCGCGCTGAACTCGGCGCGCTCGTTGTACGTCGATCCCTCGGTCAGCTCGGACGTGTACGGCTTGGGGTTGGCGATATCGCCATATTCGAGCACCTCGGCCTGCCCGACGCGCGTCGCGTTGTCGTCGCGCCCGCCGAGCACCACGATATTGGAGGTCTCGGGCAGCTCGAAGGCGGCAGGATAGGCCCGCGCCTCTTTGAGCCGCCAATTGCCCTCGCTCTTAAACTCCTCCCCCTCTCGTCCCAGGCTGCTCATCTCATAGGTGTCGGTCGCCCCGCCCTCCAGGTCGGTGTAGCCGCCGATGACCACGACATTCCTATCGTTGGGCGTGATGCGCATCGCTGAAAACCCGAAACGCGCGGTCTTCATCGTTGCTTCCTCGCTCACCAGATTCGTGCCGTCTGAGAGGGTCAAGGCGTCGGTAGAAGCCAGCGCCCCGCTGGCGTCGCGGCCGCCTAGCAGCCAAATCGTCTCCCCCGAGCCCATCACGACTGCCTCGTGCTCGGCGCGTGCGTCGTTCATATCGGGGCCGAGGGTGACCTCGCCGTTGTCCAGGTCGATGATCTCGACGGAGGCGAGCACGTCGTCGGCGCCGCCGCTGATACCGCCGGTGACGACGACCGTATTATCGATCGGCCGATAGGTCGCCGTGTGGTAGGCGCGCGCGTCGTTGAGCTGGGCGGCGACACCACTGGAATCCTCGAGTTGCTGGACCCGCGTGCCCGGCTGTGCGTTGAGGTCGATGAGTTCGATGGAGCGCAGCGCCCGGGGATTTGGATCGTTGGGGGTCAACCCGCCGACGACCAGGAAGCGATCCCCGCCGATGGGCGTGACGGTGTGGTAGGCGCGCGGCTCGAGCAGCCGGTCGGCGCCGTTGGGGCGCTCGGCGCCGGTCTGCTCATCATAGGCCAGATCGGTGAAGTAGCCGCTGACCGGGTCGAACTCCATCAGATCGTCGTGGATCGTGGTAAATTCGGGCAGCGAACCCGGTCGAGGAGTCGTCGACGTCTCCGAGTAGCCCCCGCCGACGGTCAGCGCCTTATTGCCCCCGTCGAAGGGAACGGTCACGTGGCCGACACGCCCCAACCAGCTATCGTCACCCGCGCCGTTGGCCCTGAGCCTCCGATAGTCCATGCGGCTCTGGACCAGCTCGCGCTCCCCATCTCGGACGACATCGGAGCCTACCGGGGCAAAGGCGTTGACTTGACCGACCTGGATGCGAAAGCTCAACGCCACCTCGTCCTCGCCGAAGTCAAAAATCGGCGTGGCGCCGGCCGCCACGGGCGTGGACTGACTATTGAGCAGCTCGAAGTCCAGACGATAGCCCGAGCCGAACCTCAACTCGGGCAGCTTCGCCCCGCCCTGAGCGGGAGTAAAGCTGCGCTGCTCCACCAGCGTGTTGGTGCCCGGTTGGAGCAGGCTCGCCCGCACCTCGGCTGCGCCGGCAAAGGCGGGCAGTTCGCGGTGAAAGCCGACATCTCCCTGGTCGTCCGGCCCCCACCCGATCACTTCGACGCTCAGCTTGGGCTGGCGTTCCGGCTCGTCGCCGCAGCCAGTGCCGGCGGCGAACATCGCGGCCAAGAGGATCGAGCCGGCCCGGAGAAACCATCGCTTGTTGGTCATGGTCATTTTGTGGCGTTGCAGGTTGAACAAAATTCTTACCCCGAATGCATCGCGGTGACGGCCCGAGGGCCTTGTTTTAATTCAGTGAGACGGGTCATCTCACCAGGATAGCTGAGTACTGAACCCCTGCGAGCCACCATCGTCCCCGTCGTCCATATAGACGACGCCGCCAACGACGAGCCCCGTCAACAAGACTCCGGCGGTGACTCCCCCGACCCACATCCATTGATTGGAGTCAGCTTCTTTGCCAGAGGGCCTCGGCGGAGGCTCGACCGAGGCAGCCTTCTCCTCGTCGCGGTCGGCCTCGCTGTCAGGCGTCTCCGACGTGTCGGTGGCCTCGTCGGCGTCGGCGACGGCCTCGTCATCATCACCTTCGGCAGGCTCTGTGTCCGCAGCCGGCGGCTCGATCAATTGAACCGAGCTGACGAAGCGCTCCTCGGGCATCGACACGATCGCCGAGGCGATATGATCGCCCAGCCGGCTCACGCCCACCCGCAGGTTCGACAGCTCGATGTTGAACTCGACGGTCTTCGCCTGCACGAGTTGCGAATCGGACGCCCGATAGACAAAGGGGACGGCCTCATAGGTCATATTGCGCTTGACCAGCGCAATCCAGGCCACGTAGTCGGCGCCCGAACGGCTGATGAGCTCGGCCAGATAAGGGTCGAGGTCCTCGCCAAAGTTGCCTGTCTCGACCGAGGAGATGAGCCCCGAGTAGAACGCGGGAAGTTCGTCAACATCGCTCTCCTCGGCTTTGGCGGTGTTGCCCAGCTCGAGCTCGAAGGTCTGGGCTTTGCCCCGCCCCCTCACCTGGATCTGCTCGGCAGCGGCCGCGCCGCTGGAAGCTCGCACGACCAAATAGTGGTAGCCGTAGCCGACATCTTCGACGGTGAGCGGAGTGCTGCCCTTTTCTTCGCCGTCGATGACCACCGTCGCGCCTTCGACGTCGGACTCGACGGTAAGCTTGCCCGGCCCACCTTTTTTGACCTTCCCGGCTTCGCTCGCATAAAGCTCACGCAGCTTCTTGGGAAATTGCTCCGGGTCGAGCTCGGCCTCGGGCCGCAGGTGAGCGAACACCTTGATCTTCTTGCGCGCGTCGAAGTCGAAGCCCGCGTTGAAATAGGCTAACGCGAGGTTCTTATAGGCGTCGGCGAGCACGTCGAAGTTCTGGAGCTCGGTGAGGTTCTCCTCCATCAGGTCGACTGCCTTCTGGAAGGTCTCGGAGGCCTTATCATCCTCTCCGGCGGTCAGCAGGCCGATGCCGGAGGTGTACAGGCGCTCGGCCTCGCCGACGGCGGCGTTGGTCTGCCCGTCGGAGCTGGTCAGCGTCTTCTCGAAGGCGGGCATCAGCTCGATGGCGCTCTTGGATTCAAGCTGCGAGCGCACCCGCTCACCGACGCGGTCGGGGATGATCCTCGACATCTGGTCGCGGACTCCGAGGGTAGGTAGCAAGACGACCTTGGGAGTAGGGCCGGCCGGGTTTTCCTCTTCAGCATCGTCAGCATCGTCAGCATCGTCAGACTCCTGTTGTTCCTCCCGTTCCTCTTGGTCGGCTGCCTGCTGAGCGAGGACGGTGAATGGAGAAAAGACGAACGCAAACGCCGCCAACAAGGCAATAAATGGCCGGGCGACGTCGTGTGGGTGTTGCTTTTTCATGTCCTTTGAAGCTCCTAGCCCAGGGTCTACCTGGCGGGGATTGCCCTTCCCGCTCCTCGATCAACGGGTGAGCCTACGTACCTGAAGACACCTGCAAGTGTTCATTCTCGGGAACTTGTGAATAGCACGGCCATTTTCTGACAGTCAACCGCATGAGGCGCGATTCAGTCCGTCGCTCGCATGCTTACGGGCAGATGCGCTCTTTGATCGCGCCAACGCCGAAGGTGCGCTATGGTCGGCGCGCTATGAGGCTCAGTATCGCCACTAAAATCTTTCTGGCGTTCGCGGCGGTGGTCGTCATCTTCACCGGCGTGTTGATGTACGGCAGTTGGCGCACCCAGACGCTCTACGGGCGCATCCAGCAGCTCAATCATACGGTCGTGCCGATCTCGCTGCTGCTCAGCGACGTGCAGACCGACCTCAAGAGCTTCAACACCGTGCTCAACGAGCGCGACCCGCTGGTGTTGAGACGCACGCTGCAGATGACTCGGTTGGTCCATTTTCTGCCCGACCGCTTTACCGGAACGCTCAAGCGCGCCCACTGGACGGCGCGCCGGGCGCTGGCCGACGAGATGGACCCGTCCCAGCGCGAGACGGTCGAGCGGCTGGCCACCAAAATCGATGAGTTGCGCCACCGCGCGGTGAGCTTCTCGGAGCGGTCGCGCCAATTCACCGACCTGGTGCTCAACGAGCCCCCGGAGATGGACCGCCACGCCTACGCCGACCGGCTCACCGAGATGCAGACCGAGCTGCGAGGCGAAGCGCGCGGCCTCGACGAAGACATCGCCTCGCTGCGCAGCGACCTTCGCTCGGTGACCGACCAGGCGCTGGCGCGCGCCAACGACACCCAGCGATCGAGCCTATACGCCCTCGGCGCGCTCAGCGCAGTGGCACTGTTGATCGCAGTGGCGCTGTTGGTGGTGGTCCTGCTGACGGTGCGCCCGTTGACGGCGTTGACCGAGGCCGCCCGGCGCATCGGTGAGGGTGACTACCGGCCGATTGAAGATCCGCCCAAGAGCCGACTGGGCGCCGATGAAATCACCCTGCTGACCCGCGAATTCAACAAGATGGTCGAGAGCCTGGCCGACCGCGACGCCAAGCTGCGCGAGCAACACCAGCAACTACTCAAGTCCGAGCGGCTAGCCACGGTGGGCCGGATGACCAGTCTGATCACACACGAGCTAAGAAACCCGCTGTCGAGCATTAACCTGAACTCCGAGATGCTCCAGGAGACGCTCGTCGAGCGCGGTATCGGCACCGATGACGCCGAGGTCATGCCGCTGTTGGGGACCATCATCGACGAGGTCGACAGACTGCGCGACATCACCGAGGAGTACCTGGTCTACGCTCGGCTGCCCTCCCCGAGCCTCGAGCCGACTGACTTGAGCGACATCGTCGAGAGCCTCATCGACTTTCACCTCTTCGAGTGGGTCCAGGCTGGCGTAGAGATCAACTGGCAGCCCCCCTCCGAGAGCGTGTCGGTGATGGCCGACGCCAACCAACTGCGCCAGGCGCTGCTCAACATCATCAAAAACGCCATCGAGGCCAGCCCCAACGGCACCAGCGTCGACGTCGAAGTCTTCGAAGACGACGGGTGGGCGGTCGTGTCGGTGCGTGACCACGGTGACGGCATCACCGACGAGGAGTTCGAACATATCTTCGATCCATTCTTCACCACCAAGTCCAACGGCACCGGCCTGGGGCTGGCCATGACCCAGCAGATCGTCGAGGAACACCACGGCCAGATGTCGGTCGAGTCAGCCGTGGGTCAAGGCGCTGCGTTTGTGATTAAATTGCCGTTACAGGGGCGGGATTGAAGTCACCCACGGCCCGCTGTCGCGAACCCGAGGAGTCTGCGTGAAAGTGATGACCTATAATATTCGACTCGGCCTCCAGCAGGGCGTCGATGCGGTCGCTCGTGTCGTCAAAGAGCATGCACCGGATATTCTGGCGCTCCAAGAAGTCGGTCGACATTGGATCATGGGTCCACCGGGCGACACCACCGCTCAGCTCGCCGAGATGGTCGGCCTGCCCCACTACCAATACGTGACCACCATTCACGAGGAGGACGACGCGCGCTACGGCCACGCGCTCTTGGCGCGCTGGCCGATCGAGGCGCGGGATATCTTCCGCTTTAGCCAAGACATCGACGAGCCGCGCGCGGCGCTCATCGCCCAGGTTGACCGCGATGACGGGCCGTTGACGGTCGTCTCCACACACCTGTCACACCGCGACGCCGAGCGGCAGATGCACGGCACCGAGTTGGTCGAGCTGGTCGCGGGCGTGCTCAGCCCGACCCAGCCGACGTTGTTGATGGGAGATTTGAACGAAGACGACGCCGAGTGGCTCGGCGCCCTTGAAGATAAGATGGAAAGTGCGGGTGGCAGGGCCGGTGAATGCACCTATCCGAACCCCGACCCGTGCGTACGCATCGACTATATCATGGCTCACGGCGGCCGATTCACCGCCGCGCGCGTCGTCGACGACAAGACCACATCGGACCACCGGCCGGTGGTCGCCGAGGTCGCATTCGACTGATCAACTCGCCTGGCTCTGCAGCTGGTCTTCGAGCCGGTCGCGCTCCAAGATCAACTCTTCGAGGGTCGCCTCGCGGTCGGCGAGTTGCTTCTCGAGTTCGGCGATGCGCTCTGCGAGCTCTTCCTCGGCGCCATCGCCGTCCTCAGCCTGTGCTGAGAGCTTCTCGAGGCGCTCCTCGAGCTCTTCGACCCGCTCATTGAGCTCGTCGCGTTCATCCTCGATGGCGGCGAGCTGCTCGTCGTGCTCGGCGCTGAGTTCGCCGATCCTCTCTTCGTACTCGGCCTCGAGCTGCTCGACACGCTCACTCTTCTGGTTCTGGGCGTCGTCGTACTCGGCCTCGAGCTCGGCGATGCGCTCTTCGAGCTGGTCGCGCTCCTCGGCGATCTCGCCGAGCTCGCGGGTCAGGTCGGTCGAGTCTTGCTCGAGCTCGTCGACGCGGTCTCGGGCGTCGACGAGATCCTCCTCTAGCTGGACGATGAGCTCGTCGCGCTCGGCCAGATCGTCAGCGGTCGGGCCGGCGCCGAGCTTGTCTTCGAGCTCGGCGATGCGCGCCTTGAACTCGCCATTTTTCTGCACCAGACCGCGCAAGTCGCCGGAGAGTTCATCGAAGATCTTCTTCTTCTTTTTCTTGTCGGCCTCGAGCTCGTCGACCTTCGCCTCGAGCTCCTCGATTTGCTTGTCCCACCTTCGACGGTTGCTCTGTAAGTAGTCGGTCTCGCGGGCGAATGCCTCCTTCTCCTGTTTGTGCTCGTCGCGCTCCTTTCTGAACCGGTCGCGCTCGGCGCTGACTGTGTCGAGACGGTCTTGGAGGTCTTCGAGCAGCTCGCGGGTCTTCGAAAGCTCGGCGGTGAGTTCGTCGCGGCGCTCGAGCAATTCGTCGCGCTCGGCGCTGACCTCGTCGAGCTTTTGGCAGGTCTCGTCGTAGTCGGTCTGCAGTTGCTCGACATCTTCCTCGGTCGGGCGCGCCGCGAGGACATGCTCGAGCTCATCTCGCTCGGCCTCGAGCTCGTCGAGCTGGCCGCGAAGCACCTGGCTCTGCTCATCGAGGTCGTCCAACTGCTGTCGCTCCGAGGCGAGGGTATCCTCGAGCTCGGCGATGATCGCCTCTTGCGATTCGAGGGTCGCGTTACGCTCGTCGAGCCGCTCCTGGAGCTCGTCGCGCTGCTGCTCGAGGTCGGCCTGGCGGGTTTCGAGCTCCACAATCTTGTCTTCGGCCTCGTGGAAACGCGCCTCGAAGCCCTCCAAGTTCTCCTGAGCCTCGCTGAGCTGCTCGCCCAGATCGGAGCTCTGTTGGGCGACCTCGAGCTTTTCTTGCTCGGTGGCAGAGTAGCGCTCCTGGACCTCTTCGAGTTCGGCTTCGAGCTCTTGGAGCTGGGCCTGCAGGGTGTCGATGGTCTCGTCGCGCATGTCCACATCATCGCGCGCGACCTCGAGCTCGGCGCTCAAGCCGTCGACCTCGTCTTGGGCAGCGTCGAGCTGCTCTTGGAGGTCGTCGAGCTCCTCGGGCTCCGGGGCTTGCTCGAGCTCGGTTCTCGTCTCCTTGAGCTGACGCATCAAGTTGCGTCGTTCTTCAGAGAGACGGTCGCGCTCGCTGCGCAGCCGGTCGATCTGCATTTTCGTGGCGCCCTTGGGATCGGCGGCCTGGGCATCGAGCTCGTCGAGCAATTCTTGGCGGGCGCCCTCGAGCTGGGCGACGCGCTCGTGCAGCTCGTCGTTTTCGCGCTGGAGCGCCTCGAGCTCGGCACCATCGGGTCCACCGGTCGCAGCGCCGGCCATTCCGGCGGCGGCGAGACCGGCAGCGATCTCCTCGGGCGGCGCGTTGGTCGTATCTCCATATTCATCTCCGCCTTGATCGACGGAGTCTGCGAAGACCTCGGCGGGGTCCTCCTCGGCAGACGTGGCGAACATCTCGTCGACATTCGCCCCCGACTGGGCCACGGTATCGGGATCATCGTCGTAGTAATCGGGGCCACTGTCGGCGACGGTAGACGCCGAGTCGGCCTCGGAGAGCACCTCGGCGACGGCATGCTCGGCGACCTCCTCGAAGTCGCCGTCGTCGAGCATCACCGGCTCGGCGTAACCATCTTCTGCAGGAGCATCGTCGCGGCGGCCGAATCGACCGTGGTCCTGTTGTGGCGAGGGTTGATCGGAAGGCGGCGGCCCAGGCGGCTGGCTCTGATTTGCCTGCTCGGCGCCAAAAGGTGTGCCGCCGCCGAGCTGATCGGCAGCTCCGGTGGCCTGCTCGAGCCCCCCAGACGAAACGCTCGGCTCCTGAAAACCACCCGACGAGGGGTTGGATCGGCCAAACGCCGAGCCGCCGCCGTCGAAGGTACCTCCCATGGGTGATTCGACCGGCTCGACGTCGAGCATCTCGGACTCGGCGGACCGAGCGGGCTGAGCGTCGGCGACTTCGACAAAGTCGAGCGGAAATTCGCCCACTCGCACACGATCGCCGTCGACCAGCACCTGGTTCTGGATACGGGTGCCGTTGACGTAGCTTCCGTTGGAGCTGTTAAGGTCATACAGCGTGACTTGGTCGGCGTCGAACACAAGCTTTGCGTGCTTGCGTGAGATCGACGGGTTATTGACCCGCACGATATTTCCGGGGTTACGCCCAATGGTCACCTCCGGAAAATCCGGGCCCACTTCGACCGACACTTCCTGACCCGAATCTGGATCTTGGTAGATCAATTTCGCCACTGATACACCCTCTTGGTCTATGCGGTCTAGTGTCTGGTGCGTTCCCACCGGTGTTGTCGGTTGGCAAACGCAACAGTTCCAATTTGGTCCGTTTCCGACTATCCTGTGCGAGGCCACGGCCACGCGTTGTTTTGATGCCGCGGGCACATAACCTATCGTGCGATCGTGGCCTTGCCAAGTGATTGGATTCTCTACGAGTGCAATTGGATCCCATTGGCCCGGGGCGAACGGGAGTCAACAGCACTTTTTTTCAACAGAGGCAGCCTTGAATCGCATTGGTCCCAAACTCCATTCGGACCGACCTAAAGTTGTGGCATTTGGTGGGGGCAAAGGTGGCATCGGGCGCAGCACAATGTGCGCCGAGGTGGCGCGCTCGATTGCGCGCAAAAATCAGCGCGTCTTATGCCTCGACGCCAGCTGGTCGTGTCCGACGCTCAACGTGTTGTTACACGCCGAGGAGCCGCGCTTCGACTTTCGCCACGGCAATATCCCTCCGATCGGGGAGGATGGCTCCCATGTGGCCGACTTCATCGTCGAGACGGGCAGCAATAATGTGTGGCTGGCCAATATCGGCGCGGCTCGCCACTTCCCCTACGTGCGCCCGAGACTCGGCGCAGACGCGCTGGTCGGACAACTGCACGAGCTCGAATTTGATTGGGTGCTCATTGACCTGTCGCCGGGGCTCGACCCGTTGGACGTCGGGCTGTTCACCCTCAGCGACGTGCCGGTGCTGGTCTGCTCGCCGGAGCCAGCCTCGGTGCGCATGTCCACTCAGTACCTGCGCTCGGCCTTCTACCAGGCGATCGGCTACCACCCGCAGGCCCCCCAGGCGCGCGACGACGTCCTGGAGATGCTCTACGAGCAGCCGTTGAATTTGAATCTGGACAGCCTGCTCGACAGCGCCGGCGATTGCGAACAGTCTCGCCATGTGGTCCTCGATACCGGCCGGCGATTTGACGCTTACCTGGTCGTCAACTTGGTCCGGGAGGGTTCCGAGCGCGATCTGGGCCACGTGCTGTGCCATGCGTGGCACCAAGAACTCAATATCTTCCCGCGCGTGATCGCCTCTATCGACTATGAAGACCGACGCTGGTTCTACAACCGACGCACCACCGGCTTGGGGCCCGGACGCGGTGACGAAGCGCTCTCCAAAGATACCGAGCGGCTGGCCAAGAACCTGCTGGACATCTCGCTGGTCGATGCGCGCTTCCCCCGTCCGGTGCCCCGCGACAAAGACGCCCACCCGGCGCTGCAATTGGGCATCAGCACCGAGAGCGCTCGAAACGAGATTCGCCAACATTGCCGGCGGCTGTGGGAGGGGTATCGCCGCGAGGAGTCGATCTCGCTGGTATTCAGCGACGGCGATGAGCGCAAGCGGGTCGCCGACGAGCTCGAGACGCTCTATCGACAGGTGCTCACCATGTCGAGCGACACGTTCAAACCCCAGCAAGGCCAGCCCGCCAACCGCGGCGGACCGCGTGCTCATCTCGCCAAAGACCAGCGCGAGAAATACCAGAAGGACCGTCAGGAGGGCAGTCAGAAGGATAATAAGCAGGCCAACAAGCGCGCCGGCAAAGCCGACAAACAACCAGACGAAGCCGAGCAGCAAGACGCTGTCGCTCGAGGCCACGCACATCCCCCGGAGGCCACTTCGCCCGCCGAACAGCCGGAACCCGAGCCCAGCCCGGCCGAATCTCGACAGGTACCTCGAGCGCCTTCTCCAGACGACCAACCCGACTCCTCCGACACCGGCCAAACCGATAGCGCCGAGGCCGGCCGGGACGCGCCGCCGATCGCGACGCCCGAGAGCACCAAATTCGCCAAACTCCGGGCGCGCACCGATTCGCCCGGCGAGATTATCGCCACCCTGCGGCGCCAGGCCGATCTGAGCCTGCAGGATTTGAGCAAGCGCACCCACATCGGCATCAAATACCTGGCGGCGATCGAGGACGCCGACCTGGAGGTTCTCCCACGTCCGGTCTACCTGCGCGGCTACCTGCGCGAGATCGCGCGCATCTTCGACGTCGAGGCGCAGCCGCTCATCGAAGAGTATTTTCGTTTTTTGGATGAGGTCTGAGAGATTGGCCGTCATCTGAGCGAGTGCGTTCGTTTGCGCTGCGCTAAAACAAGTTGATGGATCGGCCCGCGCGGTCTATCCTGCTGTTGGTTAACTCGTTTCCATCCGAACACCACGGTTTACCCCATGGCTAAAGTCGACGACCCCAAAAAAGCTGCGCGACGCGCTCGCGTCATCGCTTCTGATATCGCCATCTACCCCGACATCCAAAAGAAGATCGAGCGGGGCATCAAGAACGACAATCTCTTCGAAGAGCTCTCTGCGGTGCTAAACGAAGCACGCACGCACTTCGAGACCTACGTCAGCGACGATATTGTCAATAATACCAATATCTTCGAGAAGGCGTTCATCGACATCGTCTTTGCCAATACTGCGCACATCGACAGTGAGATTTGGTAGCCAAACCGACCACCTTCAGCTTTATCGTGGAGCCAGAGGACGTCGGCGAGCGCCTCGACGTCTTCTTGGCCGACAAAGATGATCCCCCCATCTCGCGCTCTCAGGTCAAAAAGCGGCTGAACGCCGGCGAGATCACCGTCAATGGTGAGCAGGTCAAAGCGGGCTACTCGCTTCGCGAAGACGATCTCATTCGCTGGGAGTTCCAGCCGCCCAAAGAGATCTCCCTCGAAGCACAGCCCATTCCCATCGAGTTGCTGTACGACGACGCCTACCTGGCCGTGGTCGACAAGCCGGCGGGTATGGTCGTCCACCCCGGCCCGGGCCACCCCGACGGCACGCTGGTCAACGCCTTGCTCCATCGTTTCGACGACCTTGCAGGCATCGGCGGCGAGCTGCGCCCGGGCATCGTCCACCGCCTGGACAAGGACACCAGCGGATCGCTGGCGGTGACCAAATGCGACGAGGCCCACCAATTTTTGGCCAAGCAATTCCGAAAGCACACCATCGAGCGCAAATACCACGCGCTGGTCTTCGGGCCGGGCCTCGACGACGAGGGCACGTTCCGCAGCTGGCACACCCGCGACCCTAATAACCGCTA
>JBKGZI010000081.1:0-16425 GCA_046545675.1 Persicimonas sp.
CGATGAGGGCGGCGATGAGGGCGGCGATGAGGGCGAAGGCACGGGTGCCAAAGCCGACGACGCCGACGACGCCGACGAAGCTAATGGGGAAGCCGGCAGCGAGGAAGCGACCGAATGAGTACCGAGCCCTCTGTAGTCCGTGCGGCGGCTAACAAAGATCCGCAGGATCCCGGCCCGCCCGAGCTGGGCAAGTCGAATATCCGCGGCGGCAAAGAGCGCGCCATCGAGGTGGTGCTCTTTGCCTGCGGCGCACTGTCGATCTTTACCACGCTGGGGATCCTCTTTGTGCTCTCGGTGGAGACCTGGGCGTTCTTCCAGGAAGTCTCGCTGTTCGAGTACCTGGGCGACACCCAGTGGACGCCGCTGTTCGCCGACAAGCACTTCGGGGTCTGGCCGCTGATCAGCGGCACGGTTCTGACCGCAGGGATCGCCATCGTGGTGGCCGTGCCCTTCGGACTGCTGGCCGCGATCTACCTGAGCGAGTTCGCCTCCGAGCGGGCCCGCAAGATCCTCAAGCCCTCTCTGGAGATCTTGGCTGGAGTTCCGACGATCGTATACGGATACTTCGCGCTGGTGTTTTTGACCCCCATCTTGCAGACGTTCGTTCCGGACCTGGCCGGCTTCAACGCGCTGAGCCCGGGGATCATCATGGGAATCATGATCATCCCGATGATCTCCTCGCTCAGCGAGGACGCCATCTACGCGGTGCCCAACAACCTGCGCGAGGCGGCCTACGGACTGGGGGCGGGCAAGCTGCAGACGATCTTCCGGGTGGTGGTCCCCTCGGCGCGCTCGGGTATCGCCGCGGCGATCACCCTGGCGATCTCGCGGGCCATCGGAGAGACGATGATCGTGGCGGTCGCCGCCGGCCAGCAGCCCAACCTGACCCTCGATCCCCGGGTGCCCATCCAGACGATGACCACTTATATCGTCCAGGTGAGCATGGGCGACGTGCCCACCGGCACCCTGGAGTACCGCACCATCTTTGTGGTCGGAGCGACGCTGTTCGCGATGACCTTCACGATGAATATGATCAGCCAGCGCATGGCAAAGCGCGCGAGCATGTGAGCCTATGAAACGCGACCAACGCAAAAACGGCGCCCTCGCCGAAAAAGCTTTCGAATACCTGTGCCTGTCGGCGGTGATCATCCCGCTGATCGTTTTGGTGGTGCTGGTGGCGGATACCGCCATCGACGGTGTCGCACGGCTGGATTGGGAGTTTCTGACAAGCTTTCCCTCCCGTAACGCGGCCGACGCCGGCATCTACCCGGCGGTGGTCGGCAGCGTCTTGCTGGTCGGCCTGACCGCGCTGCTGGCCGTGCCGATCGGCGTGGGCGCGGCGATTTATCTGGAGGAATACTCCGACAACGGGTGGGTCTCGAGCCTCATTGAGGTCAATATCGCCAACCTGGCCGGGGTGCCGTCGGTGATCTACGGGCTGCTGGGCCTGGAGATCTTCGTGCGCGTCTCGGGCATGGGCCGCAGCCTGCTGGCCGGCGCGGCCACCCTGGCGCTGCTGGTGTTGCCGATCATCATCATGGCCTCACGCGAGGCGCTGCGCACGGTGCCCCACGAGCTGCGCGAGGCCTGCTACGGGCTGGGGTCGACGCGCTGGCAGGCCATCCGACAGGTGGTGCTGCCGATGGCCATGCCGGGAATTTTGACGGGCACCATTCTGTCCATCTCACGGGCGATCGGCGAGACCGCCCCGCTGCTGGTCGTCGGAGCCCTGACCTATATGACGTTTTTGCCCGAGGGCATCGACTCGCCATTTACGGTGCTGCCCATCCAGATTTTCAACTGGGTATCGCGCCCCCAAGAAGATTTCGTCATCAACGCAGCCGCCGGAATCGTCGTGCTATTGACGGTCATGCTGCTGCTCAACGCCGTCGCGATCTTGCTTCGCAACAAGTTGCAGTCGCGCATCGGATAACGCCGCCATTGAATCTATGGATGTAACCAACCCCAAAATCGCGACCGACGAGCTTTGCGCCTGGTTTGGAGACAAGCAGGTACTCTTCGATATTAACCTGGCCATCCCCAACCGGAGCGTGACCGCGATCATCGGCCCCTCCGGATGCGGCAAGTCGACCTTTATCCGAACGTTGAATCGCATGCACGAGTTGGTGCCGATCGCTCGGATGAGCGGCCGAGTCGAACTCGACGGCAAGGAGGTCTACGGCGCCAATATCGATCCGGTGCTGCTGCGGCGCAAAGTGGGCATGGTCTTCCAAAAGCCCAACCCATTTCCGACGATGTCGATCCGCGACAATGTGCTGTCTGGGCTCAAGCTGACCGGCCAGCTCGACAAGACCCGCGCCGACGACATCGTCGAGCGCGCCCTTCGAGGGGCGGCCCTGTGGGAAGAGGTCCACGACCGCCTCGACGCGCCGGGGGCGAGTCTGTCGGGCGGCCAGCAGCAACGGCTGTGTATCGCCCGTGCGTTGGCCGTCGAGCCCGAGGTGCTGCTCATGGACGAGCCCTGCTCGGCGCTCGACCCGGTGGCCACCGCCAAGGTCGAGGATCTCATCGCCGAGCTGCGCAAGGACTATACGATCATCATCGTGACCCACTCGATGCAACAGGCCGCGCGCGTCTCCCAGCAGACCGCGTTTTTCCTGATGGGCGAGCTGGTTGAATTCGACGACACCGACACTGTATTCACCCAACCCAACGACCAGCGCACCGAGGATTATATCACGGGCAAATTCGGCTGAACGAAAGGGAGCTATGCACACGCGTCCTTGAAGATCGGCTCGAGCTCGAAGGCCACCTCGAAAAGGTGGCCTTTTTGTTTAGCCCCAAGCGCCGGCAGCTCCGAGGGTTGGCTGTGGTTGAGCCCGAAGACGGCGGTCGCGCCCTCGACGCTGACATCGACCGAGTCGACGCTCTGGGCGTAGTGTGCGTCCAGCCCGTCGGCGATGCGCAGAATGCCGGCGAGCTTGCGTACGGCGCTCTGAGCGGCTTCGTCGAGGCTCGAGTAGGTCGAGTGGCGCTTGGCCGGAAAGCTCTTGGCATGATGGCGGACCAGGGCGGTCACCATCCCATGGAGTTCGGGGCCGAGACCATCGATATCGGCGTTTTTGACCAGATATTCCCCGTGCTTGTGGTGCTTTTGGCGGCTAACCGCGTTGCCGACATCATGCAGGATCGCGCCCAGCTCCAACGCCAGCCGGTGCTCGGCACCCAACCGATGGTGGTCGGCGAGTTGATCAAAGATCGACAAGGATAGGCGGCGCACGCACTCTGCATGTTCGTCGCCGGCCTGGAACCGCCGAGCGAAACGCCAAGCGCGTTCGACGAGACCGCCACGACGTTGCTCTCGGCCGGCGGAGCCGTCGGCTCCCAGGGCGCAGCTGGTCAGTTCCACCAAGACGCCCTCGCGCACGCCGACATCGGGCGCCAACAACCCACCGATACGCATATACTCGCCGACGCTGGCCAGAACCACCGCAGCAATGCCCATGACCTCGGCGCGATCGCGGCGCACGTCGAAGGCAGCCATCCGCTGCGGTACGTCCAGCCTGAGAATGTCGTCCATACGGATGTCGAGTCGAGAGAAGTCCAGGTTGAGCTGACCGAAGCGCTTCGGCCCGCCGACCAGCTCGGCGAGCGCCTCGACGTTGCCCCCGCAGCCGACCGCAACCCTGCGCCCGGCGGGCGACTGCTCGAAATAGTCGTCGAGTAGCGTGGTCACATAGCGCCGCAACATGCGCTCTTCCTCGGCGTCGATGCGCCCGGTGATACCGAAGGTCTCCATCAACCGCACGGTACCGATAGGCAGGCTCACCGAGTCGACCACTCTGCCGTCAGACAGCGAGATGAGCTCGAGGCTGCCCCCACCAATATCGACCACGAGTTCGGGTGCGACTTGGCCGTCGAGAGCGTGCTGGACGGCGATGCGGGTCAGGCGCGCCTCCTCGGTGCCGCTGATGACATCGAGGCGGATATTGGCCTCTCGTCGGATGCGCTCGACTAGGGTGGGTCGATTCTCGGCCTCCCGCGTGGCGCTGGTAGCCACGGTGCGATAGGCATCGACCTGGTAACGGTCGAAGAGATCGCGAAAATGCTGGAAGGCCTCGACGGCCTGCGCCAGGGTGTGCGGGCCAAAACGGCCCTGGGTGAAGACCTGATGGCCCAGCCGCGCGGGCCAGCGCTCTTTGTGCAGGCGCGTATATTTGCCCGGCCTGGTCGCCCGAGCGATCACCACTCGCACGGCGTTGGTGCCCGCGTCGACCGCGCCGATGGTGACTGGGTGGGTCATCTTCAAATCCTTGGAGGGAGCACTACGAGCAGCCTACAACCGCCACAGGTGGACCAACTCTTCGGAGGGCTGGTAGGAGGTGTCCTCGATGCCCAGGTGGGTGCCGATCTGCGCGCGCAGCCGTTCATTGACCTGTCGGACCGAAGCCTCGCCGTCGATCTGGCGAAACGGCCAGGTAGCGGAGAGCTCGTCGAATTGGTCGCGCAACATCTGTTGGTAGCCGACGAATGAATCATATAGGTTGTCGGCGAGATTCAAGTCGGCGCCGGCCTCCCAGAAACTGATCGTCTGAGATTCCTGAAAGATTCGCTCGAAGCTGGTCTGAGGGGAGACGCTCAACCGAAAATTGAGATCCGGCTCAACGACCAGGTCGTAGAGATTGTCCAGATAGGACCGGTCGATGCCGCGCGCAGCAGCGCGGGCGAGTAACGTGAAGATAAACCGATCCGCCAACACCACCAAGCCTGCCCGAAGCGCCGGAAGGATACGGTTTTCGAGTTGATCGTAAAAGTCGGTGGCATATAGCAGCGCCAGCGTCAGCGGACGCACCACATTCTGGGCGAGCACCTCGTCGATATCTTCGGCGAGAAGATACGAGCGGCGAAGTCCCATGGTCTGGACGGCAAAGCCCTTCCACTCGAGCCATTCGGTCAGCAACTTGATTTGGGTGGTTCGACCCGAGCCGTCGGGCCCCTCGAGGACGACCAGCGTTCCGGTGAGCTCCTCCGGGTCGACATTGAGCACAGTCGTTTGAAGCGCCTGCATCCGCAGGCTTGCGGGGCGATCGGAGTGAGCCGGCAGATCGTCGATGCTACCGGGCGTCTGGGTGCCGGACTGGTCGGTGGATTGTTCGTCGCTCATGGTCTAGACCTCATTGGGGGGCGAATCGGTCGAGATCGATCTTTTCTGTGACAATTTGTCGGGTCTGCTCTTGGAGTGTGTCGACCGATAGGGTGGCGTCGATTTGAACGAAGCCGTCGGTATCGACCATCCGGTCGTATTGTTCTTGGATGAGGCCCTGGAAGATGCGAAAACTCTCCACCGGGTCCAGCGAAAACCCCATATCCATGCCCGCCTCGTGGTACTTCAGGCGCGGACGGCCGCTCAGGATGCGCTTGAGCGAGACCTCCAGCGGGGCCCGATAGTAGAAGGTAATATCGGGTACTGGCGCAAAGGAGTACATCTGTCGGATCCAGTCGATCGGACAGCCACGCGCGCCGTCTCGGGCCAGCGCCGTGTAGATATAGCGGTCAGCCAGCACGAGATAGCCGGCCTTGAGAAGCGGCAAAATCTGGCGCTCACAGCGGTCGGCGAAGTCGGCGGCGTGGATCATGCTAAAGGTCACCGGTGTCAGCATACGCTGCTGCTTGCCGCGCTTGGTCGCCGAACGCACCAACGGCGACGAGTTCCACTCGGTAAAGTGGATCCGATAGCCGCCCAGCTCCAAAAAGCGCTTGAGCAGATACAACTGAGTGCTCTTACCCGACCCGTCGATGCCTTCCACCACGACAAGCGCCCCCGGGTAATCATGGTTGGGCGAGCGCGCGCTCTCGACGGCCCCGACGTCCGGGGCTTTGGTAGGAGTCGACGACTGTGACATGGCAGACCTCATCAATGAAGATCATTTGTGCGGCTCGGCAAAAATCATCCGGGCTGAGCGCCGTGCTATCAAGCAACAACACGGTGACATGAACGTGACGCCTGCGCGCACCAATTAAACGGCTGCGCGCACTCATTGGGCTCGCCAGACTGGAAAAGACTTGCGTCGCCCCTACGTTTTCGGAACACTTGAATTTACCCCTCAGGCAATGGATGATGATTCGGGAACTTTTCGAACCTTCATCGATGTTATATGTGCGAGTAGATCGCCTACGGATGGGCGCACTGACGACGCGGTCATACCAATTGCGGCATCGCCCTGTGGCACTGCCTGAGTGAATAAAGGCAAACACGGACGGAGCCACCAAGATGGACCTATTACAAGGCCGGATGAAGAGAATGAGCAGTCAAGCGGGATCACAGACGCATATTCACAAGGACTACGAGGAAGAGCTCGACGATCTTCGACAGCGGCTGCTGACCATGGCAGGCCGCATCGAGGAGATGATCGCCAACTCGATGAAGTCGCTGATCGGCCGCGACGTCGACCTGGCCGAGCAGACCATCGCCTCGGACCACCGCGTCAATCGCGACGAGATGGAGATCGACGAGCTGTGCCTGGTCATCCTCGCCAAGCGCCAGCCCATGGCCGGCGACCTGCGCTTTATCACCACTGCGCTCAAAATGGTCACCGATATGGAGCGCATCGGCGACCTGGCGGTCAATATCTGCCAGCGCACCATCGACCTGAGCAAGCTACCCGAGCTGGGGCCCTACCAGGACATCCCGGAGATGGCCGACCACGTCAAGGCGATGGTCAAAGAGGCGATCGACGCGTTCATCGACCGCGACGTCCACGCCGCCCAAGCGGTCATCGAGCGCGACGATCTCGTCGACGAGTTGTACCACACGGTCAACCGCGAGCTCATCGAGATGATGCGCGAGGAGGACGACATCGTCCAGGCGGCCACCCACGTGCAGGCGATCGCCAAGCACCTCGAGCGCATGGCCGACCACACGACCAACCTGGCCGAGCAGGTGATCTTCTTGGTGCGCGGCAAAGATATTCGCCATCATAACAAGCTCGAGCTGGACTAATCGAAGCGCGCATTTATTCTATGTGCGCGTCATTTAGCCCGGCCGGCTTGTCGTCGGCCCACCTCGAAGTCTCTGTGAACAGGCCCCGGGATGTCTTGGGAACTTGTTGTCGTATTGGTTCTCACTGTCCTGGCAGTGGTCCTCTTCGTCTCCGAAAAGCTGCGCGTAGACCTGGTCGCGCTGCTGGTGCTGGCCGCCTTGCTGCTCACCGGCATCGTGACCCCCGAGCAGGGCTTTAGCGGGTTTAGCAATTCGGCGACGGTGACCATCGCGGCGATGTTCGTGCTCAGCGAGGGGCTCCGCCAGACCGGGCTGGTCCGCATCTTGGGCAATATCCTGTCGTCCCTGTATAAGCGAACCTATCGGCGGGCGATGACCGCCATGATGGGCGGGGTGGGCTTGTTGAGCGCGTTCATCAACAATACGGGCGTGGTCGCCATCTTCTTGCCGATTATGACCAACGCCTCGCGCGGCGGCGGCATCAGCCCGACCAAGGTGCTGATGCCGCTTTCGTTTGCAGCGATGTTCGCCGGCGTGTGCACGCTCATCGGCACCTCGACCAACATCCTGGTCAGCTCGATCATGACCGACCACGGGATGTCGCCGATCGGCATGTTCGAGATGGCTCCTCTGGGGCTGCTCTTCTTTGGAGTGGGCATCGTCTATATGCTCACCATCGGCGAGTGGCTCATGCCCGACCGGGGGGCGGAGGCGCCGCTGACCGAGACCTTCGAGGTCCAACCTTATTTGACCGAGATCGAACTCGGCCCCGACGCTTCCAGCGCCCATAAACCCTGCGCCGAGGCCGAGTTGGGCGGCAGCGAAGATGTCGATATCCTGGAGGTCTTTCGAGACGGTGTATCATTGGGTCATCCCCACGAAGGGCTGATCCTGGAGCCGCAGGACGTATTGCGGGTGCGTGGCTCGGCCGAGGCAATCCACCTATTGGAGGCCGACGAGTCGATCCGCGTTCGCCCCGACGTCGAACTATCGGACACCGAACTCGAGAGCGTCGAGAGCGAACTCATCGAAGCGGTCGTCGCCCCAAACTCATCTATCGACGGCAAGTCGCTGCACGAGATCGACTTCCCTCA
The DNA here is from genome assembly GCA_046545675.1 of Persicimonas sp. GTDB lineage: Bacteria > Myxococcota_A > Bradymonadia > Bradymonadales > Bradymonadaceae > CAYLTX01. The sequence goes on from JBKGZI010000081.1 coordinate 8,056, forward strand.
CCGATTCACCGCACACGTGCTCGCCATCCGACGCGAGGGCGAGATCCTGCACGATCATCTGCTCGATGAGCAGTTGCAGCACGGCGACGTGCTGCTGCTACAAACGCCGAGCGACAAGGTCGCCCAACTGCAACGCCACCCGGCTTTTCTGGTCGTCTCCGAAATCGGCCTGCCCAGCTATCGACGCGCCTTGATGATCCCCACGATTCTGGTCATCGCCGCGGTGGTGATCACCGCAGCGATGAATATCTTTACCATCTCGGTCAGCGCAGTCGCCGGTGCCGTCTTGCTGGTGCTCGTGGGGGTCGTCTCGCTCAAGGAGGCCTACGAGTCGATCAACTGGCAGGTCATCTTTTTGCTGGCCGGCATCCTGCCGCTGGGCGTAGCGCTCGAGCAGACCGGGGGGATTGAACTCATCGCCGACTTTATCTTCAAGGGCCTCGGAGATTACGGCGGGGTAGCGACGCTGGCCGGCTTTTATGTCGTGACCACCCTGCTCACCAGCGTGATGTCCAACCAGGCCACGGCCATCCTGCTGACCCCGGTGGCCCTCGACGCGGCCGGCTCGCTGGGCCTCGACGCGCGACCGTTCGTCCTGGCGATCGCGTTTGCCGCCTCCTCGAGCTTCATCACCCCTATCGGCTACCAGACCAACACGCTGGTGTACGGCGCCGGGCAGTATAAATTCGTGGACTTCATCAAGGTGGGCACACCGCTGACGATCATCTTGGCGATCATCGCGGTCATCTTCTTGCCGATCTTTTGGCCGCTGTGAGCGCAGGCTCGCAGCTTACCCGCCACGCGCCCAGCTTGCGGCCCCACGCAGCATCTACGCCGTACGCCAATGTTCTTGGTGGTTGGTTCTTGGTGGTTGGTTCTTGGTTCTTGGTTCTTGGTTCTTGGTACAGCACTCTGCTCCGACCGTCGTACCCAGAACCCTGCAGAACCCAAAACCCAAAACCCTCAACCCAAAACCCGTGGCAGCCCATAAGGTGCGACATGCGCGCGGCGTCAATGGCGAAACTCAGATGAAGATCGCCTTCAGGCCCCAGTACAAGAGCACGGTCAGAATGGCCGTGAACGGCAGCGTGTAGAGCCAGGACTTGATGATATTCCAGATGATCTGCAGGTTCAGCGCGTTCATACCGCGCGCAAAGCCGACGCCGATGACCGCGCCGACGACGGTGTGGGTGGTCGACAGCGGCAGGCCGAGCTTGCTGCCCACCAGGATGGTGGTCGCCGCGCCGAACTCTGCGGCGAAGCCTCGACTGGGGGTGATCTCGGTGATCTTGGTACCGATCGTCTCGATGACCTTGTAGCCGTAGGTCGCCAGGCCGACGACAATCCCGATGCCGCCGATGAGCAACACCCAGATGGGTACGCCGACCTCGGTGCCGATGGCCGCGGACTCACGGAAGACGTTGCCGTCGAAGAGACTCACGATCGCAGCCAGCGGGCCTACGGCGTTGGCGACGTCGTTGGAGCCGTGGGCAAAGGCGACGAAACATGCGGTGATGGTTTGAAGATAGCGGAACACCCGCTCGACCTCTGAGAACGTCGCCCTGTCCTTCTCGAGGGAGTCGTCCTCACCGACGGTGGCTCCCTTCAGGTCGACCTTGCTGAGCACGACCCACAGGACCACGGAGGCCAATACGCCCACGCCCGCCGAGATACCCATCGTGCCCACGGGCCCCACGGCGATATCGGTGTGCTTGAGTCCCTTTACGAATAAGACCAGCGAAAGCACCACGAAGACCGGAAAGGCAAAGAGAGGTGCCCACTTCTTGACGGCGGTCACCGGATCGTCGGCGTCCAAGATCAACTCTCGGATCCCCCAAAAGATGAAGAAGGCGAGCAGCCCACCGACCACCGGGCTAATGAGCCAACTGGCCATGATGGTGGCCAGCAGTCCCAGGTTGACGTTGGAGATGCCCAGCGAGACCGCCCCAAAGCCGGTGATCGCCCCGACAATACTGTGAGTGGTGGAGACCGGCCAACCAAGAAACGCGGCCAGGTGCAACCAGATCGCCGCGGCGATGAGCGCGGCGAGCATCCCCAGCGCGAATAATTCGGCTCCGTTGGGAAGCGCGTTAAAGAGATTGGGATCGAGGATCCCCTTGCGCATCGTGTCGGTGACGCTGCTGCCCGCGATGAGCGCACCGCCGAACTCGAAGATCGCCGCGATGATGACGGCTTCCTTGAACGTGATCGCCCCAGAACCAACGCTGGTCCCCATGGCGTTGGCGGCATCGTTCGACCCGATCGTCCAGGCCATATAAAAGCCGAACGCCAGAGCCAGGTACAACACGATTTCCATGGACTTTCTCTTTGGCTAGAGCCGACGAGATCGACCCGTACAAAATACAACTATGCACTGTCGAATCGTCTCAGGCCGCCGATGCTCCCCGACAAAGGCCGAATAGCCCGCTGGGGCGTGCGCCTAAAAAATTCGATATGCGAACTTAAATTCTGGTTTCCAATAGCAGACCCGGCGTTGCGCCGAGCCACGATGTATCATCGCGCGATGAAAAGTCGAACACGCGTTCCAGCTTTTTCGGCGGTATTTGCCACATCGCCCACTTTGTTCAAAATCTTATTCCATACAAAGAGGCTTCCCGGCTTGATGTCGTCGCCGATCGTCGAGAAGAGCGTGCGGGCCAATTCGTCCTGGATGAGGTCCGCCTCGTGCTCCATGCGGCCCAACTCCTCGATCATCTTCTGGACCTGCTGGACCTCCGGGCCCTTGAAGCCGACTTCGACGAGTAGCTCGAGGTGATCGATGATTTCGACCGCCTGATCGACAACCTCCATGACCAACGGCAGCAGCTCTTTGAGCGGCCCGATCAACTCCTCGTGCGGCTCCATCTGGCGTAGCGTAAATAGGATACCGACGTCTTCAGCACAATCCGCGATCGCGTCGAGGCTGGCGATCACCTCGAGAAGGTCTCGGCGATCCACCGGCAAGAAGATCGACTTGGGCAATTGGTCGCGCACCTTGTCTTTGACCAGGTCGGCCTCGTGCTCGAGCTGGCTAATTTCCTTAGCTTTGGCCCGCACCGCTTCGTAATCGCCCTCGAAGAAGGCCTCGAAGAGCTCCGGAACCTCGCCGGCGCACTCTCCGACCTTATGCGCCAACTCTTTTAACGGCTCGAATGGATTTGCAGCAAAAAGCCCAAGTATCGAACGCACCATCATCTCCGTGTCCAAATCGAGCAGGGTCATTTCACGACGTTAGGCTCGAGCGGAAAACCCTGCGAGTTCCGCCGAATTCGTCCCGCACGATAGTTCTTTGCGGACCCTTGTCAAATAGCCCAGAGGCGGTGACCATTGCGCTGCAGACAATCTGCACAGGATCAACGCGCCCCTGGAGTTCTCAGCCATGCCCCCGATCGTCAAGCTTCTCAACGTCGACAAGGATTACCCGCTGGGCAATACCGTGGTCGAGGCTGTCCGCGGCGTCGACCTGGCGATTGAACGCGGCGAGTTCACCACCATCGCCGGGCCGTCGGGAAGCGGAAAGACCACCGTGCTCAACCTGATCGGCTGCATCGACGTGCCCACCCGCGGCGAGGTGCTCATCGACGGCCAGTCGACCTCGGAGCTGTCCGACGGCGAGCTGACCGATCTGAGGCTGCACAAGCTGGGGTTCATCTTCCAGAGCTTCAACCTCATCGACGTGCTCGACCTCTTTCACAACGTCGAGTTTCCGCTGCTGCTCAAGGGCGACCTGAACAAGCAGGAGCGACGCGAGCGCGTCGAGGAGATGGTCGAACGCGTCGACCTGACTCCACAATTACGCCAGCGCCCCAACGAGCTCAGCGGCGGCCAGCGCCAACGCGTGGCCATCGCCCGCGCCCTGGTCACCCAGCCCCAGATCGTGCTGGCCGACGAGCCCACCGCCAACCTGGACTCGGCAACCGGCCGGACCATCATCGACCTGATGCGCGACATCAACGAGACGATGCAGACCACCTTCATCTTCTCGAGCCACGACCCCAAGATCATCGAGCGGGCCGGCCGCGTCATCGAGTTGGTCGATGGGCGGGTGGCCGGCGAGCCCGCCGGGCAAGTGACTCAGAGCGTGGAAGCATAGCCAATGAGCAACCTGCTATCCACATTTCGCCTCCTCGTGCTCACGGCTGCGCGCAGCGTGGTGAGCCACCGGATGAAGAGCCTGATCGTGGGCTTTATTCTGATGTTCGGCACCGCTCTTCTGGTGGTGGGCACCTCGCTGCTGGACAGCGTCGAGGAGTCGATGCAGCGCACGGTCACCCAGAGCTTGGCGGGCCATCTGCAGGTCTATTCGGCGGAGGCTAACGATCAACTCGCCCTATTCGGCGAGGTCGCCTTTGGGGGCGATGACGTCGGCGAGATGCAGGATTTTGCGCGGGTGCGCGAGGTGCTCGAGGATGTGGACAATGTGCGCGCGGTGGTGCCGATGGGGATGACGCAGGCGCGCTTTGTCATCGGCAACCGCATCGACGAGTTGCTCGCCGAGCTTCGCCGGGCGTCCTCGCAGGAGCGTTGGGAGGAGGTCGAGACCCTGGAGGTGCAGATGCGCGCGATGGCCGCCGACCTGCGCCGGGAGCAACAGGGACGCGCCGAGATCACCTCCGAGCCCGAGCGCTACGAGGAGAACCTGGCCGCACTCGACCGGGTGCTGGACGATCGCTTCTGGGACGTCGAGCTTCGCGAGGAGTCGAGCGACGCGCTGTTCTTCCTGGACACCAAGATCGCACCGTTGGACTCGGACGGCCGGCTGATCATTTTGAGAGTGCTCGGCACCGATCCGGGCCGCTTTGAGCAGCACTTCGACCGCTTCCGCATCGTGCGCGGCGAGATGATTCCACCTGGAGAACACGGGGTGCTCGTCAGCGAGCGCACCTATGATTCGTGGCTGAAGAATCGCGCTGCGCGCACCTTCGACACACTCCACGAGGAACTCTACGAAGAGGACCGCACGCTGGCCGACGACGAGATTCTGCGCGGGGATGTCGAGCGCCTCCAGAAGCAATACGGCCGCGTGACCTTCGGGCTGCCGCCGGGCAAGGTCGACCAGATCGAGCAGCGCGTCGCGGAGTTTTTGGGCCGCCCGCAGGACCAAGACGCCGACGGCATCAAAGATGTGCTGACCGAGTTCTTTGCGCTGACCGACGCCAATTTCCAGGAGCGCTACGACTTCTTCTACGACGAGATCGCCCCGCTGATGCGCCTCTATGAATTCGAGGTCGGCCAGACGCTGACTCTGCAGGCGTTTAGCAGGCGCGGGTTCGCACGCTCGGCCAACGTCAAAGTCTGGGGCACCTTCGAGTTCGAGGGGATGGAGGATTCACGGCTGGCCGGCTCGGTCCAGGTCATCGATATGCCGACGTTTCGCACGCTCTACGGCGCGATGACCAAAGAGGCCCTCGCCGAGCTCGACGAGATTCGCCAGGAGGTCGGCGTCGACGACGTCCGGCGCGAAGGGGCCGAGGACGCGCTGTTCGGCGGCGGCGACGAGCTGGTCGTCGAACAGGAGGACGACGCGCTCGGGCAATCCGACGAGGCCGACGAGGCCGACCAGCCGGCGGTGACCGTCAACCGCGACGGGCGCGACGGCTACGACCCGACCAAGATCGACCAGGGCCTGGCACGAAACGCGGCCATCCTGCTCGAAGATCCCAGCAAATTGAAGCAGACCCACGAGGAGGTCCGGCGTGCCATCGAGCGAAACGAGCTCGAGCTGAAGGTCATCGACTGGCAGGCTGCCGCCGGTATCGTCGGCCAATTCGTCATCGTCATTCGGCTGGCGCTGCTGATCGCCATCGGCATCATCTTTTTGGTGGCGATGGTGATCATCAATAACTCGATGGTCATGGCGACCGTCGAGCGGACCAGCGAGATCGGCACCATGCGCGCCATCGGCGCCAAGCGCTGGTATGTGATGGCGCTCTTCTTGATCGAGACGCTGATCTTGGGGGTGGCCGCCGGCCTGGCGGGCTGTGGCCTGGGCGTGCTGGTGATCTGGATCGCCGGGCAGACCGGCATCCCGGCGACGACGTCGTTTTTGCGGTTTTTATTCGCCGGTGACACGCTCTATCCGAGCCTGTCGACGGCCAACGTGCTGTGGGCGTTTTTGGCCATCCAGGTGATCAGCACCCTGTCGACGCTATACCCGGCCAGGCTGGCCACGCGCATCCAACCCATCGTCGCCATCCGGGGGAATTGACCGATGAAGATGCTCTCTCTCATCGCGTTTCGAAACCTCATCAAGGCCGGCCGGCGCTCGTTTTTGCTGTCGGTCGCCGTGGCGAGCGTGACGATGCTGTTGATGTTGCTCTTGTCGCTCAGCGAGGGCATTCGCACGAGCGTGGTGCACTCGGCGACGGTGCTGTTTTCGGGTCACGTCAATGTCGCCGGATTCTTCAAGCCGACCCCATCGGACGCCGAGCCGATCGTGCTCGACGCGCCGCGGGTCAAAGAGATCGTCGAGGAGCACACCCCGGGGGCGACCAGCATCGTCGATCGCACCCAGGGCTATGCGCGCATCATCGGCCCGACCCAGACCATCCAGAGCCTGCTGCTGGGCGTGGACATCAGCGAGGAGACTGCCTTTTCCGGCGTACTGCGCCTGGCGCCCGAGTCGGCCTATAAAGAGGGCGGCTCCGACGAGGTCAAAGGCGATCCCAGCCGGCTCTCCGAGCCCAACACCGTGCTGCTCTTCGCCAGCCAGGCCGAGCGCCTCGAGGTCGGCGTGGGCGATCCGCTGACGCTGCGCGCCGAGACCTTCTCCGGTGTCGCCAACACCACCGACGTCACCGTGGCCGCCATCGCCCAAGATATCGGACTGCTGAGCAGCTTCGCGGTGTTCATGCCCAAGGAAACGCTGCGCGAATTATACGGGCTCAGCGACGACGTCACCGGCATGATCATGATCTACCTCGAGGACCCGCACGAGGCTCGCCGGGCGATCGGCGAGCTTCGTGCGGCGCTGGAGGCCGAGGGTCTCGACGTCATGGAGCATAATTCACAGCGGTTCTTCGCCAAGCTCAGGCAGTCGCAGGGCGAGGAGTGGACCGGCCAAAAGATCGACCTGACCACCTGGGAGGATCAGATCGAGTTCTTAGATCTCATCCTGACCGCCATCAACACCGTCAGTTTATTCATCGTCGTGGTGCTCGGCGTGATCATCGGCGTGGGCATGATCAACACCATGCTCATGGCCGTCCGAGAGCGCACCTCCGAGATCGGCACGATGCGGGCGATGGGAATGGGGCGCGGGCAGATCTTGGTTTTATTCATGCTCGAGGCAATGATGCTCGGGTTTGTGGCCTCGACGGTGGGCGGCCTGCTCGGCGCCGGGGCGGCCGTCGGCTTGGACGCCGCTGAAATCCAGATCCCCATTGATGCCGTCCAGGCGATCCTTTTGAGCGACACGCTCAACCTCGCCGTGGCGCCTTTGCAGTTGCTCATTGCGATCGCCTCCATCACAGTGTTTACGGGATTGGCCGCGCTGTGGCCGGCGATGAAGGCGGCGAGAATGCAGCCTGTTGATGCGATACAGCATACGGAGTGATGATGAAAAAACTCATACTATTCGTTCTACTCGCCGCTCTCTTTGTCGCCACACCCGCCCTCGCCCAGGACAAGAGCAACGACGCGCTCTCCGAGGCCGAGATGGTCGAGCTGCTCGAGGAGATCGACGAGCGCCAGCGCAGCACCGGCGACTATAAGGCGCGGGTGTATATCGATCAGAAGGATGACGACAAAAGCGAACTTCTTTACGAAGCGTCGATCTACCGGCGCGACGCGGCCGACCGGATGGTCATCCTCTTCAACAAGCCGAAGTCCGAGGCCGGCAAGGGCTACCTGCGCATCGACCAAAACCTCTTCATGTACGACCCCAACGTGGGCAAATGGGAGCGGCGCACCGAGCGTGAGCGCATCGGCGGCACCGGCTCGCAGCGGCGCGACTTCGACGAGTGGAACCTCGCCGAGCAATTCGAGCCCAGCTACGAAGGCAAGGACGAGCTGGGCAAATTCGATGTCCACCACCTCAAGCTCACCGCCAAAGACACCGACGACGTGGCCTACCCGGTCATGGAAGTCTGGATGGACACCGACTCCCGCAACGTGCTCAAGCTCCAGGAATTTGCCCTCTCCGGCAGGCTCATTCGCACGACCTATTATCCGAAGTGGAGCAAGGTGAAGAGCGACACAAAAGACGACTTCGTCTACTTCCCGAAGGAGATCCGCATCTTCGACGAGGTCGAAAAGGGCAACCGCACCATCGTCTTGTTCCGCTCGGTCGACCTGAAGCCGCTGCCGGATAATATTTTCACGAAGGCGTGGTTGGAGAGTAAGAGCCGGTGAACGGCTTGGTTTCTTGGT
>JBKGZI010000082.1:0-16397 GCA_046545675.1 Persicimonas sp.
AAAACTCCCAGTCCCACGGATCGTCGACGAGCCCCGCGCGCACCGGGTTGAACCAAATGTAGCGCTGGACGTTGAAGTCGTGGCGGCCGCCTCGAATGTACCGGTCGAAGGTGCCCGGTAGCCAGATGGGCGCATCGATGTCGTCGCAGGTCTTGATGATTTCGTTGGTCGTAAACGATTTAATTTCGCCGGCAACACGCGTGGGAGGTTTGCGTCCGTTGAAGTAGGACATGTGGGCGTGGTTGGACATGATGACCCAGTCCTTGAGGTCGTACTTCTTGCCGTCGCACCAGAGGATGCTGTCGCGCACGATTTCGGCGACCTCGGGCCGCTTCAAGATGCACGAGCCGCGACCCTCGTCGAGGAAGCGATCGGTGATCTCGTAGCGCTCCTTTGCGTTGTCGGCCATCGCCAGCATCTGCTTGTACTTTGCGACCGGCAGCGAGTCGTGCAGCCGCAAGGTGATGGTCTGGCCTCGCTTGGTGTGAACGTGAGGAAGATAGCCTCTCGAATACTCTTTCTCGTCCGTTGATTCTGACATAGATGCCTCCGTAGTTGGTGGATGACAGGGCGCAGCGGCGGCCCTACTACGGTTTTCGGCAAAAACGGAACATCGTTGCGTGGATCTATGTCTCGTGAGCGCCAGAAGCCGATTTCTCTGTTTGGCAGGTGTTTGTAAAACGCGCAGGAATTGCACACACCAACACGCTGCGGCGAAGGACGGAGCGCGGTCAACCCGCATAAACCTTCGCGGCGTCGACGGAGCGCATGCCCCCCATGAGTGAATCGAGTCACCCCCGACACGCCCTCCGCAAACTCTTACCCGCCCGCGTGACCTGAGTATCATCCTCGATCTTGATCGACGAGCACCGCGAGCTGCGTATCTGCGCCTGGCCCTCGATATGCATCCCCGCCGCGCCGCTGTGGCGGCTGGTCACGTTGTTGAGCGTGGCGGCGACCAGCCCATAATAGTCGTCGAACATCAGGTTGGCCGGCTCGGCGCCCTTGAAGCTGCGCGAGCTGCCGCCGTATTCGACGACCACATGCTCGAAGACATTCTCGACGCTGGAGGTGTCCACCAGGTGGATGCCCTTCCAGTACCCCGGCTTTTTGCGCGCCCCGGTGAAGATGATCGGTGCCTCTTCGGTGCCTCGGGCGGTCAGCCGCGCGCGGTAGACCGACAGGCCGGCGCCCTCGCTGAAGGCGACCGTCACGCCCGGCTCGATGGTCACGTGGGCGTCGTCGCGGATGAGGACGTCGCCGCGGACCACGTAGGTGGCGTCGATGGACGGCCAGGTCGCCTCGATGCCGTCGAGGTTCTCCCCAAGAATCTCGAGGCGGCCGTCCTTGCCCTTGCTGGCGTAGCTGCTCTGGGCGTCGAGCGCGCCGACGATGCGCGGGTGGAGCAGCGCCGAGGAGCGCTCGTTGTCGACGAGTCGGTTGTTGGCGAAGTCCAGCTCGATCTTTTGCTCGGCGTAGAGGCCGTGCTGGCCGCTGTGGCTCAGCTCGGTGTTGTGTAGGCGCAGGCGCACCTTGCCGTAGTAGTCGTCGAGCATCAGGTTGGCCGGCTCCACGCCCTTGAAGGTCGGGTTGGCGCCACCGTAGCGAATCGCCACATGCTCGAGGACGTTGTCGACGCTATTGCTGTCCACAAATCGAATGCCTCGCCAATAGCCGGGCACCTCTTTTTGGCCGGTGAACACCACCGGGGCGTCCTTTTTGCCCTCGGCGGCCAGCCGGGACCGAAAGACCGAGACCCCGGTATTCTCCTCGAATTTGAACGTCGCACCCGGCCCGATCTCGACGAAGGAGTTGCCCGTCAGGTGGATGTCGCCGCTGACCACATAGGGCACCTCCAGGCCGGGCCAGCTCAGCCGCTGTCGGTCGAAGGTCGCCCCGGCCATCCGGACGACGTCGACCTCGTTTCCGACATAGCGACTCGACCCGTCGAGGTTGTCGATGAAGACCGGGTGCAGGTGCGCGGCGCCGCGCTTATTTTCGGTGAGCACATTGTCCGAGAACGTCACATGGACGTCCTCCTCGGCATAGAGTCCGTAGCCGCCGCTTCGGCGCAGCGTGACGTGGGAGACACCCACGTCGATGGTGCCGTAGTAGTCGTCGAACATCACATTCGCCGGCTCCACGCCCTTATAACCCGGCGTCGCGCCGCCGTACTCGACGGTGACGTGCTCGAGGACGTTCTCGGTCTCCGAGGAGTTCATGAATCGGATCCCCGACCAGGCGCCGGGCTCGCGGCGCCGGCCGGTGAAGACGATTGGCTTCTCCTCGGTTCCCCGCGCGATCAGCGTGCCCTCGTGGACGGTCAGGCCGGCGTCGTCGGCGAAGACCAGCTTGACGCCCGGCTCGACCTCGAGGCGCACCTCGGTGCCCACGGTCAACTGCTCGGGCACCATAAAGCAGACCCCCGGCTCGTAGGACAAGGTGGTGTCGTTGTTGAGCATCCGATTGCTCAACGTCTTGGTCGACGTGCAGTCCTCGACGGCCTGGGCATGCCCTTGCTGGTCCTCGCGCTGGCCCCAGCAGGCGGTCAGCACGACGGTGAGGGTGGCGAGCATTAAGACTATTGTTGATTTATGCATATAAGGCTCCTCTTGGATGTGCATTTTGTAGCCTTCGCGTGCTGCTCCTCCTCACAATCGAAACTCATACCCCACCAACGTCTCCATCTGGTCGTAGGTCTCCACGTCCGCCTGGTCGGTGCGCTGAATCACGCTGATCATCAGCCGGTGGTTTCGGTTGAGCATGTAGCGAAAGCCGGCGGTCACCAGCCAGTGGGACTGCGCGTCGACCTCGCGCGGCTCCAAAAAGTCGCTTTTGTCGCCCAGGCCGCCGCCGACATAAAATTGCGTCAGGTTCGTAAAGAAGTAGAACGCCCGGGCGAAGCCGGAGTGGTAGAGTTGGTCGCCGCCGTTTTCGAGGGCCATAAAGTAGCGAAACTCGAACATCCACGGCTTCAGGTATACCTCGAAGTTGGGGTTGAGGACCTCGACCGGCACGTCGGGGAATTGCACGTGCCAAAAGCGCAGGCCGGCCTTGAAGTCCTCGAAGGTCCAGCCCGGCTCGACGAAGGCGTTCCACTGCGGCGAGAAGGTCGCGTCGGGGGTGAATCCTCCGCCGGTCTTGGCGTAGGGGCCGGCGTCGAATTGGTAGGCGCCCACGGTGTTGAAGCGCCAGTCTGCCTGGCGCTCGTCGCCGAAGGGCCGGTTGAGCCACTCGGTATTGCCCATGACCGTGAGGTTCTCGGTGATGTCGCTGCCGACCTCCCCGCGCAGCGTCCAGCCGTCGAGGCGCTCGACCACGCGGCTATAGCCGTAGTGCAGGTTGGCGTAGACCTTCGGGAAGCTCGACTGGGCGAAGTCCTCGAGCGCCTCGCAGGCCTCGGTGGCCTGGGGGGCGATCTCGCAGGATTTGTCCATATCGTCGACCGCCCGGGCGTGCTCGCCCATGCCGCGGTAGGCGAGCCCGCGCTTGAAGAGCACCAGGGGGTTGTCGGGGTCTTGTTCATCGTAGCGGTCGTACCAGATGACCGCCTTGTCATATCGCTCGTTCCACAACAAAACGTCGGCGCGAAGCCGCATCGCCGAGCTGTGCTCGTAGACCTCCTCGGGCAGCGACTCGATCAGCTCGAGTGCCTCGTCGGCCCGCCCGGTCCAGGCCAGAAGCCGCGCCTTCAGAAGCTTGAGGCTGTCGCGCTCGGGGTAGACCTCGAGCGCTCGCTCCGCCCACTGCATCGCCTCGTCGTGGTCGTCCTGGGCGGCCAGCGCGCGCGACAGCTCGACGTAAGCGTCGGCGTTTTTGTCCTGCTCCTCGATGCACTCGCGCGCGGTCTGTTCGGCCTCCTTATAGCGCAATTGCATGCGCAGATAGCGCGCCTCGGTGGCGCAGTCCGCCCAGGCGATATCCGGCAGAGCCATCGCGACGATGATTGTCGATACGGCAAGTATCCAGCGCATAAGATTCCCCTTAAATGAAGGGAGACGTCGACTGGTCGATCACCCGGCGTCCAACGACTCGACGTCGAATAGCGGAGCGGTTTGCCCGGTGCGCATCTCGCGTTCCAAAAACAAAAACCACAGCGTCGACGCGGCGGCCGCTCGGGTGGAAAAGCCGGGCATCTCCACATTCGAGTAGGCCAGCCCCATGGGGCCGCGACAGCCCAGCTCGATGCCCGTCTGGAGCACCTGGCCGGCGATGTCTTCGTCGCCGAGTCGGTGGGCGGCCAGCCCCATGCTCATCGTCCCCTCGACGAAGAAGTGGCCCTCGCAGCGGTCGGTGTCATAGTTGTCGATGGCGTCGCGATACGGGCAAAACCCGAGCATGCCGTCGTCCTCGGTGCGAAATTGGCCCACCGAGTAGTCGAAGCTTCGCTGCGCCCGCTCGTCGTCGCCGCGACCCAACAGCCACAGCGCCCCCCAGGCGCCGGCGGCGTCGAGCGCCCGGCGCCGGTCGATGTCCTCGGAGGCGGCCACCGCGAAGCGGCCCTGGTCATCGAGCCACAGCACCTCGACCATGCGCTCGGCGAGCCGGCCGGCGACCATCGGCGCGAATCGCTCCAGGACGATCTGGGCGTCGAATTGATGCTCGGCGACCGCGTAGCGAAGCGGCGGGCCGCCGGCGGTGGGCGCGTAGGTAGCCGGCCTGCCCCGGCCGGCCGAGACCAGCCCCCGCGCGGCGGTGTCCTCACCGATGCGCATGCGCTCGAGAAAATCAGCCCCACGGCGGGCCGCGCGGATCGCGCGCGGTTGGCCGTAGCGCTCCCCGTAGAAGCCCAGCGCGTGCGCCGCCCAGGCGACCGCGCCGCTTCGCACGTAGCTGGCCTGGTAGTCGTCGGGATCGGTGGCGCTGAAGCTAAACCCCCAGCTACCGTCGGCGTTTTGCAGGTAGATGAGCGTCTCGGCCAGCCCGCGCGCGGTCTGCTCGTCGCCGGTCCAGGCGAACCACAACAACGCCAGGGCCCCGTCGTATACGAAGCTTCGCTCGCCGAGGCTGCCGTCGGCCTCCGGATACGACAGCACCGCCAGCGCCGGGCTGGGCCCGAGCGTCGCCGCCGAATAGTCGACCGGCTCGACCCATTGCTCGGCGCGGCTGATCGCCTCCTGGCGAATCTGGTCCATGGTCGCCTCCGTGCGCGGGGTACACTCGACCGGCGCGGCCTGCTGACGGGTCGGCTCGGCGGTATGACACCCGCAGCCAAGGCCGGCCACCAGCAGCAGCCCAACTCCCAGCAGCCACCCGGCCGGGCCGGACGACGCTCGTCTTCGAGGTGAATGGCGAGCCGCTCGCATCACTCACTCCCCCTCGGCGCCCGAGGCGGCGCGCAGGACCGGCTCGCGCTCGGCGTCGGCGTCGAGCGCCTCGCCCAGGTCCTCGTCCAGCTCGCCGGCCGGCTCCGAGTGGCGCTCGAAGCCCTTGCGGGTCATCTTGCCCCAGGACTTCTCGCCGACCATAAACTTCATCAACCCGCGGATGCGGAACCACAGCGTGGCCTGGCGATAGCCGAGGTTCTCGAGCAACGCGGCGGCCAGAAGCTTCAGGCGCGACTTCGAGCCTTTGAAGAGGTTGAACCCCCAATTGTCGATGACCAGCGTCTGGATGGACATCAGCGCGCCCAACCAGAAGGCGACGATCAAAAAGAGCAGCGCGAATTTGACGTCGACGAATCCAAAGGAGATACCGGCGACGAACCAGAAATAGCCGAATAATTCGATGACCGGCCCGAAGAGCTCGAACATCAGATAGGCCGGGAAGACAAACGTGCCCACCGGCCCGAACTTCGGGTTGAGGAACATCCCCTTGTGGCGCCACATCGTGTCGGCCATGCCGCGGTGCCAGCGGTCGCGCTGGTTGCTCAAAAGCTCCATCTCCTCGGGCGCCTCGGTGTAGGCGATGGGGTCGGAGATGTGGATGACCTGCCGGGGCGGGTTCTCCTGCTGGACGTGGCGCTGCAGCTTGACGACCAGCTCCATATCCTCGCCGACCGAGTCGGCCGCGTAGCCGCCGACCTCGACGACCGTCTCGCGCGAGAACAACCCGAAGGCCCCCGAGATGATCAGGTTGCCGCCTATGCGGTTCAGGCCCATGCGGCCGAATAAAAAGCCGCGCAGATACTCCACGATCTGAAAGCGGGCCAGCCAGGAGTCGGGCACGCCGACCTCCTGGAGCACCCCGTGGTTGAATTTACAGCCGTTGGCCAGGCGCACCGTGCCGCCCACGGCGACCACCCCCTGAGGGTCGTATAGATACGGCTCGACCATGCGCAGCAGCGCCTTGGGCGTGACGATGGTGTCGGCGTCGGCGCAGCAAATCAGCGGGTAACGAGAGGTGTTGATGCCCACGTTGAGCGCGTCGGCCTTGCCGCCGTTTTCTTTGTCGACCACGTACAGCCGGGCGTCCTTGCGGGACTGGTAGACCCCGCGCACCGGCTTGGTCTCGATCTCGCGGCGGATGATCAGGTCGACCGGCTCGAGGTCGAACTCGGCCTGGAGCTTCTCGAGGGTCGAGTCGGTGCTGCCATCGTTGATCACGATGACCTGATGCTGGGGGTACTCGAGCTGCAGAAAGGCACGCACCGAGTCGACGATCGTCTCGGCCTCGTTGTAGGCCGGCGCCAGAACCGAGATCGGCGGCGTGCTGGCCTGGGCGAGCACCGAGGCATCCAGCTCGGGCATCTGAGCGGCCTTCCTGCGGGCGATCTCGAGCACCGAAAAGAAGATCAGCAGCCCATAGAATCCATTGAGGCCGATGAAATAACACAGCACGAAGACATCGATAAATTCTCTCATACCGTGGCACCTCGGGTCTCGGAGAGAAGACGGTAGCGCTGCAACTCCTGGCCGGCCGACTCCGCCGCGTAGCGGTCGTCGGAGTGGGCGGCGATCTCGCCGAGGCGCCGGCGGCCGCGCTCGCCGAGCTGGCGCAGCGCCATGGCGGCGTCCTGGCGCACCCAGAACGCGCGGTCTTTGAGCGCCTCGGACAGCGGGTCGATGGCCGCCAGCTCACCGCGGTGGCCCAGCGCCTTGGCGGACTGCGCGCGCACCTGCCAGTCGGGGTCGCCCAGCGCGTCGATGAGCAGGCCGAGCGTGTCGCGCTCGGGCAGCCGGGCCGCGGCGATGCACGCGCCGATGCGCACCTCCATATCGTCGGATCGGGCGGCCTCGCCCAGCGCAGCGACGACCTCCTCGAGGCCCTCTTCGGCGCCGGTCTCCAACAGCACCCGGCGCAGCCGGCCGGACTCGAATTTCTTCCAGCGCGTAAAGACGTAGCGCAGCGACTCGCGATCGAGCTCGTCGAGGACCGCGTGGACGGGCACCTCCATCATCTGGGTGCGAATATCGAGCCCCTGGAGCATCTCGACGATGTCCTCGGCCTTGCCCACCCGGGCCAAGGTCTGGGCGGCGAGGATCCGCGATAGATAGTCGGCGTCGGCGTGCTCCAGGAGCACCTCGCGGTCCTCTTCGGTGGCGACCACATACAGGCGTCGCATCGCCTCGAGGCGCTTTCTCTCGCTGACCGAGCGGGCCTGCTGGTGGTCGTCGGCGGCGTAGCCGAATCCGTGGTACAACTCGACGAGCGTGTCGTGAGACCGACCGCGGGTGTGCAGCAGATATCGGGCGACAAAGTCGCGCACGAATTCGCGCGGATGGTCCTGGGCGCGGCCCATCCACTCGCCCAGCGCCTCGGGGTCGCCCAGCGCCTCGAAAAACGGCCCCTCGAGGGCCTCGACAAAGCGGTCGCGGGCCCGATCTCCGGCCAGTTGGCGGCCCGACTGGATCCACAGCCACACGATCAACGCGCAGACCAGCGCGATCTCGACGGCAATGGCCACCATCATGCCCCGGTACAGCGGGGTCCCCCACAGTACC
This sequence comes from Persicimonas sp., assembly GCA_046545675.1. Lineage (GTDB taxonomy): Bacteria > Myxococcota_A > Bradymonadia > Bradymonadales > Bradymonadaceae > CAYLTX01. The sequence continues at coordinate 7,884 of JBKGZI010000082.1, forward strand.
TCCCATAGGTCGACGAAATACTCAGTCATCGCGCCTCTCCTTTGTGGAGGGTCGAATCAGCCGTTGCATGCGCGCCACCAGGATGTCCGGGTCGACCGGCTTGCCGACGAAGTCGTCGGCGCCGAACCTAAAAGCGCGCAGCACCGACTCCGGTTGGCGCTCGGCGCTCAATATGACCGAGCGCGACGGCCCCCCGGCGCCCATCTCGGCGAAGGCATCGAGTAACTCGAAGCCGTTTGCATACGGGAGATTCAAGTCGAAGACGGCCATGTCGAAGTCATGCTCGGCGGCCATATCCAGCGCCTCGCGCCCGTCGCGAGCTTCGCTGACGAACCAGCCGCGGCGCTCGAAGGCCGAGCGCAACACCCGGTGGATCATCGCGTCGTCGTCGCAGACGAGCACCGAAAGCGGCGAGTCGAGCTTGGTGACGGTGCCGGCAGGCTTGTGGCCAGCCTGCCCGTCCCCAGCCTGCCCGTCCCCAGCCTGCCCGTCCCCGGAGTAGCGGGCCAGTTGAGCCCATACGCGGGCCCTCAACTCGGCGACCACCACCGGCTTGGCCACCCAATCGTCGACACCAGCTCTATACAGACGCCGGCGCCATTCGCCGCCGATCTGGTCGGTGAGCACCAGTGTGGGAAACCTCGCCTCATGCTGGCCGCGAAGCCGCTCGACGAACGCCTCGAGGCGATCGGAGGCATCGAAGACATCGGCGTCGACCAAAAGCAGCGCCGGGGTGTGCTCGTCGAGCCCGTCGAGCAACTCCTCGAGGCCGGTGAACCGCTGCACCTCGAGCCCGCGACCGTCGAGCACCGAATCCAGATCGTCGTCGCGCGCGGCGGCTCCGAGGACCCACACGCGTTTTACTCCAAACTCTGGATGCATGACTTCTACCCTTTGCCAGTGCGTTAACCGCAAACATCACCACTGTTGCTGCGACGAACAGGGATCGAACCTCAGACGTCCCCGACCTCCGGCAGCTGCGGCGTAGCTGACCGCGATCGCTGCGTATCGCTATCTGATCGCGCCATTGAGCAGCCGGCGCAGGCGGTTAGCTTCGGTGCAGACACAAGAGCCACCCATGGGGGACGAAGATCGACGGCTGCTCGGGGGCTGCTATGGAATTTAACCATCTGGATGAGGCGTCCATCGGACGCACAGATTTTTGGGGAGTTTTGATCTGCAATCTGCGCCGATTACATAAAAAGGGGTATATGGCACACGCTGCACGTCGCGTCGCCGGGAGGCTTTGTCCGTTGCTGATCTGCGTTTTGCTCGCAGGCGCGGGGCTCGTCGGCTGCGACGATTACGTGCCGCCAGGGGAGCGGCCCGACGCGGAGGGCGGCGGCGACAATAATGATCCGGATGACGGCCCGTTTACCTGTCCAGACGGCGAGAGCTTCTGCCAGACCGACGATTTCACCGAGAGTGAGCGGGTGCCATTTTCGACGACCAACGACTATCTGACCGTCAAGACCGACGGCCAGTATCGGCCGATCTTCATGAAAGGGGTCAACCTGGGGGTGGGGCTTCCGGGCACCCGCGCCGGGCACTTGGCGGCTACCAAAGACGACTATAGCCGCTGGCTCAACCGGATGCGTCAGGTCGGCGTGAACACGCTGCGCATCTATACTCTGCACTACCCGCGCTTTTATGAGGCGCTCGCCGAGCACAACCAGGCCCACCCCGACAACCCCATCTGGGTGCTCCACGGCATCTGGCTGCACGAGGAGTTCGAGGGGCTGCACAATCTGACCGAGGACTTCCGGCAAAATATCCGTGAGGCGGTCGATTGCACCCACGGCAACTGCCATATCGACCATCGCTTCGGCAAAGCCTACGGCACCTACGAGGCCAATATCTCCCAGTGGAATCTGGGCTGGATCATCGGCCGCGAGGTCGCCCCCGGCGAGATCGTGCTGACCAACGAATTATACGACCCCGAGGACGGCCAGCGCACCAGCTTCGAGGGCGATCACGTGCGCGTCGAAAGCGGCCAACCCGCCGAGGTCTGGTGGGCCAAGCAGGTCGAGTTTGTCATCGACTACGAGCTGGCGAACTATGATCAGACCCGGCCGCTGAGCGTGTCCAGTTGGCCCACGCTCGACCCCATCGAGCACCCCACCGAGGGCGAGGAGTGGACCGAGGAGGATATCGAGAGCTTCGATATGTCGGTCATCGAGGCGGTCGACGCCCCGGGCGGGCTCTTTGCGACCTACCACGCCTATCCGTATTACCCGGACTTCATCATCAACGACCCGGACTATCAGGAATTCTCCGACGATGACGGCCCCAACTCCTATCTGGGCTACCTCTTCGACCTGAGACAGCACCACAGCGACATCCCGGTCTTCATCGGGGAGACCGGCGTGTCGTCGAGCTGGGGGAGCGCCCACTGGAGCTATCAGCGCAACATGAACCACGGCGGGCATACCGAGGTCGAGATGGGCGAGGTCGGCGGCCGCCTCTTCCGAAATGCCTACGAGGCCAACACCGCCGGGGCGGCCTTCTTCGCCTGGATCGACGAGTGGTGGAAGCCCACCTGGATCACCGACCTTCGCGACTCCGACGAAGATCGGCGCGCCTTCTGGCACAACGTCACCGCCCCGGAGCAAAACTTCGGGCTGCTCGCCTTCGACCTCGGCGCGCCCCCATTCGACGAGCAAGGCGATCGCTTCTCGGCCGAAGACCCTGTCGAAGACGTCACTCTGGTCCACGACGCCGCCTATTTCCACGTGCGCCTGGATCTGAGCGGAAGTGTTTCGAGCAGCGACGAGCTCGTCGTCGCCTTCGACACCTACGGCGACGCCGACAGCGGCCAATTCGACGAGGAGCTCGGCGAGTCCGTACTGCCCAATGGGGTCGAGACGAATAACCGAAACGAGTTCGCGCTGGTCATCGAGGGCACCGACAAGGCCGACCTGATGGTCACCCAGGCCTACGACACCTTCCGCATCTGGCACGGCACACCCGCACCGGATTCGGTGTACAGCTCGACGAAGACCGACGGCGCCCCCTGGAAGCTCGTCACCTGGCTCAACAGCCAGGAGATCCAGAGCAAAGACGGCGAGGAGACCTACCCCGAGACCAAGCACGAGATCGGCCACCTGTCCATCCGGGCCGCCGACGACACCGCCACCAGCCACGACGCGGTGGTCGTCGACGACGATCGCATCGACATCCGCATCCCCTGGACGCTGCTCAACGTCAAAGACCCGGCCCGCCTCAAGGTCCTGCACGCCAGCAAGAAGGGCCAGCAAAAGGGTGTCATCGAGACGGCCGTCACCAACGGCATCGCCGTGAGCGTGGCCCACAACGACGATCTACTCGGCGAGACCGACCGTTACCGCTGGGAACAATGGGGCGTAGGCGGCGACATCACCGACATCCCCGATTACGAAGAGCGCGAAAAGCCGGCCCTCGAGATCCTCGGCGAGGCGATGGACGAGTTGCCCTATTGGATGGATTGACTATTGCTCTTCATCGACGAATAGGAGGCCGGCGCCAGGCACGTATTTGCTGGCCTGGTCGAGATAATCGTCGACCTCCTCGGAGTCGACGCCGCCGGCCCGCTTGATGAGCTCGAGGCTGGCGGAGCGGTCGCGCGGAGGACGCTCGCTGGTATTGGCGTAGAGAACTTGCTCGGCCAGCGAGCGGGCGTGCAGCGTCAGATACATCGCCAGCGCAAAGCGCTCGGCCTTTAACGCGCGGCGCGACGCCGCCTGGTAGACCAACGCCTCGCGGTAGTCTTTGCGCCCCTCGTGGCCGCGAAGCGCGGCTTTATGCGCCGCCCGCAACACCGCCGCGGCCCCCGAGACCTGCCGATCTACTACTGACTTTTTGCCATGGGGAAATACCTCCTCAAACGACGCCTCGCCGTCCGGCTCCATCGACTCCTCAATGCTTCTTTCGTCAACACCACCCACGCTGCTCTGCTCGGCGCGCTCCTCGGACACGTCGGCCAGCCCGTCGGTGGTCATGCCCAGGCAAAGAAGTGCCGCGACCAGAACGCAGATCCAGCGGAAACAACGCTTCATGGCTCCCCCGTGGTCCCCAATAACAGCCTATGTAGTCAAAGGTGCGCACGTGTGGGGATGTGCCAACGGGGAGCCCAGGCCGACTGCCAACGCAGACTGGCTTCGAGTCGTGAATTGGCTGCTTGTTGTTGCCCCCCTCCGCCTCGCTTCAGCCCAAGACTACTCGGTCGCTTCGCTCCCAGCGCGCTCGGCACCTCCCCGCGCAGCGGTGGAGGGGTGGCGAGTCGCAAAATGGCTGCTTTTTGATGGTCCGAGATCTCCGTCTTGCCACCCCTCCCCAGATTCTGGGGAGGTAGCGTGCGCGCCGTTCAGCGCACGTCGGAGGGGGCCTCAACAAGCGGCTCTTTCGCTTCTCGAGGCGCCGCGCAGCCCGGGCCGACACGCATGAGAGATCCAAGAGCGACCGAAGGGAGCTCCGCAACGCGTTGTTCAGCGTTGCATGGGTAGCCCGGGCTTTATGCGGGTTGACCGTGCGACTGGAGCGAAGCGAAAGGAGCCCCGGGGGGATCCACAACAACCCAAAACGCCACATATCGCCCACCACAACAACCCAAAACGTCACATATCGCTCACCACAAAAACCCAAAAAGCATCTTCAACGCCAAGCGCACCTCCGCCCCCGGGCTCCCTTCGGTCGGCGAGGGCTACCACTGCGCCCTAAACAACAGGGCGCGGAGCTCCCTTCGGTCGCTCTTGGATCGGCTCCGCTCCGGTCGGCGAGGGCTACGCTTCCGCCTTTATGCGGCTCGACCGCCCTCGGAATGCAGGGCGCGGAGCTCCCTTCGGTCGCTCTTGGCGCAAACGACACCGTCAACCCGCGTAAACGCGCCAAAGGAAGGCCCCCCTGCCAGATCGTGCATGGGTTGCTTCTCGTGGCCTCAGAAAGCAGCCGCGTCGCGATTCGAACGCAAAGCAACCAAGCCGCCGTTCGGCTGTGAGTTCCTCCCTATCGGGCGTTTTTTGCCCGATGGGGAGGTGTCGAGTGCGTTTTACAGCACTCGACGGAGGGGCTGCTCAACAACCCAAACGCCCCGAGAAAGCACAGGACTTTGCCGCGCACCTGCAGGGTCGACCTAAGCTCACGAAGCACACCCCCGAAAAATCTACCAAACCGTAGTCGGAGACTTCTTCGCGTCTACGTCACTCGACTCAATTGAAGTATCGCGCCCAACAACGAAGAAATCACCATTCCGGTAACCGATGAGGTACGCCGTTTCGCCCGGCTCGAGGATCACGCCCTAAATACTGTTCGGAAGGTGGGTGGGACTTAGCTGGCACTCCCATCCTCGCGAAGCCACAGCACGAGCGGAAGACCCACGCTTTCGGGCCGGAGGTGCCTTTGGTATCTTGGCGCTCACCCTGCACACGACCTTCGACAATGGGGGGCGCAATGGACGACAACGCCGCTCGCATCATCGACCGCGAACTCGACCCGGGAGAGGAACTCCTGTGGGCCGGACGGCCTCGCCAGGGCGTCGTATTTACGCGCCTCGACTTCTTTCTGATTCCTTTTTCGCTACTGTGGGGTGGCTTCGCCATAGCGTGGGAGACAATTGTGCTGCTCCATGGCGTCTGGCCCTTTGCCATCTTCGGGTCGTTCTTTGTCGTCATAGGCCTGTATATGATGATCGGGCGGTTCTTCGTTGCCGCGAGAAAGCGCGCCCACACTTACTACGGCTTGACCAATGAGCGTGTTCTCATCATCTCGGGCAAGCGCCTCGACAAGGTACAATCGAAGCGACTTAAGCAACTCGACGAGTTCGACCTCGAGGAGCGGCGTGACGGAAACGGCACCATTGAAATGGGACGCGACAGCTCATCCTTCGGCATGTCGAGCGGCTACGCCGATGCTGGCTGGCCGATGGCCGGGAAGAACTCTCCGCCGCGCTTCGCGTTTGTCGACAACGTGCGCGACGTCTACCAGCAAATTCGTGCCGCGCGGCGCGCACTCGAGACGGGAGACGAAGCGGGTTCGAAGAAAGCTGAATGGTGAGGCGGACATACGGTCGGAGATCATTGCATCTCCAGGGCACAGCCTCAGGCGCGGCATCATTAACTCAACCAAGCTTCTGATGCCGCCATCAACATAACGGGAACCTATCGAGAACGGAGGTTTGCATGGCTAAAAGGGCCTGGCTGCGATTTGCGTTTCTAGTGGTTGTCATGATCATCGGCGGGCTCGCCCCCCGTTCGCCCGTTGCTCAAGACAAAAAATCGAAGGACGAGGAAAAGTCTACAGAAGAGGATGAATGGGTTCCTCCGTCTATATGCGAGCTGCTTGAGTATCGCTACGAACCCATTTGTAGAGATCCGACAATTCTGCCAGATCACCCGAGGCGAGCAGATATCCTTGGAACAATTCGTTCTAACAAGGACGTCCGTGCTGATTGTGCAAAACAGTTAACAAGCAAGTCAGTATCAAACTGAAAATCCGAATAAGCCCTGATGGCTCGACTCGCGTGACCCAGGTCATCGAGCCTAATCCCATTTCCAAGAAGCGTACCGCATGCTTAAAAAAGGCTGTAAATAGCTTGAAGTTTCCTAAGTCCAGAGAAGGCGTTGAAATCACATATCCCTTTGAGTTGAAGCCGATAAATAAAGATCAGCAGAATACGCGCGAAAAAAACGGAAAAAGATGAGGCGTCTAAGTAGGGTGTGGATCTCGCATCGACCAATCTATTAGCCTATTAGCACCTGAGAGCAGTTGGATTCGCTTCGAAGACGGTGAAACGCTGTTCGATGCGTTGATGCAGGTCTTTGCGGAGCGGGGGATCTGTGTCGTGGCGGCGTGAGGGAATTTATATGAAAAAAGTGCTCGCCAGGATAAATCAATTCGTCGGCCAGCAACTGTGGCTCGACATGGATATTCTCTCCTATGAGGGATCGAGACTGGTTGTAATCGGTAGCGTCAGCCGATCGTATCCCCATGAACTCGAAATCACCTTCGATGGGGTGTTCTTCGTGTCGCTGCCGGTCGCCTGGACGACGGGGCCAGAGGTGAGAACAATCGCCCTGGCGGAAGGCGAAGAAGCGAGAGCTTTGAACGAGAAGTTTCGAGTCGAGAGGGGCCACTGCATCTTCAAGTTCGAGGCCACAAGGGACTACCCCGACAAGCGCGCAAGCTGCGAAATTAAGCGGTAGTCACGCCACTTGGCATCCCAAGTTCAGCGGTCAGTAAGGAGTCCAAATGAACCTCATTTCAGAATTTGAATTCTACATGTGGTTTGAGCGACTGGAGGAAGCGGTTCCCGTACTCGAACGCCATTACCAAGTCGCCACGTCGCCCGGGTTGCGCAGCAGGTTGCTTGAAAACAATGGACTTCTGCATCCAACCGTAGGAAATCCAAGTGAGCAATTTGTCTGCCTGACTTTGATGAAAGCCCAACCCGCCGGTGTGTGCCTTGGAGAGACTTGGGGCGACATCTCATCAGAGGAGGCGTGGCAGAAGCTCTTCAACTTCCAGAGAGCCTGCGAGCGGACATGCGTCGCCGTGACCGGTGTGGGATTACCTCCGGAAAACGTCGATGACTTTTTGAAAATGGCCGCGAGGCCTCTCAAGGGGCTCTTTTGAATCGACGCGCAGGTCGCGGCGAGTCGCGGTCAGCAGCACGACTCGCGCCACGAAAACGCTTCCAAGGCGAGACCGGCATTCTCATCAACAGCGAATGTGAGTGAGGAGCGCTCCCGTGCAGAATCGGCCCAGACTATGCGAGCCACCGGGAGAGCTCCTCGCGGACTTCGTCATGCGGCTTGGTGTCTCCATTCTCTACGTCGTCGAGCCCGCGCTCAATCTTCTTAAGAACGTATAACTCGTGCAATATCTCGTCGTACGAGACGTCGTCGCTCAGGCCGTCGACGAGCTTCAATGCGGCTTGTTTTGGCGGTGTGCGATCACTCACGGCGAGTCCTGTTGCATCTATCACGGGTTGACCGATTTGAGTGTAGTGACAAGGGCGTGGGCCAACAAGTTCCAACTCGCCGCCGTCAGGGCGTCGCTCCGTGATTGCTGAGAAGCCCCGAGACTGAGCCGCGTACCTGACGACCAGCCTTTCCGGCACCCTTTCAGAATGAACATCCATGGTTGCTGAGAAGCCCCTCCGTCACGCCTTCGGCGCGCCACCTCCCCATGGCGGCTGAACGCCGCATAGGGAGGAACTCCCTGCCAGATCGCGCAGGGGTTGCTTTTCGTGGCCTCAGAAAGCAGCCGCATCACGATTCGAACAAAAAGCAGCCAAGCCGCCGATCGGCTGTGAGTTCCTCCCTATTGGGCGTTTTTTGCCCGTTGGGGAGGTGGCGAGCGCGCTTTACAGCGCTCGACGGAGGGGCTGCTCAACAACCCGAACGCCCCGAGAAAGCACAAACCGTCGAGACGTCAATGCACCCCATGCATCCATTTCTTGAGAATGGGAGTCAACATCAAGCACAACACGCCGACAGCCGCCGAGATGATCGCGATCACCTGGAAGACCTCCGTGTAGAT
>JBKGZI010000083.1:0-16364 GCA_046545675.1 Persicimonas sp.
AAAAACGCCCCGAGCTGATCTGCTTAATCAACTCGGGGCGCTAAATACGTACTTTTGCAGTCCAAAAGTGGGGAGGGAGTGCAGTACTGACCGACAGACGATGAACACACCCGTGCCTGCGTCGCGTTCGCCTGAATAGCCCTACTTACGCTATAGTGAAGGCTATGAGCGAATCACAGGCACAATTGGAGCTATTGACCAGCGGCGCCGAGGTGCCCCAGGCGAATAATCTGACGTTATTCGTGGGGCTCATGGAGGCCGTCGACGCTCAGGAGTCCGGGATCGAGGCGCTCGCCGAGGCGCTCGAGGTCGACGGGCGCACGGTGCGTTATTATGCGAGCCTGGGCAGTTGGCTGGGGTTTTTGCGCCCCACCGCGGAGCGGGTCTGGCAGCCGACCGAGGCGGGGGCGACCTTCGCCGAGAGCGTCTCGGCGCGCGGGCGTCTGTTCAGCAAGGCGCTCTTCTCGAAGGATATCGTCAAGCTGGCCAACGGCATCAAGCGCCAGGCGCTCGATGCCGGGCAGGCGCTGGCCACCCGCGAGGCGTGCCTGCAGGCGATCGAGCGCACCACGGAGCTGTCGGAGTCGACCGCCCGGCGCCGCTCGTCGAGTCTGGCGAGCCTACTCGAGGCTGCTTACCGGCCTTCGCGGGTCGATTGGGAGACCGGGCGCATGCTCGACGAGCGACACCATCCGGCGCTCGAATTTGCCGGCGAATCATTTCTGACGGCGCTGGCGATGATGAACCTGGGCGTCGAGCACCGCATGCAGATCGGTTTTCCCCGCCAGGTCCACCGCTTCGTCACCGGCGAGGCCCACCAGCTCGACGCGGCGCATTGGAAGCGGGCGAGTTGGCCGGCCGGCGAGCATACCCAGTGGTTTGGGGGCGCGCCGGTCAACGACGTCACCCGAGAGATCGCGCTCAGAAAGGGCCGCGACCTGCGTCAATTGCTGGTGATTACGGTGCCCTATCTTACCCTTCTAAGCGCCTGCCTGGGGCTTCGCGACCCGCTCGATCGTCCGCTGGCGCGTATGACCGAGGATATGTACGGGGGGCGGCTGTGGTTCCACGAGACCGAGCTGGGCGCGCCGCGCGACGTGCTCGAGAAGCTCGCCGGGGCGCTCGGCCTCGAGCCGCACGACCAGCCGCCTCATCTCAGCGGCGACGACGATCCGGATGCTCGTTCGGCCAGCGACGCCCAGCTCATCGAGGTCGTCCTCGAGGCGGGCATCTGCCGCCGGCGCGACACCGTCATCGAGCTCGCCCCGGGCGTCGCCCAGGAGTGGCATGACGGCAGCGACGAGGCCCCGTCCATCGAGGAGCGGCTCGAGCCGCTGCGCGACGATATTCGGAAGATTTTGCGGGAGTGGCCTTGAGTGCAATCACGCAGACTGTTTGGCTTATAGACGGTTTTCGCAGTGCTGGCGATAATTGCTGATCGGCACAGAGAGAGTAAGAAAGTGAGAAAGTAAGAAAGTTAGATACGGCAACCCGCTTGCGGCCAGCTTGGTGGTTTGGAGCTTTGTTCTCACTCTCTCACTCTCTTACTTTCTCACTCTCTTACTTTCTCACTCTCTTAATCGTGAGCGCTCACCGAAGGCTGGCGGGGGCAAATGCCGAAAGACTACGCGAAATCAGTTAATGGCCGGACAGGGTGCGCGCCGGATCGACGTGGCTGGCCTGGAAGGCCGGCCACAGTGAACCCAACCAGCAGAAGAATACGCCCACGACAATGCCGCCGGCGAGCATCCACGGCTCGATGATGAAGAGGCTGTCGGGCTTGAAGGGGAAGTTGCCCACCTGGGTGGCGAAGAGATAGTCGGCCAGTGCGATCGCGCCCCAACCCACCACAAGGCCGGCCAGGCCTCCGAAGATCCCCAGCACCGTGGACTCGACGATGACCAGCCAGCGGATATCGCTGCGTGTGGCGCCCAGCGCGCGCATCAGGCCGAGCTCGCGCCTTCTCTCGAGGATCACCATCAAGAATGTGTGCATGATGTTGACCGCCGAGATCGCCAGGATGATCAGGCTGATGAAGTTGAACACCAGCGTGAGCAGCATGATCAGCAGCCCGGCGCGTTGGGCGTCTTCGTAGCGATCGGAGAGTGCAAAGCCCATATCCTTGATGCGCTGAGCGACGCGGGCGACCGCCTCGTTGCTGTCGGTCTGGACGACGATGGAGTGAAATTCCCCGGAGTCGTCGTCGCCGAAGCGCTTGTTGAGGCGCTCGACGTAGCCGATGGGGATCGTCGCTCCGAGGTCGATGGCCTTGTCGGAAAAACCCACAAACTCCATGCGGTAGGTGATCTGCTCGCCGCGCGCGGAGCGGCCCACGAAGCTCTGGCCGAACACGCCGTCGAAGCGAACGCCCACCAGGGCGTCTTCGGAGAGCTTGGGAAGCTTCGAGAGCATCCCGCGCGCGCCGCCCATCGCCGTCTGGAAGCTGCCGTTATAGATCTCGAGCATCTTCGGGGAGGCGATGACCGGGATGGGCATCGTGCACTGGCCGGTGTCCTCGTGGCAATACGATTTCCCGGAGCAATCCGGCCGACGCGGGGACCCGCACGAGGCCGCCTCGCAGATGCCTTCCTCGCAGGCGTGGCTGTCGGGGCAGTCGTCATTCGACGAGCAACTGATCTCGGCCTGCCAGTCGCGAAACTCCAAGCTCCCGGGGAGCTCGTCGTCTTCGACCAGCCTCGGCGGCACGCCGTCTGCGATGAGCTCGCCGACCATCTCGCGCCCCAGGATGCTCTTGCCGCCGCGGACGCTGGCCGGGAAGGTCAGCTTCATCTTCGGGTAGACCTCGGCGACGTCGTCGATCTCGGCCAGCCGGTCGACGGTGTTCTCATCGAGCTTTTTGCCGCCGAATAGCTCGCCGGTGCGGATGCCGGCGATGTCGACCGATTTCTTGACGACTTCGAGCTGGCGCACCACGAAGATCTCTTCGAGCACGACCTGTTTGATGCCCGAGCCGAGCGCGGTGAAGAATAAGAGCGTGCTGATGCCCACCACGATGCCGATGCTCGACAACAAGAAGTCGCGGCGGTTTCGGCGGATCGATTGGCTGACCAGACGGCCCAGTTCGGCGATCCTCACGGGGATTCTCCGGAGTCGAGGGGATCGATAGACACGCCGGCGGCCTCGGCGTCGAGGCCGATTGGATCGATCTGTTCGGGCGCGGACGGCTCGTTGGGTTGGTCGGCGACGACCCTACCGTCTTCGAGGCGCACGATGCGCGAGGCCATCTTGGCGATATGCTCCTCGTGGGTGACCACCACCAGGGTCACACCCCGGTCCCGGTTGAGCTCCTGGAAGAGTTTCATAATCTCGAGGCCGGTTTGGCGATCGAGGCTGCCGGTGGGCTCGTCGCAAAAGATCACCGAGGGCTTCTGGAATAGCGCCCGGGCGATGGCTACGCGCTGCTTTTGACCGCCGGAGAGCTGCGGCGGCAGAGCGTCGAGCTTGTCGGCCAGGCCGACCTCGTGGAGCAAAAAGGAGGCGCGTTGCTCGGCGGAGGCGCCGTCGCCGGAGCTTCCATTGGGCCTTTGGGGGCCAAAAAACGACGGCAGCTCGACGTTCTCACGCGCGCTGAGGTGATCGAGCAGATTGAATTGCTGGAAGACGAAGCCGAACTCGCGGTTTCGTATCTCGGAGACCTGCCGATCGGAGAGCTCCTCGAGGCGTTCGTCGCCCAGGAGCACCTGGCCGTCGTAGGTCGTGTCGAGCCCGCCGAGAATATTCAACAGGGTGGTCTTTCCAGAGCCGGAGGTGCCGACGATGGAGATGAAGTCGCCCGGGCGGATGCTCAGGGAGACGTCCCTGAGCACCCGCACGCGGCCTTCTGCCTTCCCAAAGGACTTGGAGAGGTCTGTGGCTTGGATCTGCACGGTGGGCGCTGATTACTCCTTGTCGCCGTCAGACTCGTCGCCCGCGGAGTTGGCGGCGGCCTGTGGCGTCAGGTCAATGCTCAGATCGAGAAATGCGCCGCTTTCGTTGACCTCGGTGGTCAGCGCGGCTTCTTCGAGCTTGTCGATAAAGCTGGTCGCCTGCTGCGGCATGCTCTGGGTGAGCAGCTCGCCGAGGTGATCTTTGGCGCGCATGAAGTTGAGGTACAGGCCGTTGTACTTTTTGTCGTCGGCCAGCTCCGCGCCGAGGTTGAGGTCCTCGATGTCGCTGAGCTTCTTCTCGTCGCGCTTGCCGTTGATGTAGTCGGCGACCGAGTCGTCGGAGAAGACCTCAGAGGCCCAGACGAATAGATCGCCCTTGAGGTAGAACGAGCCGACCGGCCGCTCGACGTTCATCTCGAGCACCTCGACGTCGTCCTTGACCGGGTTCTTCGAGAAGCCCATCGGGGCCAGCGCCGAGCTGACCTTCTCGCGCGCCTCCGGGGTCTTGAACTGCAGCGGAATCATCAGCGCCAGCGCCTGCACCGGGTTTTGGAACACAGCCATGAGTTGTCCGCCGGCCGCTTCGACCATCTGCTTGTCGACGCCGTAGAAATAGATGGCCAGGTTGCCGGAGAGCCCGTTGATGATGTCTTCTTCCAGGTCGAGCTTGGCCGTCTGGGTGCCCTGCTCGAGCTGGTTGACGATCTGATCGCGCTGGGCGGGCGGGGCGGTCTCTTTATAGAACTTCCACAGCTCGGGCATATCGACCGACATGCGCAGCGCCATCATGGTGTTCTCGGTGCTGAAGTTGCCCATCGGAGCATCTTTGGCCGGAGTCATGATCTTTTGGGCGCGCTTGGCGACGTCGTCGGGCAGGCTCGCCCAGGTGCGCAATTTGATGGTGTTCTTCTCGGCGTGCAAGCCGAAGCCCATGGCGTCGACGTTGTGCTCGATCCACTTGGCGGTCGCGCCGGCCATCGGGTTGGCCTGGCCCTCGAGCTGGGTCATGCGCTCTTCGGTCATCGCCGCTTCGGTGTTGATGAACAGAGCCATCGACTGGTCGGTGGCGAGCGCATCGTTGAACTTCTTATAGCCGGCGACCGAGGCCAGCGAGCCCTCCTCTTGTTGGCCGGCGAGGTCGGCGATGACTTGCTTTACGTCGCGATCGTCATCTGTGTCGGTCTCGATTTCATCCGAGGGCGGGAACCCGATGATCGCCAGCTTGCCGTCGTAGGCCCAGGCGGCGCTTTGAGCCGGCTCGTCGCCGAGCACTTTGAGCTGCTGGTCTCCGACGCTCTCGCCTTTGGGCATGCCCTCGGTGCCGAAGCTCTTCTTGAATTGGTCGCTGAACGCCTTCTCGAATTTCTGCTGATCGTCGACGTAGGTCAACAGCACCGGGTACTTACCGGCCACGGTGATGGTCATTGCGCCGTCGGCGACGATTCCCGTGTCCTTGAAGCTCTGGGCGTCAAATAGGTCGATGCCCAGCTCGTCCTTGGCCTGCTCTTCGACCAGGTCAGCCATCGGAAGCGTGTCTCCGAAGGTGTCCCGGGTGGTAGCCAGCGAGTCGCGCATCTTGGCGAGGTCACCGACCACGAAGGCGACCTCGGTGTCGCCTGGAAGATGGCTGGCCATCTCCTGGGAGCGCCCGTCAGCCGTGCCAGGCATGCCGCCCGGTGCGTTGCAGCCGCAGCCGCCGTCGCAGCCAAAGGCGGCGAAGACGAAGAGAGCCATCGATGCCGCCAGCAAACGTGCTCGCCCGGCGGTCAGCTTGAAGAATCGCGATGAAAGGTCCATGAAAATCTCCTGAAAGTGGCGCTGCCATCTTAACTCAGTTCACGATGCAGCCATACGCCCACGGGTGCGCCAACCAAACCCGCAGGAGATTGTTCGAGGTCTGCATCTTATAGATGGCAGGCTACATAGCAAGTGAGGTGATGCTCGTCACCTATGATCTCTTGGGGACGGGGAGTCGTTCAGATAATCCATTCGTGTCGTATCCACCGCCACATATACGAAATCGACACTCCCCATGCGAAGCTCGCGAGCGTTCCGAAGATTTGGCGAGACTTGGGGATCGAAGAGTGGAGAAGCAGTGTCGGACGAGGAAAAGCGTGTGTCAATCAATTTAGGTTTCATGCGGCATGAGAAACTGTTTTGGGTTTCCGGGCTGCGTGTCAACCGATTTGGGGTTCTAAATCTAATAGAAACCATTTAGGGTTTCATTTTTCGCCGACGCATCGTGACGTGGGAGCGCCCTGGTGATTCGGTAGAAACACATCGATTATCGGAGTCTTATCAAACGAACGCCTCAGTCGGTCTGTACCGGCAACCAAAGTCGGGGATTTGGCTGGTTATCTGGGCGTCGATAAGTTACCGTTTGGTGAACTCATCTCCCGATGAAAAGCCAGAGTTGGCTCACCTGGTTCGCATGTCGAATTACGAAGATGGATCTACGGTAGCGGGTCGCTTCGTCGTCCTCGAGAAGATCGGCGCCGGCGGCATGGGGGCGGTCTACCGCGCACTGCAGACGTCACTCGATCGTGAAGTGGCGCTGAAGGTGCTGCACTCCGACAAGGCGTTCACCGCGCGCGCGCGGCGCCGCTTTGGTCGTGAAGCGCGTGCGATCGCACGCCTGAACCACCCGCATATCGCCGGCGTCTTCGACTTCGGCACCGACAACGACGACCAGACGTTGTGGCTAGCCATGGAGTTGGTCGACGGGTTCGGGATGAGTCGGCTCAAACGCGACGACGTCGACGTACTTCGGCTGGCCTCATTGACCGACCAGGTGCTCAGCGCCTTGTCGGCGGCCCACGCACGCGGCATCATCCACCGCGATCTCAAACCCTCCAATATCTTGGTCAGCCGCGACGACGAAGGTCGCGAGATCATTAAACTAGTCGACTTTGGGCTCGCCGCCACCCAATCGGGCGATTTGGACCTCAAAAATGCCCCCGGGGGCCTCGGAAATGAGAAGAGCGAGGTGCAAAAGCGCCGCGTGATCTTGGGGACGCCGCGCTATATGGCGCCGGAGATTTTTAGGCGAAAGCCGGTCGACCCTCGCGTCGACCTGTATGCGTTGGGGGTCATCCTCTTCGAGATCTTGGCCGGCACGCCGCCGTATCCGGGCGATGAGCCCAAAAAAGTCATGAAGGCCCACCTCAACGCCCCCATCCCGCAGCTCGAGGTCAGAGGCGGCCGAGACGTGCCCGCCGAGTTGGAGCGCAGCATCTACCGGCTGTTGGCCAAGGACCCCTCCGAGCGCATCCAGTCGGCCGCCGAGGCCCGCGAGAGCATCCAGACGGTCATCAACCAATTCAGTTATGTCCCGTGGATGGTCACCGGCCCGCAGGTCTCCAACCCGAATTCGATGAGCCACCCGGGCAATATCTCGACGGGCGGATTCTTGAGCGGTTATGGGGGTCAGACGGTGCCACCGTCGGCGATGCTCGGGGGACGCTCGGGCTACGGGATGGTCTCGGGCCAGAAGGCGCCGCTGGTCGGACGGGTCGAGGAGCGCCGAGATATCGAGCGTCGGGTGCGCCGAGCCGTCGATCGCGGCGAGGGCGGCCTGATCTTCCTCGAAGGCGACGCCGGCACCGGCAAGTCGCGGCTGCTCGAATGGATCCGTGTGCGCGTCGAGGAGTCCGGGCTGATGCGCGTCGCTCAGGGCATCTTCCAGCGCTCCAGCGGCGGGTTTAACGGGGTTCGAGCGGTGCTCGAGGCGGTTTTGGGCACCCGGGACGCCTCTTACGAACAGCTCCCGTACGTGGTCCGAACGCGCCTCGAACAATGGGGGTTTTCGGAGGCGGAGATCGAGTTGACCGTGCGTCTGATGCAGCCCGGCGGCGAAGACGCGGTCTTCGAGCCCAGCGACTTCGACGGCACGCGGGCCACGGCCAGACGAGAGCGGGTCTTCGCCACGCTCGAAAATATCCTCAAGCGTGCCGCCGGTGAGCGGCCGATCCTGGTGATCCTAGAGGACTTACATCACTCGGGCGAGCCGACGTCGGCCTTTTTGGAGCACTTGTCTCTGGGGCTTCAATTCGACCCCGCCTCGCTCGTGGTGGTGGGCACCGTCCGTACCGGCGAGCTTCGCAACGCCCCGCATTTGGCCGAGGTGCTCGATCGGCTCGCCAAGGTCGGCTCCGAGGACGTGCAGCGACTGGTGCTCGATCGGCTCGGCGACGCCGAGATCGTCTCGCTCATCGAGAGCTTGGCGCCGGTCGAGATGGGCGTCGCCGAGGAGATCGCGCGCCGGGTATCGGGCAACCCGCTGCATGCCAGCGAGCTGCTTCGGTATCTGCAGGAGAGCGGCAAGCTGCTCTACGATAACGGCAGCTGGAAGCTCGCCGCGGGCACCGATATCGACGCCGAGATCCCCGGCGAGATCGCCGATATGATGCGCTATCGCGCCCGTCAGGTCTGGGAGGGCTATTCGGACGCCGAGGCGATGAAGGCCATCTTGGAGCGCGCGGCGATTTTGGGGCGGCGCTTCGACTACCGGTTGTTTCGCTCGATGATCACCCGCGAAGCCAAGGACACCGCGGCCGGCGCCAGTGAGCGGGCATCCTACGCCGACGAGCTCGACGCCGCCCTCGAGATCTTGGTGCGCGACGGTATCCTGCGCGAGGTCGGCCACAGCGGCGAGGATATTCTGGAGTTCGACCACGTGCTCATGCGCGAGGTGCTCCTGCAGGATATGCACGGCCGCCGCGAGCTTCGCGTCGTCCACAAATTAGCCGCCGAGGCCAAGATCGCCTTTTATGACGATCGCATCGACGCCCGTGCCGAGGAGATTGCCGAGCATTATCGGCGCGCGCGCCATCCGCAGGGGGTCTATATATACACGCTCAAGGCAGCCCGGGCGGCGGCAAATTCCTCGGATCTGAAGCGCGCCATGCAGCTCTATCGAGAGGCCGGGCAATTGTCCGAGTCGGCGCAGGCAGGCAAGGCCGAGGGTACGCTGGCCGAGGCTTCCTACGTGCTGCAGAGCGAGGAGGTGGCCCTGGAGGTCGCCCACCTCGAGCGGCGCGTGGGCGAATACGACTCGGCGCGGTCGCATTACCGAAAGCTTCTGAGCGGCGACAACCTGGCGGTCAGCCTGTGGGCGCGCTGGGGGCTGGGCAAGTTGGCCGAGCGCCAGGGCGACCTGTCCGAGGCCGAGGGCTGGTATGAGGCAGCCCGGCGCGAGGCCCGCAGCGCGCGCGATATCGGCTATGCCGAGGTGGCCGACCATGTGGACGCCTTTAGCCTGTGCGCGCTGGGGGCGATCGCGTCGATGCGCGGCAATTATTCGGCCGCCGGCGTGTTGCTCGGCGAGGCGCTCGAGAAAGCCGAGCAGGTCGAGGAGGCCTCCCTGCAGGCCGAGGCGCTCCAGCAATTGGCCGAGGTGCGCGCTCGGCGCGGAGACCTCGACAACGCCGAGCTGTACAGCCGGCGCGCGGCGATCCTGGTCGAGAGCATCGGCGACGCCGAGCTGACCGCGCGCATCCAGATGCACGCCGGGGTGTTGCTGGCCGAGGCCGGCGAGTCGCAGCGCGGCTTGTCGATGCTCCAGGAGGCGCTGGCCACCATCGAAGAGCTCGGCGAGAAGCACCTTCGGGCCGAGTGCCAAATGCGCCTGGGGCAGCTATATTGGCGTCGAGGCGACTTCAAGCACGCTGCACGAAGCCTGCGCCGGGCCCACAAGGCGTTTGCCAGCTTCGACGATCGACGTGGGATAACCCGCTGTAAATATCACCTGGCTCGCCTGGCGCTCAATATCGGCCGGCATAAAGAGACGATGTCGCTGGGCCGAGACGCCCTCGACGGGTTCCGTGATCTCGAGGACCGTCGCGGGATCGCCGCCTGTCGGCTGCTCTTGAGTCGACTGCAATTCGAGTTGGGCAAAGAAGAGGCCGCGCTCAAATTCGCCGAACGCGCCGAGATCGACTACGAATCGATCGGCGACGTGCAGGGCAAACTCGCCGCGCGCGCCCTCCAGGCGCTCTTATTCGAGCGAGCCGAAGACCACGCGCGCGTCGACGCCTTGCTCGAAACAATCATCGGCTCCGAGGCCGTCGAGCGCACCTCCTCGGAGGGGGTTGCCGCGGCCTTCGACGAGCTCTCGCAATTGCTCAACAAGCGAGATCCGGCGCTCGCCATTGACATCGACGAAATCGCCGAGGCCGCCTATGGGCGCCTCGGGCGCCCGGCGAGTGCCCGGCGCAGGTCCGGTCAATCCGCTGCTACTTGAACCGAAGCCCATACGCATGAATCCAACCGAGCTGGAATCGAATCTCAAGCCCTATGTGCTCACCGTCGGGACCAACGTTGCCATGCTCGACGTCGATCTGGAGTTGGACGAGCCCATTCAGGTGATGCGCGTCGAGGACGAGCAACACGCCGAGTTTTGCTCGATCCTCAACCGGGGCAACCAGGCCGCTTTCGGTGGCCCCAAGGATATGGGCATGCCGCTGTGGGTGATGCTCGATTGTGCGATTTTGCCGTCGGCGATGGTCGGCTTCATGCTCCCCAGAGAGGTCGTCCCCGCCGAGATCATCGACCGGCTCGACGTCGACGAGGACTACGACGGCTTCGTGCCCATCTCGGAGTATTGCGCCTGCCCGACCGTCGAGCCGAATACCGTCTCGGGCTTTTCACTGCACAGCCACGTCCCCGGCCAGGGCATCGCCACGCGCACCAAGGCGCTGGGGTTGGCCGTCTTGAGGGCGCGCCGCCAGCTCGGAGTGACCCAATTCGACAATCCGGCCATCCGGGTCCACGTGCGCTTCGGGCCGATGGAGGTCAAGATCCACCGTCCGATCGTGCACACCCACCCCGACGACAGCTTCGTCTATGGCCTGGACCTACCCGAGCAGGACACTTTGCTGGAGATCGCACGCGGCGAGAGTGAATTCGGCGCCGGCCAACTCCCCACCGGCCAGCGCTGGACCTTCATGCACGACGACGAGCTCGCCCACGGCCGGCTGCGCCAGCATCTGGCCCAAGACGGGCGCGCCTGGGTCATTCCGCCCGGCTGGCGGGCGACCGAGCAGGGCTACGAGATCTCGATGGTCCTGGGAGAATGATTTTTAGAGCTTAGAGACAAAATCCTCAGCAATCACACACGCCGCTAGGAACTAACCCAAATTGTAGTTTGCGCCGCTGTTCAGGTTTATGCGGGTCGACCGTGCACCTTAAATAGAGGATCTCACAGAAACCGAGCATCCTCTATTTAGGGCGACGTCAGACGGCGACGTCGGGAACTGCAATTTGGGTTAGGTGTTAGAAATGTTTTGGGTTGTTGAGGTGCCGTAATTGGAAGATCCTGCAGAATCGCTGTTGTTGTTAGCGAGACGCCCGTTCGATCAGGCGATCGAGGCCGACGCGGTCGGCCAGCTTCGGGTCGCGCTCTTTAGCTTCTTTCCACAGCTTGGCGGCCAGCTTGGGGTCTTGCATCTTCGTAAACGCGAATTGCCCGATATCGTATTGCTGGCGGGGGGTCAGATCGTCGCGCTCGGCGAGCTCGCGAAGGGTGGTGGCGAGTTGATTGCGCGAGGACTCGTCGTCCTGCCAGCCGCTTCGGACGATCCCGACGGTGGCGTCGACGTTGGTCGGCTCGCGCTCGAGGACCTCCTCGAAGAGCTCTTTGGCGCCGCCGGCGTCGCCCTGACCCAGCGCCATGTCGGCGCGGGCGAGGGTGATGGCGACCGGTTCGGCCTCTTTGGACTCCTCGGGGGCTGGCTGCGCCTCGGGCGCCGGCTCGCCGTCGGCGTCGGATGGGTCGCGGTGAGCCGGCAATTCGGCGTCTGCTTCGGGCAGCTCGGCGTCGGCGGTTTCTCGGGGCGCTTCTTGTTGTTCGGCCGCTTCGAGCTCTCGGGGCTTTTCGTCTGGGCCGGTCTCTTCGGCCGCAGCACCTTCTTCATCCAGCTCGGCGACGGCCTTGCGGACCGCCGCTTGGGGCACGCGTTGGCGCAGCGCCTCTAGCTGCTCGCGCAGCGGCGGGAGGTTGGCCTGCTCGAAGCCCTCGAAGTTCGCGTCGAGATCGAGCACTTTCTGCCAGCTTGCAATGACCCGCGCGCCGGCCTCTTCGGAGCCCTCGAGCTTGGGCAGCCAGAACGTGCCGTTTAGGAACCAGGTTTGCGGGTCGTCCGGGCGTTCGGCGATCATCTCATCGAGAAGATCGCGAGCCAGGTGGCGCTGACCCAGGCGCAGATAGTGGCGCACCAGCAGCGCGGTGGCGCGGCTGGAAATACCTTGTGTGTCGACCACATTCTGATAGATGGCTACCAGGTCCAGATAGTGGCCGGTAGAGACGAAGACCTGCTCGATCTGTGGCAGGCGCGACTCGATGTCGCCTCGCGCAAATAGCGCGCCGGCGTTCTCCGAGAAGCCGTCGATGATCGGCTTGACCTGCGCCACCTGCTCGTCGGACGGACCCTCTGGGGCGGCGATGCGCTCGGTGCGCAGCTCGTCGCGCTCGAGCGGCGCGAAGTAGACGGTATCAGCGTCGTCGTCGACGACACCTTCGCCGCAGCCTGTGCTGAGGGTGATGATTGCGGCGATGCCTGCGAGAATGGTCGCCGCGAGACTTGGAGCTTTGGACAGGCGCAACATCGGTGGCCGTGGTGGTAAAATCATGAAAGTAAATTCCGACAACGTTTTCGTCGGCATGGGCTCCAACCTCGGAGACCGCGCGCAAAATCTCGAGCGCGCCGTCGAACTCATCGACGCGCTCGAGCAGACTCGCGTCGAGGCGGTCAGCTCGCTGTACGAAACCGAGCCGCGCATGTATAGCGACCAGCCCGACTTCCTCAACGGCTGCGCCAAGATACGGACCGGCTTATCTGCGCGCAAGCTGCTCGATGAATTGCTCGGCATCGAGCAGGCGATGGGACGAATCCGGGAGGTCGAAAACGGCCCGCGGACCATCGACCTCGATATCCTGCTCTACGCCCAACAGATCATCAGCGAAGAGGGCCTGGAAATTCCCCACCCGGGGATCGCCGAGCGGGGATTTGTGTTGGTTCCGTTGGCTGAATTGGCCGCTGAGGTGGTCCATCCGGTGATTGGCGTGACCATTGGTGCCTTGTTGGACAAATGTGCTGATGCGGGTTGGGTGCGCCCCGCCACAAAAACCGCAAGCGGTTCTAACGCCTAACCCAAATCGTAGTTCGCGACGTCGCTGTTTGATGTCGCCTCAAATAGAGGATGTATGGTTCCTGTAAGATCCTCTATTGATTTCTCAACAACCCAAAATGGCTCTAACGCCTAACCCAAATCGTAGTTCGCGACGTCGCTGTTTGACGTCGCCTCAAATAGAGGATGTATGGTTCCTGTAAGATCCTCTATTGATTTCTCAACAACCCAAAATGGCTCTAACGCCTAACCCAAATCGTAGTTCGCGACGTCGCTGTTTGACGTCGCCTCAAATAGAGGATGTATGGTTCCTGTAAGATCCTCTATTTAAGGCGCCTGAACAGCGGCGCGAACTACAATTTGGGTTAGTTCCTAGCGGCTTTCCGGGTTGCTGGGGTATTTATTTTAGATCGGGCAAAAAGCTCGTACCGACCTCCCAATTCACGCCAAAATAATCCGCTAGGGTCGCGCCGATATCACAGAATGACGAGCGCGTGCCCAGATCGTTGCCCCAGCCGCCGCCCTTGATGAGGGCGACCAGCGGGACGTACTCGCGGGTGTGGTCGGTGCCCTCGTAGGTGGGGTCGTTGCCGTGGTCGGCGGTGATGATCAGCAGGTCGTCGTCCTCGAGGGCGTCGATGATCGACGGGAGTTGCTCGTCGAGGCGCTCCAGCGCCTGGGCGTAGCCCTCGGGGTTGCGGCGGTGGCCGTATTTGGAGTCGAAGTCGACGAGGTTGGTGAAGATGAGCCCGTCGCGCTGCTCGATGCACTCGAGGGTGACCTCGACGCCGTGGTCGTTGCTCTTGGTCTTGATCTCCTCGGTCATCCCGCGGCTCGAGTAGATATTTCCGATTTTGCCCACACCGGTCACGTCGACGCCGTGCTCGTTGAGCGCCTCCATGACGGTCTTTTTGGGCGGCGGAAACGAGAAGTCCTTGCGGTTGGGAGTGCGCTCGTAATTGGGCCACTCGCCGACGAACGGCCGGGCGATCACCCGAGAGACGCCGTGCGGGATGACGATATCGTAGGCCGCCTCGCACCACTCGTAGAGCGTCTCGACGCCGACCACATCCTCTTTGGCCGCGATCTGGAAGACCGGGTCCGCCGAGGTATAGACGATGGGCTTGCCGGTGGCTTCGTGCTCGCGGCCGAGCTCCTCGATGATCACCGTGCCACTCTCGGGTTTGTTGCCGAGCACGCCGTCGACGCCGATCCGCTCGCAGAATTCGTCCAAGATCTCGTCGGAGAAGCCGTTGGGGAAGGTGCGAAACGGCTTGTCCATCAGGACGCCGGCAAATTCCCAGTGGCCGCTGGTGGTGTCCTTGCCGGGGCTGATCTCCTTCATACGCCCGAAGTTGGCGCACGGCTCGTCGGTCGGCTCGAAATAATCGACCCCGGTGATATTACCCAGCCCGAGGCTGCGCATATTGGGCATGTCGAAGCCATCGACGGTCTCGGCGATATGGCCGAGGGTGTCGGCGCCGACGTCGCCGAAGTCGGCGGCGTCGGGGAGTTCGCCGATGCCGACGGAGTCGAGGACGAGGAGGATGGCGCGTTTTTTGATTGTCATGATTTTTTCTATGTGTGCAGTTTTTTGTGATTCTCTGCTTTTCGCGGACCCCCCACTGCCTTCGCTTCGCTGCGGCATCTCCCCCGAGGGGGAGAGTTGTTCGCGCCAGTAGGCGGCTTGGCAGCTTTACGCAGAAGCATCCCTCCCCCCTGGGGGAGGTGCCTCGGGCGCCGTACAGCCCGAGGCGGTGGGGGGGCCTCAACAAGCAGCCAATCCACGTATATCAAACCCTCTTAAGCCCCTCGTGCCACAAATCCAAGTGCACTTCGCGCTCGGCGGTGGTCATCTGGGGCTCGAATTCTCTGTCGATTCGCCATTCGTCGCGGATCTGGTCGAGTCCGGTGAAGATGCCCTGGTTGAGGCCGGCCAGCAGCGCGGCGCCCAGCGAGGTGGTCTCGGTGATCGCGGGGCGGACGATCTTGCGCCCCAAAAAGTCGGCCTGCATCTGCATGAGCAGGTCGTTGGCGGTCGCGCCGCCGTCGACCCGCATGTCGACCAGCTCCGCGCCAGAGTCGCTCTCCATGGCGTTCAAGACGTCGACGTTTTGCAGGGCGATGCCCTCGAGCGCCGCGCGGGCGATGTGGGCGTCGGTCGTGCCGCGGGTCAGCCCCCAGATGACGCCGCGCGCGCTGGGCTCCCAATGCGGCGCGCCGAGGCCGGACAGCGCCGGCACGGCGACGATCTCACCGGAGTCTTCGACGCTGCGGGCGAGCCGCTCGATGTCGGCGGCAGATTCGATGATGCCAAGGCCGTCGCGCAGCCACTGGACCATGGCGCCGGCGATAAACGCGCTGCCCTCCATGGCGTAGGTGACCTCCCCGTCGATCTGCCAGCCCATCGTCGACAACAGCTTATGTTCGCTGTGGACCCGCTCGCTGCCGGTATTCATCAGCAAGAACGCGCCGGTGCCGAAGGTGCATTTGGCCTGGCCGGCCTCGAAGCAACACTGCCCAAAGAGCGCGGCGTGCT
The DNA here is from genome assembly GCA_046545675.1 of Persicimonas sp. Classification (GTDB taxonomy): domain Bacteria; phylum Myxococcota_A; class Bradymonadia; order Bradymonadales; family Bradymonadaceae; genus CAYLTX01. Next base: position 15,553 of record JBKGZI010000083.1, read on the forward strand.
GGTCGCCGGCCATCCCGCAGATCGGTGTGCCGTCCTCGATGCCCTCGATGCCGCGGGCCACGCCGTAGACCTCGGAGTTGCTGGCGATCTCGGGCAAAAGCGGCCGGGGCACGTTGAAGAGTTCGAGCAGCTCGTCGTCCCAGGCGATGTCGTCGAGGTTCATCAAAAGCGTGCGCGAGGCGTTGGACGCGTCGGTCTTGTGGACCTCGCCGCCGGTCAGCCGCCACAACAAGAAGCTGTCGATGGTGCCAAAGGCCAGCTCGCCGCGCTGGGCGCGGGCGCGGGCGCCGTCGACGTGGTCCAGGATCCACTCGATCTTGGTGCCCGCAAAATACGGGTCGAGCATCAGGCCGCTGCGCTTCTGGACCCACTGCTCGTTGCCGTCGTCGATGAGCTGCTGGATTCGCCCGCGCGTCCTGCGGTCCTGCCACACGATCGCGTTATGGATGGGCTCGCCGGTCGCGCGGTCCCAGATGACGGTCGTCTCGCGCTGGTTGGTGATGCCGATCGCGGCGATATCACCCTCGGCCAGTCCCGCCTGGCGGTGAGCCTCGGCCACCGTCGCCAGCGTCGACCCCCAGATCGCCTCCGGGTTGTGCTCGACCCAAGACGGCTTGGGATAGATCTGCTCGAATTCCTTATTGACCTTGGCGCGGATCTGGAGCTCGTCATCCAGGATGATGACGGTCGTGCCCGTGGTGCCCTGATCGATGGCGCAGATAAAACGCGGCATGGTTGTCCTCGCGTGTTAGGTGTTTGGGTTGTGACGAGGATAATTTCGCATAGTTATGGGCAGATGCAAGGGAGGAGGG
>JBKGZI010000084.1:0-16312 GCA_046545675.1 Persicimonas sp.
AAACGGCAACAACCAGCCAGCCCGAAAGATGTGTATGATGAAAAGCCGAGACGGTCTCAGTCCAAATTCAATTCACCAAACAGCTTTACCTGCGGCGCGCACAAGGCGTACACTCTCGGAAACATATCGATCTGATTGATGTTTCTGGAGAACGCCGTGATTGCACGCTCGATATTTCTGCGCTGGATGGGTCTGGCCGCTCTGATCACTTTGGCTGCCGGTTGTTTCGATGATAATCAGCCCCCCGAGGGCCTCAGGACCTCGGAGCAGTCCGGTGGGCCGCAGGTCGTCTTCAACCTGGACGACTGGCCGTTCCCGGACATCCCCTTCCCCAACGACGTGGCGACGCGTGCTGACCCGGACAGCCCGACCGGTCGGCGCATCAACGTCTCGTACTTCGGGGCGACCGACGCCGAGGCGAAGGTCCGCAAATCTATCAACCGGATGAGCGGCTTTGGCGTCTACACGCCGATTTCGGTCAGCTTCAACGCGCCGCTGGACGTCGAGCGCGTCATCGAGCGTCACCAGGAGTCAGTCCCCGACTTCGCCGATGACGTGGTCTACCTGGTCGACGTCGACCCGGACAGCCCGGAGTTCGGCGAGCTGAAGATGCTCGATATGGGGCGTGGAAACTTCCCGTTGACCCTCAATAGCCCAAATGCCTATTTCGCAAACGACTCGCGCTCACAGGGGAGCAACCTGCTGTTCGAGACGGTCGCCGAGGAAGATACCAACGGCAATGGCGAGCTCGACCCGATGGAGGACACCGACGACGACGGCGTCTGGGACCGCCCGAATACCCGCACCCCCGACGGCGACCCGCTCGCCCCGGGCGAGCTGCTCGACTTCTACGAGCGCGAGACGAATTCGCTGATCATCCGGTCGATGCGCCCGCTGCGCTCCGAGACGACCTACGCGGTGGTGCTCACCAGCGACCTGGTCGGCGAGGACGGCTCGCCGGTGGAGAGCCCGTTTCCGGCGATCAACCACGCCCGTCAGACCCCGGAGCTCGAGCCGCTTCGAGACATCCTGCCCAATCGCTTCCCGGATCGCTTCGACTCGGATCTGGACGGCGTTCAATTTGCCTGGACCTTTACGACCGGTTCGCCGACCCGCGAGCTCGAGGCGGTCCGCGCCGGACTCTACGGCCACGGGCCGTTGAGCTGGCTGGCCGAAGAATACCCCGCCGAGTTCAAGCTCATCCACAACCCCGGCCCCGAGGACGACGAAGCGCCGATGACCTTTAGCCTCGACGAGCTCATCCCGCTCCTAACGCCTGTCGCCGCCGATGCGCTGGGCTCGGGCGGTGATACAGCCGTCCTCGAGGAGGCACTCCTCGAGATCGAATATATGGTCTCGGGCAGCTTTATGTCGCCGTATTTTTTGGGTGATAGCAGCGGCTTGGCCGATCCCGGCGCAGACGCGCCCCTCAAGGAGACGAATCCTCTGGACGTCGACGAGGTCTTCGATATCGACCTCGCCGACGGTACCGCCCGGGTGCGCCCAGGCGAGGTGACCTTCCACTGTGCGGTGCCCTCCAAACAGGAGGGGCGCGAGCCGCCCTACCCCACGATCATTTATAGCCACGCCATCTCGTCGACGCGCCTCGAGATGATCGCCTTTGCCGGTCAGATGGCGAAGTTTGGCCTGGCCACGTGCACCATCGACGCCGCCGGCCACGGACTCGATATCCCGTCGAATTACGACGACTTGCTCGACGACGTCGCCGCCAATGTGGGGCTGCCCCAATTGCGCGAGGTGCTCACTCACGACCGCGCGCGCGACCTCGACAACGACGGCGCCGTGGAGACCGGCGAGGACTACTTCGTCTCCGACATCTTGCACTCGCGCGATATGATCCGACAGACGACCATCGACCAGATGCAGTTGGTGCGCATTCTGCGCAGCTTCGACGGCGAAGCCCGCTGGGATAATGAGATCGACGAGGAAGACCCGTGGATTAAAGCCCGGCGCCCGCAGGTCGCCGGCTGGGACCAGGACGGCGACGGTGAAGGAGAAATCCGCGGCGACTTCAACGGTGATGGCACCGTCGACTTCGGCGGCGACCAGACCTACCTGGCCTGGGGCACCTCCCTCGGGGGGCTGCAGACGGCGGTGCTCTCCGGCATCGAGCCGACCATTCGCGCCGGCGCCTCCAACGCCGGCGGCGGCGGCCTGGGCGACATCGCCACCCGAACCGATATCGGAAATGTGCGGGTGGGCGTCTTCTTGCCGATGTTCGGGCCGCTGCTCACCGGTACCGCGCCGACAGAGGACGGCGAGATCAACGGCCCGATGCGCCTGCAGTGGCACCTGGCGAGCGGCATCAGCGAGCGTCGAGTGCCGATGGGCACGATCGATGACATCGAAAACGGCGACCAGATCGTGCTGCGCAATCTCGAGCGCGAAACCCGCGAGTTCATCCCCGACGAAGAGCGAACGGCCGTGGTGCATGTGCGTGACGGCCGCTTTCGTGTGGGCATCGCCGCCGACGCTGATGACGCCATGGTCCGACGTGCCAAACTCGGCCTCGACCCGGAGGTCAGCGTCGAGCAAGACCTGATGGGCTGCCGGGAGGTCATTGACTGCGGCGGGGTGGAGTGCGAGGAGGATCACTACTGCGCGCCGGACAACACCTGCACGCCGCTGGCCGAGTGCTTCCCGAACTTCGACGCCTCGACGCTCGACGGCGACGCTCGCGCCGAGCTCGAGCCCCATCTGGCCGCCGACCCCACCGAATTCGGCGACCAGCTGATCATCGAGGTTCGCTCGGCCGACGGCACGCTCAAGCAGACCATCGACACCTTTCCGGTCAACGCCGTCTTCCAGAACGTGCTGTATCCGGCCGGCGCGCCGCTGGCAGCGTTGGCCACCGGCTGGGGGCTCCAACGCCAGACCCCGCGCTTCCGGAAGTTTCTGGCGATTTCGCAGATGATGCTCGAAGCAGCCGACCCGGCGATCTACGCACGCCACTACTTCGAAGACCCGCTGTCGTACCCGTATGAGGACGATCGTTATCGGGATGGCTGGACGAACTTCCTGACCGTGGGCACCCTTGGAGATCAGACCGTCCCGATCAATACCGCCCTCTCACTGGCCCGCGCCTCCGGCGTGCTCGACTCGCAGCTTTCTGTCGATGAATATGGAACAACGGAGAACCAATTTCTTGTTGATAACTACGTCTATGAGGGTCTGTACTGGCTCAATCGCTTCCCGGACTACGAGAATACCCTCTTCGATCCCGATGATCTCGACAACGGCACGTTCATGTCGACGCATGATTCCGACGATCCCGACGATCCCAACCCGGACGCCGAGCATCCGCTGCGCGCCACGGTTGAGACCGACTACGGCGTCAGCGCGCTGCGCCTGCCCTATCTGAACACTCACGGCGAGCACACCTTCAACGTGCCGCGCACCGACCGAGGCTTTGGCATCGCGACGTTCATGACCAACCAGGTCGGCTGGTATCTGACCCACGCCGGCCAGTCGCTCTCCGACGACCCGTGCCTGCAAGAACTGTCGATGGAGGATTGCGGCTTCTTTGATACAGAAACCTTTGATCGGCCCGAGTTTTAGTTCTTGGTATTTGGTTCTTGGTGTTGCTCACCCGACCGCCCGCGCGAAGCCGAGGGTCGTCGCTAACTGCGCTGAAGCTGATGATTGGTGCTTTGAATCTGTTGGCAATCAAGGCGAGCTATTGAGAAATGCATAAGCTGCTAAACCCGTTCTGGCTTGGTGATTGGCGCATCTTGACCACCGATTTCGCTCGACGATGCGCTGGGGCATCGCCTCGCTGCATCGGTGGCCAATCTGCATCCAATCACCTGCCCCATCTCCGGGTTTAGCAACTTACGCATTTCTCAGTGATACTTCTTGGTGTAGTCGAACGAGCACATGCAACAACCAAGAACCAAGAACCAACAACCAACCAGCAGGACTCATGAGTAAGCCCCCGAAGAATCAAGTGACCAAGTCGTCGGACACCCTCTACAACGCCTACGACGAGCTCGATCCGGCGCGCGGCATCTATTGCAACCGCACGCTGAACCTGCGGTCGATCAAGGCGATCGGCTACGACATGGACTATACGCTGGTTCACTACAACGTGAATCAGTGGGAGGCGCGCGCCTACTCGCACGTCAAAGCTCGCCTGTTGCAGGAGGGTTGGCCGGTCGGAGACCTCAGCTTCGAGCCCGAGCAGGTCGCCCGCGGCCTGGTCATCGACAAAGAGCTCGGAAACGTCGTCAAAGCCAACCGCTTCGGCTATATCAAGCAGGCCATGCACGGCACCCGCCCGATGGAGTATGGCGAGATGCGCGACGAATATACGCGCACCCTCGTGGAGCTCTCCGAGCCGCGCTGGCGGTTCCTGAACACACTCTTTTCGATCTCGGCGGCGACCATCTACTGTCAGCTCATCGACTTGCTCGACGAGGGCCGGCTGCCCGAGATTCTCAGCTACGAGACGCTCTTCGAGCGCGTCCAGAAGACGCTCGATGCCGCTCACCTCGAGGGCGTGCTCAAAGACGAGATCATGAGCGACCCGGAGCGCTACGTCGAGCCCGACCCGGAGATGCCCCTGGCCCTGCTCGACCAGCGCGAGGCCGGCAAGAAGCTTCTGCTCATCACCAACTCGGGGTGGAAATATACCCAGTTCATGATGGACTACGCCGTCAATCAGTTCTTGCCGGGCAATATGATCTGGCAGGACCTCTTCGACATCTCGGTGGTCTCGGCCCGCAAGCCGGACTTCTTCTCGGGCAACAATCCGATCTTCGAGGTCGTCAACGAGAAGGGGCTCCTGGAGCCGTGCATGGGGCCGCTGACCGAAAACGGCGTGTACCTGGGCGGCAACGCCTCGTTCATCGAGGATTTTCTGGGGCTATCCGGCGACCAGATTCTGTACGTCGGCGACCACCTCTTCAGCGACGTCAACGTCACCAAGAGCATGCTCAGGTGGCGAACTGCCCTGGTCGTTCGCGAGTTCGAACGCGAGCTGCGCGCCGTGCAGGTCAACCACCAGCGACAGCGTGATATCTCGATGATGATGGATAAGAAGACGCGCCTCGAGGATCGGTATAGCCAGCTCAGGCTCGAGCGCCAGCGCAATAAGAAGCAATACGTCGAGACGACCGAGCGCGACCCCGAGGAGCTCAAGCAGATGATGGACGAGATCCGCCAAGAGTTGGTCGAGCTGGACAGCAAGATCAAGCCGCTGGCCATCCGCGACGGCCAGGACTTCAACAGCTTCTGGGGCTATCTGATGCGCGCAGGCAACGACAAAAGCCACTTCACCCGCCAGGTCGAGCGCTACGCGGATATCTACACCTCACGGGTGTCGAACTTCCTGCGATATACCCCGTTCGTCTACTTCCGCGCCCCACGCGGCAGCCTGCCCCACGACCACGGCCTCGAGCACGGCGGCTCCGAGGGCCTACGTTAGGGCTTGACGGGCTTGTGGCGTGAGGCTTGGGGAAAAGCAACCTCGAGCCCCAAGCCCCAACCCGATCGGCAATCATCATCCGCTTGGGCGCATCCGTCACGAACAGCAATAGACTCCTGCACTTCTACTCAGTCACTGAACTTGGTGATCGCGTGGTGGACGACGCCGGGCATATGCTTGCCGAAGAAGCTGACGACTCTGCCGTGGCCGGTGAACGTGAACTCGCGCTTGCGCTTGTCGATGGCGCGCACGATGACCCGGGCGGCCTTGTCGGCCGGCCACATCAGTTGCTGGGGCCGCTTGTCGGTCCAATCCTCGCGGAACTGTCCCTTGTTGTCGACCTGGCCGATCTCGCTCTCGATAAACCCGGGCTGGACCAGCGTGCAGCTCACGCTTTCGCCCGACAACTCCATCGCCAGCGCCTGACCGATCGCGCGCACGGCGTACTTCGATGCGCAATACGCGGAGTTGCCCGGCTGGGCGATCGTGCCGGCGACGCTGCCCATCAGCACGACGCGGCCGTCGGTCTTTCGCAGCTCGGGAAGCGAGTGGCGCGCGGTGATGGCTGCTCCCACCACGTTGACGTCGAATTGGCGACGCCAGTCGTCGGCCGATAAATCTTCGACGCGACCGCCGACGCCGAAACCGGCGTTGGCGATAGACACGTCCAGCCCGCCGAATTCGTCGACGACCTGCTCGACGGCCGCGATGACCTGCTGCTCTTCAGTGACGTCACATTGAACCGCCAGCCCGGTGCCGCCCGCCGCGTTGATCGCTTCGACGCTCTCCTCGAGCTTGCCGAGCCTGCGCCCGGACACCGCCACACGCGCGCCTTGGCGAGCAAATTCGACGGCTAACGCCCGGCCGATGCCGCTGCCGCCGCCAGTGATCCATATCGACTTATTCTTGAATGTCATTTTTGTGCCTCTCTGTACCGCAATAGGTGATTGAGGTTCGATGCTTCGATCGTAAATGTTCTTGGTTCCTGGTTCCTGGTTCTTGGTTCTTGGCTCGAATTGCGACGCCTTTACCAAGAACCGAGAACCAAAGACCAAGAACACGCCATCAGGCGCATAATCAGCAACAACCACACACCTCCAACCACACTCCCAGTTTACAACAACTCACCACAGATGTAGCAAAGAGGCCCAGCAAAACGAAGGCTTGCGGCCGACCATGACCCGAGAAACTCGAAAATCCTCACGCCTGAGCCTCTCCGGCATTCTCAAGGGGGGCCACTCTCGCCGGTCGTCTGACGGGGCGGACACCGGGGCGAAGTCCGCCTTCGACCCGAAAGCCTATTATTATGCCGCCTGGCACGTCGTCAAAAACGACATCTCGCTTCTGGTGTGGAAGCTGGCGGCCGACTTTGTGCGTTCTATTGTCGCGCTGGGGACGCTGGCATTCCTGGGGGGCGTGCTCGCCGTTCAATTTCGCAGCGTGCTCGACGATGCGCCCGGCCCGATCGCGGCCGTCGACAACTTCGCCGCCAGCCTTGCCTCGCCCGGATTTCTGATCGGTGCGGCCGGCGTGGTCTTTTGCGCGTGGCTGCTCGGCCTGATGGTCGAAGTGCTCGCGCTCTCGGGCATCTGGGGGGCGCTCGCCGAGGGCGCTCGAGGCCGGCGCATCCGGCCGTTTCGAACCTTTTTGGCGAACCTGACGAGCCGGTTTCCCGGCGTGCTGGCGCTGCGCATCACGACCATGGCCGCCCAACTAGCGATGGTGCTGCTCGGGGTCAGCCTGGTGGTCGCCATTGCCACGATGACCGGCTCGGCGTCGATGGCGGACGCCTCGGTCTGGCTCAAAGGAGTGCTGTGGGCAGCGCCGCTGACGCTCTTGGCCGGCCTCGTCGCCCTGATCCGACTGACGATGGAGATAGCAGCCGCACCGCTGATCATCGAGGGCCGCACGCTGGGAGATTCGATTTTACAGGGTGCTGTGCTGGTCACGCGCAAATTCGCCCAGATTTACCGGCTGCTGCTGGTCGCAGCGACGCTATTGTTGATCCCGCTGTTCCTCTATTGGGGCGTGCTCATCTTTAGCAATCTGACGATGAACAACCCGCAATTAGCGCCGCTGGTCGCTCTCATGCGGTTGGCCGGCGAGGCGTTCCTCTTTGCATCTGTCGGCGTCCTCGCCGTGGCGTTCTACGCAGCGCTCTTTGTCTACTACGCCCACCAAACAGGGATGATCGATACATTGCCAGGCAACGACGACAATGATGCAATCGACTCCAGCGACGGCAACGACGAGCCGTCCAATCGCAGCGACGCCGTCGGGCGGCCGGCGCATCTGGGCGCAGGCAGAGGAATGCCCCGGGGTCCCAAGGACAGCCGCATCGAATTCGACGAGGAGACCACCATCGAGCAGCTCCTCCCCGATGAATATCCGAATATCATCCCCCTCGAAGACGTTCTGGGTGGAAGCGACGCCGACGAGGCTCGCACCGATGAAGACGACGAGCCCAATTCAGACCTCTCTGGAGATGACCAAGAGCGATGACTGTGACTGAGAAAACCGATTCCTGGCAGACTGTCTTCGAAACCCGCGACATCGACGTCGAGGAGACCGAGGGGCCCGAAGAGCACCCGTCGGGTTGGTTCCAAACGTTGACCCGCTTCTCCAAACGCGGCTTTTTGCGTGTGGTCGTCTCGCCAGACGACGACTCGATGCACATTCACGTCCAGTTCGCCGTCCCGGGCGCCGACGAAGCCTACGCCCAAAAGCTCGAGCGACACTTGAGGGCTATTTCCGGCGCAGACTGGGAGCTGACCGCGTCTGAGCGGCCCTGGGTGCTAGAAGCTAAAGTATCACTCGAAGAAGGTCTGGGCGCGACGATCGACGCGCTCAGCCGCGTGGCTACTCATATCGATCGTGCCGAGGCCGGCGAAGACGCCGCCGAGTTGGCCGAGGCCTTCGACGGTGATGCGGATGATGAACCGTCGAGCGCCGAGGCTGCTGATCATCGGGACGCCGACGACGAGACCGGAGACGACCAACGGAGAATAGAACGACAAGAAGAGAGACGAAGTACACCCAGCGGCGGCGTCTTCGAGACCATCGGTGATGGAGCTGGTGGCAGAGAAGATGGGGGGCAGATCGACGGCGAAGATCGAGCCGGCGTGGGCGGCGAAATCATCCTCGACAGCTACCGTGTGAAGGTCTCCGACAACGTCATCATCGCCCGGCTCGAGATCGCCGGCGCGGTGGGCGAGAATGACCAGCGCCGGCTTCGCCGCGCGCTCGAGCGCAGCCTTCGCGCCCGCTTCGATATCAAGCTGATGCTATACGAACCCGACGCCAGCGACGGCCGCTTGGTGGTCGAGCTCGGCATGGAGCTCGCCGGTCTGGGCATCACCGACGAAGACTCGCTCGGAAGCCTCAGCCACCGGATCGGCCGCTTCTTCGAGCGCCTCAAAAAGTTCAACGACCTCGGCCTATCGCTGCTCGACGTGCTCGCCGGCCGCGAATCATCCCCGCAACAAGGCGAAAGTAAGGACCAGCAGCCCCGCTCGAGGCTCAGCAACCCGAGCACGTCGAACGAAGCAAGGACGTCGACCGGGAAACAAAAAACCACCCGAGACAAGCCCCATCTTCGCCGCCGCGAGGACCACCGGCGCGCAGAGGGCGACACCAGCGGCGTGGTCTTTGGCTTCTCCGGAGGGGAACTCCAGGCCGACGGCTCCGCCGAGCTCGAGGCCGGCAACTACACCGACCCGCGCCTGCGCCGCGAAGACGCCACCACCCCGCTGGTCGACGTGGTCCTCAGACACCCCGGCTACTCCGACAAGAGCATGCGACAGGTGTTGAGCATCCTGCTCGACATCGACTATTACGAGGCCACCAAGCTCGCCAAAGACGCTCCCTGCGTCATCGCCTGGGGCACCAGCCTCGACCGCGCCCGCGAATTCAAGCGGGTCATCGAAAACGCCGGCGGCCGCGTCACCCTCGTCGAGCCCGACTCCCTGCAGGATTGAGCGCGCGGCCTTGCGCGGCCTCCCGGCACACCGTAGGCTGAATTAAGGTCTTGAAATTCAACTGAATCCGGCATAAGCAGGGATTCTCACTCGAGAATTCTGCGAAGGTGTGCGCCATGAATTGTGCGTATTGCGGCTTTTTTAATGAAGAACCGACCGATCTCTGCGGTCGCTGTGGCTCCGATCTCCCCGAGCCAACCTGCGGCCAATGCGACGTCGAGGTCGATTGGGGCGAGGCGCTGTGTGGGCAATGTTCGCAGCTCAGTCGCTCGGCGGATAAGACGCCCTGCCCGTCGTGTAGCGCGTTGAACACCGTCTCGGCGGAATACTGCACCGCGTGTGGCACACCGATGGCGGTGATCACCCGCGTGATGACGCTCAGCCGCGCCAAGGACCGCGAGCCGCTGGAGACTTGGCGCGTCTACGGCATCGAGACCGAGATGGTCGGCCGCGACGACGAGCTCGGCCGATTCGACTATTGGCTCGACGCGGCGATCGACTCCAGGTCGGTGCGCGTGGTTGGACTCACCGGCTCGACCGGGCTCGGCAAGAGCCGACTGCTGGCCGAGTTTCGCCGCGATCTGGCCACCTCGTTCTCCGAGGCGGTCGTCGTGCAGTCTGCCGGCCGCGACGAGGCCGGCGGGCCCTATTCGATGTTCGCACGGCTGCTCAAGAACCGTTTTTATATCGGCGAAGAGGACCACCCGGAGTCGGCGCGCCGAAAATTCTTGGAGGCCGTCGCCGCGATCATCGACGACGAGGTCGAGGCCACCCGCATCGGCCATCTGGTCGGCCACCTCATCGGTATGCAATTCGAGGAGTCGCCATATGTGCCCGATATCCGCGACTCGGAGGGCGCCCACCAGCTCGATCAGCGCAGCTTCGACGCGGTGCTCGAATTATTGGCGGCCGACGCGGAGCAAAACCCGCTGGTGATCGCGCTCGAAGACCTGCAATACGCGACCACCCACTCGGCGCAGCTCATCAGCCACCTGACCGAGAACCTCGGCGAGCACCCGGTGCTCTTCGTGCTGTCCTGGAACCCAGCCGAGGTCTTCCTCGAGGGCATGCTCGACGAGATGCCCATCGACGAGACCCTAGAGCTCGCCCCGCTCAGTGACCGTGAGGTGCGCCGCTTCGTCCATGATACGCTGCACAAAGCCGAGGAGGTGCCCGAGGAGCTGGTCGACAAGATCGTCGACGCCGCCCACGGCAACCCGCTTTCTGTCGAGGAGATGCTGCGCATCCTGATCAGTCAGGGCGTCATCGACACCCGCGAGCAGACCTGGAAGATACGCGCCGACCGGGTCGACGAAGTCGAGCTGCCCACCACCGTCGAGGCGACCGTGCGCGCGCGCCTGGCGGCCCTCGAAAAAGAAGAGCGGCGCGTCCTCGAGATGGCCGCCTGTGTGGGCGAGTCGTTCTGGCCGGAGCTGCTTGGCTGTCTCTACCGCACCGACGCCGATCACAACGAGCCCGTCCAGGCCTTCTGGGCCGACACCTTGCTCGACGAGCGCGTCGAGTCGATCATCGAGAGCCTCGAGCGCAAGGATATGGTCCGCAGGCGCGACGACACGCGCATCGCGCCCTACGAGGAGCTGTATTTCAAGCACCGCATCGAGCGCGAGGCGGTCTATGAAGATATCGACTCGCAGACCAAGGAGCGCCTTCACCGCATGATCGCGCAGTGGCTCGAACGCCAAGCCGCCGACGACGATGACCACATGTGCGAGCTGATCGCCCGCCACTTCGACAACGCCCGCTGCCTGGAGCACGCCGCGCGCCGCTATCTCGAAGCCGGAGGCCGCGCAGCCTCCCACTACGCCAACCGGCGTGCCGTCGATCTGTTCACCCGCGGGTTGAGCTATTTGTCCGACGCCGACGTCGACCTGAAGATCGAAGCCTTCCACGACCTGGGCACGGTCTACAACCTGCTCGGCGAGGTCGATCAATCGCTGGCCTACTTTCGCGAGATGCTTCGCTATGCGTGGCTGGTCGATGATATGGGCAAGGGAGGGGCCGCCTACAACAAGATCGGCCGCGCTTTCCGAAGCATGGGCGAATACGACGACGCCCTCTCCTCCTTCGAGCAAGCACTGGCCCTGTTCCGGGAGGACACCGATATCCGCGGCATCGCCAGCACCCTCGACGATATCGGCCAGATCAAATGGGTGCGCGGCCACTACGATGAGGCGCTCAAATATTATTCTGCCGGCCTGCAGCTTCGCCGCGAGCTCGAAGACAAACGCTCCATCGCGCTGAGCCTGAGCCATATCGGCAACCTCAAGCTGGCCCGAGGCGAGCTCAAGGACGCGATGGTCTACTTTCGCGAGGCGCTCGACCTGCGCAAAAAAGCCGGCGACCGCCAGGGCGTCGCCGACAGCTTCAATAACCTCGCCGTTCTCTGCTTGGAGCGTGGCGACACCACCAAAGCGATCACCCTCTTCGAGGAATCCCTCGAGATCGGCCGCAACATCGGTTACCGGTCGCTCGAGACCATCGTGCTCAATAACCTCGGCGAGACACTCCTCGACGCCGGACGCCTCGAGGAGGCCGAAGAACACCTCGAAAACGCCATGCGCGTGGCCGAGGAGACCGCCGACAAACGCGTGCTCTTCGACATCCTGCGTAACCTCGCCGCCGTCGCCGCCCAAAACGACGACCGCGACCTCGCCTTCGAGCGCATCGAGGAGGCCATGGGTCTCGCCGAGCAACTCGACGCCCAGGCCCTCGTCGGCATCGGCAAGCAGAGCCTCGCCGAAATCCACGCCACCTTCGCCGCCCCCGGATCCGCCGAGAAAGATGCCGCCGAAGCCGACACCGAAGACGAAGCCTCCGCCCTCTTCGGGGAAGCAGCCGGCCTGCTCGAGCAGGTCGGCAACGAGGGCCAACTCGCCCGCTGCCTATCGGCCTGGGGCGAATACCTCGTCGCCCGCGGCGACGCCGCCGCCGGCACCGACAAGCTCCAAGAAGCCCGCGCCATCTTCGAGCGCCTGGGCATGAACAAGCTTCGCCAGGCCGCCGACGACGCCCTCGACGCGCTGGCCTAGACTTCGACCCACCGCAGGAAATTACCCAACAAACTCAGCCCGTCGGGGGTCAGCACCGACTCGGGGTGGAATTGCACCCCGAAGGTCGGATGCTCGCGGTGCTCGACGCCCATGATGAAGCCGTCGGCGTGGGCGTTGGCGCGCAGCGTCGCCGGCAGCGGCTCGCGGGCGACCAGCGAGTGGTACCGGCCAGCGACGAACGGATCGGCGAGACCGGCGAAGATGCCGGTCGCGTCGTGGTCGATGGGGCTGGATTTGCCGTGCATAGGGGCATCGTTGGGGGCGACCGTGCCGCCGAAGGCGCACACGATGGCCTGGAGGCCCAGACAGATGCCGAGGATGGGGATGGAGCCGGTAAAGTGCGAAACGGCGGGGACCGAAATGCCCGCGGTGTCGGGGTGGCCGGGGCCGGGCGAGACGACCAGCGCGGCCGGCTGCCAGTCGATGAGCTCGGCGAGGGTGACTTTGTCGCTGCGCACGACGACGACCTGAGCGCCGAGCTCGGCGAAGCGGTGGGCGAGGTTGAAGACGAAGGAGTCCCGGTTGTCCAGGAGGACGACCTCGCCGGTTGTTTGATGCCCCCAGCGCTCGTCGAGACCAGCCAAACGCTTCACGGTAGCCACTCCTGCGCGATCATCGTCCAGTCCTGTGCCAGCGGCCTGCCCTCGAGCGACGCTGCGGCGAGGACGCCGACGCCGGCCGATAGGAGTGCGATTTCGCTGGCTTGGCGAAGCTCGTCGAGCGAAAGCTCGCGCACCTCGATCGGTTCTCGGTGTGCGTCGGCGAGCTCGAGGATGCCGGCGCGGGTCACGCCCGGGAGGATGCCGCGAGCCGCCGGCGTCACTGCTCGGCCATCAATCACAGCCACAATATTGGCGCAGCTCGCCTCTCCGACCAACCCGTCTGCCGATACCAGAAGAGCATCATCGAAGCCGGCGCGCTCGCCGCGACGACGCGCCTCGATATAGCGCACGAAGCTGGTCGTCTTGTGGGCGGCGAGGGTGTCGTCTGGCAGATAGAGGCCCTCGGCGAGCCCCAGCGCCGGGCGCTTGGGCTCGGAGTACGGTCGTTGGCGGCAGGTGATGGTCGAGGAGCCGCCGAAAGGCGCGCCTTCGGGCGATCTCGGCACGGTGACGCGCCAGATGCCCGGCTTTTTGTCTGGAAGCGTCTCGAGCCTGCGGACGGCGTCTTCGATGGGCTCGGATGGATAGCCGAGGGTTTCTCCGGAGCGGCGAAGGCGTGTGATGTGTCGGTCTAGCCAGCGGACCGCTCCGCCCTCCATCACGCGTACGGTTTCGAAGAGCGCGTCGCCGTACAGGTAGCTTCGGTCATCGACGTGAATGTGAGGGTCTTCAGTCATCCGTCACCACCTGCTCTAGCGGGCCGGCTTTGACGCAGGCCTCTTCGTATTCGGCGCGGGGGGCGGAGTCGGCGACGACGGCGCCGCCGGCGCCGTAATGAATCGCTCCGTCGGTGACGACGGCGGTTCGGATGAGGACGCTGCTGTCGAGGCGGCCGAGCACGCGCGACGCATAAAAGAGCGTGCCGGTATACGGGCCGCGGGCGTCCTCCTCGAGCTGGGCGATGAGCTCGATGGAGCGAAGCTTGGGCGCGCCGGTGATGCTGCCGGCGGGGAAGCACGCCAGGAGTACGTCCATGGCCGAAAAGCCGTCGGCGACGTCGCCCTCGACGGTGGAGACCAGATGGTGGACACCGACGAAGCTGTGCAGCCCGCAGATCTCGGTCGCCTCGACGCTGCCGAGTTCGCATACGCGGGTGAGGTCATTTCGCATCAGGTCGACGATCATGACGTTCTCGGCGCGGTCCTTTTCGCTGGTCTGGAGTTCTTCGGCCAGGTGGGCGTCCTCGGTGGCCTCGGCCGAGCGGGGGCGTGTGCCCTTGATCGGTCGAGTGATTGCGCGGCCGCGGTCGACCTCCAAGAATTGCTCGGGGCTGACCGAGGCGAGCTGGAACTGGCCCGCGTCCAAAAACGCGCAATATGCGCCGTTGCTCGTCGCCCGCAGCTGCTCGTAGAGCCAAAAAGCGTCGCCCGACCAGTCGGCCGAGAACCGCTCGGTATAATTGACCTCGAAGATCTCGCCGGCGTAGATGGCGTCGATGGCTCGCTGGCACCGCGAGATGTACTCGTCGGCGGACACCGATAGTCGGAAACGCTCGGCGCTCCCCGGCTCGATCGGCTCGTTGTGAGGGTTCTCGAGCGCGTCGAGCAACCAGCCAGCGGCGTCCGCGTCGGGGTCGCCGGTGAGCCACCAGGTGCGATCTATATGAGAGTAGACGAGCGCGGTGGGGTAGTCGCCGACCCAGACGGTTGGCGTGGGGGCGTGCTTGCGGGGTGCACGAACCTCGTCGAGGTGCCACGCGAATTCGAAGCCGAGCATGCCGGCGAGGCCGCCGTGGAACGGCAAATTCTCCAGACCAGGATGGTCTGGCACCGGTGTATCGAGCCGGGATCGGGAGAGCCACTCGATGGGGTCGGTGACCTCTGCATCGCCGGGCAGCTCGACAAAGCGCCCTGCCCGCTCGGTCAGCACCCGTGTGGGTGCGCAGCAAAGGATCGACCAGCTTGCGTCTTGGGCGCCCTCGGCGGGCGTCGAATCGAAAAATAAGAACCCCGGCGCGTCGGCCAGCCTCAGGGCTCGGGCGACGTCGACGGGGCTTGCTTTGGAACCGCGAATGTTCACGTCAGTCGCGGATTCGGAAGATGATCTCGACCCGGTCGTTCTGAGCGGCGTCGTCGGCAAAACGGATGCGGTCTTGGCCCTCGCCGGTGGTGCTCATCCGGCTGTCCTTGACGCCTTCACTCTTCATCTCGTCGCGCACTTTCTTGGCGCGCAGCTGGGAGGTCGCCAGGTTCGCGGTGGGGTTGCCCTTGCGGGTGTAGCCCTCGATGACGATCTCGGCCTCGTCATACTTCTTGGCCAGCTTGGCGGCCGTCTTGACGAGCGTGACACTCTGCGGGCGAATGGTCGCCTCGCCCTTCTCGAAGAGCATGGCCAGGACCACGCGTACGCCGCGGCCATCCTGGAAGGTGTAGCGGCCGCCGAAGTTATTCTCGGCCTCTTTTTGGAGCGCGGCGCGCCGTGCGGCCGGCTGCATCTTCTTTTGCTGCTCTTGGAATTTCGGCCGCGCTTCTTGGGCGGCCTTTCGAAACTGCTTGGTGGCCTGATCGGCCGACTCGCTGGCCGCGTCGGCGGAAGCGGACCCACTCTCGAGCATCGACAGCGTCGATTTCAACTGGTTGTTGCCGCGGTTGTATGCGCCCTTGGCAAATTCGTCGGCTCTGACGTCGAGGGCGGCCTCTTTGGCGTCGCGCGCCTCGTCGAGCTTGTTGCGAAGCGCGCGCGCTTCGGCGTCGCTGGTGTCGTCGTTTCGCTGCAGGGAGGCCTTCTCGAGAGCCTTCTTGCGTCGTTCCCGCTGGGCCTTCTCGTTGCGGGCCCGTGCGACTTTGCGCTCGAGATCGCCGACCTCTCCGTTGAGCTTATTGCGCTCTTGGTTGAGCGACTGGATCTCGGGGTTGACCTCGCCGACTTTGGCGTTGGCCTCATCGAGGCGCTTTTTGGCCTTGTGCTGCTCCTGGACGGCCGCCGCGGTGCGGTAGCGCAGCTTGCCCAAGATAGAATATTCTTGGGCGCGCTCGAGCTCGCCGTCGTTATAGGCTTCGAGGGCCACGCGCCGATACTGGCGCGCTTCGCGATAGAATTTACTCGCCCCGGGGGCCTCCTTGACCTGACGGGCTTCCGGGTCTTGGAGGATGCGCTCGAGTTCGACCAACTCTTTGGGCTTGGGCGGCGTCGAGCAACCTGTGAGAGCCATGGCGC
>JBKGZI010000085.1:0-16173 GCA_046545675.1 Persicimonas sp.
TCTCGGCCGTGGCTTCCGGGGCGCTTCCGGTTGTTCTTGGCCTTGTCTCGGCCGTGGCTTCCGGGGCGCTTCCGGTTGTTCTTGGCCTTGTCTCGGCCGTTATTGTCACGACGATTGCGGTTGTTCCTGGCCTTGTCGCGTGCGTTCTTTCGGCGCGCACGCTCGGCTGCTCGTCGCTCGGCCTGGCGCTCGGCGGCCGATTTGTTGTTCTTGTTGTTGCGCGGGCCACGCTTTGTCTTCGTGTTGTCCTTATGATGGCCGCGGCCGCGCTTGGCGGACTCGTCGTGGTTGCCGTGGCCCTTGCGCCGGTCGTTGGCCGACGGCCTCCTCGACTTGGGCTGCGGCCGGCGCTTCTTGGGCGAATTGGCCCTGGGCGCCCTGCCACGCGACCGGTCCTGGCCGGCCTTGGGACTCTTATTGGATCGCGGGGTGCGCGCGTTGGTGTTGCGGTCCGGGGATCGCTTTGGAGTCTTGGCTTTGGGCTGAGGGCTCTTCCCCCTGCGCGTGTTGGTGTTGCGGCCCGGGTCCGGCTTTGGAGCCCTGTTCCTGGGCTGCGAGGTTCTCCGCCTGCGCGTATTGCTGCGCGTCTTCTTACGCTCGAGCGTCGGCTTTTTGTTGGGGCGGGCGTGGTTGGAGTTGTCGTTCTGACGGCTCCGCTGTGAATTCGCGTCGAAGTCGTCGTTTCGGCCGATATCGTTGCCCCCCGAATTCGACCGCGACCGCGTCGTCGTGCCGCGCCTCGGCGTCTTGGAGGTCTTGGGTCGGGCGTTGCTCTTCGAGCGGTTGCCGCGCGTCTTGGTCTTCGTGTGCGTACGGGTCTTCCGGGGCGCCTTGGTCTTGCTGCGCGTGGTGGGCCGGCTGCGCGTGGTGGACTTCCGGGGCGCCTTGGTCTTGGCGGGCGTACGAGTCTTGCTGCGCGTCGGTGCGCTCGACTTGCTGCGCGTATTGGCCTTGCTGCTCGAGCCACGGCGACGCTTCTTCTTCTTTTTATCATCGTCGTCGCTTTTCTTGCCGTTGGCGCGACTCTTCTTGGCCCTGTCGAAGGGGTTGGCCTGGGCGGGCTGCTCCAGCGAGGTCAAGATAGCCGGCAGCGCGATCGCAAGCGACAGCACAAAGATTACAAAGGTCGGAATTCGTGCAGTCATGGTCTTCTCCGTACAGGGGTTCGCGTTACAATCACTTCGACACTCTACAATACGAGATATTCAAAAAACATCGGCAACTCTCTGGTGCAGCTCTCTGGAAGTACGTAAGCAGCCCCGGCCAGCGAGCTGCACCGGTGTTAGGAGTGCGCACCGGCCATCTGGAGCACCAATACTCCGATTGGAGCAGCACCTATCCACCCGCCTGGCCCGGCCCGGTGCGCACCCGCGCGCAAAACTCACACTCAAACCACCTCGCCGGCTGATCGCCGCCAACAGCCCACAGTGGCTCCATTCTTGCAGCAGTCATATCTCGGTTCGAGGCCGACGCCAGCGTCTCGACCGCATGAAAACTTGCGTGGACGCCAGCCTTTCATAGGCTGCCCATCCCACAGCCATCATCTTGACGCTGTGGGTTCGCTGTGCAATTGTCCGCAACTTTTGTGCAGCAGAACTGGCAGGCTGGTGCATTTGGGGGTGTTCGATCACCCCGAAGCCCGTCCCCTGTTGTCGCGTGGAATAGCTTTGAGCGCTGCTCTAGAGGCGGCCCCTGAGATTTTGGCCGGAAGTAGTGAGGAGAGTATGTCGAAGTTGAATTACAAACTGCGCGCAGATTTACGCACTCGCTCCTCGCAGGCCTCGCCGGCGCTGCGTGAGGTCGTCGACAGTCAGACCATCGAGGTGGCCCCGGCGGTGCGCGAACTCACCCCTTACGAGACGGTCACCAGCCAGGCAGCCATTGAAGCGCGGCCCGACGGCCAGACCACCTTCAAGCTCGACTGGAACGAGGCGACCATCGCCCCGAGCCCGCGAGTCGCCGAGGCCATCCAGAGCTATTTGAGCGGAGAGCGCAAGCTGAACTGGTACCCGCAACTGGGCAGCACCAGCCTGCTGGACGCCCTGGAGGGTTATACCGGGCTGGACTCGAAGTATATGTTGGCGACCAACGGCAGCGACGACGCGCTGCAGTTGATCTGCAACACCTTTTTGTCCGAGGGCGACGAGGTCGTCGCTCCGGTGCCCACCTACAACCACTTTGTAGTCTTCGCTCAAAGCCGCGGCGCGCGCATCAAGAAAGTCGTCGGCGAGCCCTTCGAGAAGAATATCGACGGGATCCACGAGCAGATGACCCCAAAGACGCGCATCCTCTATCTGGTCAGCCCGAACAACCCGACCGGGGTCGTGCTCGACCCCGCCGATGTCCAGGCGCTTTGCGAGGCCTATCCGAATACGCTGATCATCTTGGACGAGGCCTACTTCGAATTTTCCCAGGTCACCGGCATCGATCTGGTGCGCGAGCACGCCAATATCATCGTCACGCGCACCTTCTCGAAGGCCTTCGGCCTGGCCGGGCTGCGCGTGGGATATCTGGCCGCCGACCCTCAGATCATCGAGGGGCTCAGCCGCATCTATAACCCCAAGAGCGTCAACGCCCTGGGCCAAGTCGGCGCCATCGCCGCGCTCGACGACCTCGACTACCTCGACGAGTTTTTGGACCAGGTCCTGGCCTCCAAGGAGCTGCTGCGCGACTTCTTCGCCAGCCGCGAGGCCGACGCGCGCATCACCGCGGCAAACTTCGTGGTCGTGCGCGTCCCCGATATCCAAGAGACCCTCGGCAAGCTCGAGTCACGCGGCGTGTACGTGCGCGACCGCTCGGGCTATCCGGGCCTCGAGGGCTGCCTGCGCATGAGCGTGGGCACCGTCGAGCAGACCCAGCGGCTCATCGAGCGTCTCGAGGAAATCTTTTAGCCCACGTCGTTGAGTCGGATTAAGAGACAAGCCCCGCCAACAAGTCCGCAGCCACCTCCACCGCCTGCGGCTTGACCACCGACACCAACATCTTGCTCGGCTCCAGGTAGCGCTTGGCGATCTGGTGGACGTCGTCGACGCCGACCGCCTCGATGCGCTCTCCGAACTCCAGCGAGCGCTTGTAGCCCAGCCCGTAGATCTCGTCCAAGCCCACCGTCAGCGAGCGCGACGAGTTCTTCTGCAGTCCGATATCGTGGCTGCCGACCAGGTAGCGCTTGGCGCGCTCGACCTCCTCGGCGCTGACCGAGTCGGCGCGCAGCTTGTCGACCTCCTCGACGATGCCGGCGACGGCCTGCTCGATCTTCTCGGGGCTGGTGCCGATGGTGATCACGAACGAGCTCGCCTCGAGCCCGAAGATGATCCGCGCGCCGACGCTATAGGCCAGGCTCTGCCGGTCGCGGAGCTCGTAGAATAGACGACCTCCCTGTCCCGACAAGATCGCGTAGAGCACCTCCAGGGCGTATTTATCCTCGGAGTCCAGCGGCGGCGCCTCGAAGCCGGCGATGATATGGGCCTGCTCCTTTTCGAGGTCGCCGACCACCAACTCGGCCACCTCGGGCGGCCGCGCGGTGGGAAGCTGGGGGCTCATCTTCTGGTGGGCGTCGTGGCCGGCGAAATAACGCTCGGCCAATTGCTCGACGCGCTCGGCGTCGACGTCTCCGACCACCACCAGCGCCAGATCGCGCGGGTTGATCAGGCCCCGATAATAAGCGCGCAGATCCTCGGCGCTCATCTTCGCGATCGTCTCCTCGCTTCCATCGGAGGGCATCCCGTACGGATGCGGCGAGAAGAACGCGTGGTTGAATTGCTCGTAGTTGACCGCCCCGAGCTTGTCTCTGCGGCTGCGGATATGCTCGAGCTGCAGGCGTTGCTCGCGCTCGAACTCGTCGTCGGGGATGGTCGACTCCAGCAGGCAGCCGGCGAACAGCTCGAAGCTCTGCTCGAAGAAGTGACTCAGCCCGGCCATCGACAGCCCGAACGAATTCCGGCCGGCCATCGCGTTGAGCGAGCCGGCCATCGACTCGACCCGGTGGGCGATCTCCTCGGCCGACCACTGGCGAGTGCCCTTGTCCATCAGCTCGCTCAACAGGCTGTTGATGCCGTTATTCTCGGCGGTCTCGTAGCGCAGCCCGCCGAGGGTCAGCGCGCGGATCGAGAAGGTCTCGACGCTGTGATCCTCCTGGATGATCAAGGTCGGCCCCTCGGGCAGCTCGATGCGACCGAAGCCCTCGGCGTCGAGCTCGATGGCCGCGGTCACCCGCTCGGCCTCGGCGGCCTCGAAGGCTTTGCGCGTCGCCCGCTCGAGCGCCTCGACGCTGAGCGCCTCACCGCTCAACTCGTCGTGGCGCTGGGGGCGCGAGACGATCGCCGTGCAGTTCTGCGGGCTCAGATAAGTCTCGGCCACCCGGCGCACCTCGTCGGGGGTGACCTCGGCCAGCGCCGCGTAGTACTTCTGCTCGTAGGTCGGATCGCCGGTGACCATCTGGTAGCGGCCGAGCTTCATGGCCAGCCCCTGGACGGTCTGCTTGCCGTAGATCTCCTGGCTCTCGATGATCGTGCGCGCCCGCTCCAGGTCCATATGGCTGGGGCGCAGGTGGCGGAACCGAAAGACCTCGCGCATGATCGCGCCGAGCACCTCGGAGTCGCTTCGGGACGGCCCGGACTCCTGCGCCTCGGGCAACTGATATTGCGCCGAGACCATAAAAAGCCCGGCGTCCTGCGGGGTATAGGCCCCCGAATAGATCGAGCTGACCAACTGCTGCTCGCGCTGGATGGTCTGATACAGATGCGAGGAGTCGCCATAGCCCAGGATCGCTCCCAGCAGGTCGAGCGCCGGGATATCCTCGTGGGTGGCGTGGGGGATATGAAAGCCGACCCTCAGGTGCGCCTGGTTGATGTCGGCGCTGTCCGTCCAGCCGCGGAACGCGTCCTGCTCGGGCTCGACCTTGCGCTCGGCGGCGGTGAAGTCGGCCGGCGCGAAGTCGCCGAAGCAGTCCTCGACGAGACCCTTGGCCGCCTCGATCTCGAAGTCTCCGACCAGCACCAACGCCATATTGTCGGGCCGATAGTGCTTTTTATAAAACGCGACGACGTCCTCGCGCTCGAAGGAGTCGACCGACTCGCTGGTGCCGATGACCGGCAGCCGATAGGGATGCTCGGCGTAGGCGGTCTCGAATAGCTTGAGACTCGCCTCGCGGCTGGGGCTGTCTTTGCCGCGCTTGATCTCCTCCTGGATGACCTCGAGCTCGCGGCCCAGCTCATCGGCGTCGAACGAGGAGTTCTGGATGGCGTCGGCCAGGATATCCAGACCGGTCTCGAAGTACCGGCTGCTCATCACCACGTAGTAGCAGGTCTGATCGAAGGAGGTAAAAGCGTTGATGTGGCCGCCGGCGGCCTCCACCTCGCGGGCGAGCTGGCCGACCTGCCGGTTGTCGGTCCCCTTGAAGAGCATATGCTCGTGGACGTGGGCGAGTCCGGCTTCACGCGGCTCCTCGTCGGCGCTTCCCACGCCGACCCACACGTTGCAGGCGACGACCGGCGCGGCCGTCGTCCGGTGCAACAGCACTGTCATTCCGTTGTCGAGCTCGTAACGCGTCAGTTCCACCGGCGATCTCCTGGATATACGTTTCGTTGAGGACGGATGATGTTCCGCGCTGATTTTGATTCACTAAAATAACTGGCGCAACATGTCTGTGGTGCTGCGACGGGACTGTGCAATATTGAACACCTGGTGACGCTTGGCAATCATGACCCGCGCGCCTACGTTTCCAACGCTCGATCACAGCCCATTTCGCTGAAGCCGGCCGGAACCCATGCAACTTCCCGTAGCCCACATCTCCAAGGTGTACCCGACCTCGCCCGCCCGCCCTCGAGATGGCATCAGCATCGAGGCGCTGGGCCGGCTCGTCGATGGGCTGGCTGGCGCCGACGTGCGTACGCCGGCGGTCTCTGGACTTTTGCGCGGCAAGCTGCTGCTCGAGGATCTCGAGCGCCCGGTGCTGCTCACGCTGAGCGACTGTCGGCTCCGCAGCCTCGCCCACTGGGCCGACCAGCTCGCCGCGACCGGCTACACCTCGGTGCTCGGCTGCTCGTGCAGCGAGCTCGACGGGCCCGATCAGATCAGCCGACAGGACGCCCCGCTTTTGACCGGCCACGGCATCGTGCTGGCCAGCCGCGGACTCAGCGGCCGCCCCCTGGTCGATCTATCGCTACAGGAGCTGCGCCGCGAGCTCACCGAGAGCCGCGAGCGGCTGTCGAAGCTCGCCGGCTACTCGGTGCGCCTGTTGATGCCGGTGCCCACCGCCTTCGGACACGCCGTCGACGGCCTGGTGCTCGAAGAGGCCAAACGCGCGGGCTATCGGCTGGTCTTGCAGCCCGGCCGGGCGGTCACCGACATCAGCGCACAGGCAGGCCAGCCCGTCCAGGCGCTCCAATACCGCACGGTTTGCACCGACGACTCCCCGACACACCTGCGCGACTGGGTCGTCGGCCGCGGATTGGCCCGCGGGCTGGCCCGGGTCCGAGAGCTGGTCAACCGGCCGCGGCGCATCCTCGGTCGCTTCGGCGTCGAGTGAACGGCGGGCTCGAACGGCGGGCTTGGGGCTTGGGGCTCGAACGGCGGGTTTGGGGCTTGGGGGACTGCGGGCCTGGGGCTCGAGTCATTGGCCGCTGAATAGTGGCGCGATGATGCCCGGGGCGAGCGTGTAGATAAGCGCGATCAATAGCAGGAAGAGCAGCAGCGAGAGCACCACCACCACCGTGGTAGGTGCGACCACCGGCTCGTCTCCGAAGAACGCCCGAATAAAGCGCTCGACCGCCCCCTTCTCCCTCGGCTGGGCCGCCTCCCACTCGCCGGTCTCCAGATCGAGGTGCTTGTCGAAGAATTGCTCCCGGGTATCCCATTGCTGCAGGTCGAACTGCGCAGGGGCAGGCTCGTAGGTGTCGACGCGGCCGTTGGCGCGCAGCCGGCGCAGAATCGCCTCGAGGCGATCGCGGACCTCCTGGGCGTGCTCCGGGCGTTGCTCGGGCTGCTTTTCGAGTAGATGATAGGTCAGATCGAGCAACGCGCCGGGGATGTCCGCGCTGATGCGCGCCTCGAGATTGGGCACCTCTTCGAATTTATGGGCGCGCATCAGCTCGAGATCGTTCTCGGCGGTAAACGGCGCCTCGCCACATAGCGCGGTATACAGAAGCACGCCGAGGCTATACAGGTCGCTTCGCGGGGTGGGCGGGCGCTCGTCGATGAGCTCCGGGGCGATGATGCCGGGGGTGCCGGGGACCTGGCCGCTGCGGGTCAAGTTGAGGTTTCGCGACAGCAGCTTGGCGACGCCGAAGTCCAAGATCTTGATATGCAGACGCTCGTCTTGGTGGCGCGTCAGCATGATATTGTCGAATTTTAGATCCCGATGGACGATGCCCGCCTCGTGGGCCTCCATCAGCGCGTCGCAGGTCTGGATGAGCACCTCGACGATCTCGGCCAGGTTGAGCTTGCCGGCCTTCAGCGCGTCGCGAAAGGTCTCGCCATTGACGAACTCCATCGCCAGATAGGTCAGCCCGCCGGCGTCGCGGCCGGCGTCGATCAGCGTGACGATATTCGGGTGGGACAGCGAGGAGACGACTTCGATCTCCTGGGAGAAGCGCTGGACCAGATCGGCCTCGCTCGACAGCGTCGGCCGCAAGATCTTGACGGCGACCGTGCGGCCCACGCTGAGCTGCTTGGCCTCGAAGACGATGCCCATGCCTCCGCGGGTGAGCACCTTCGCGAGCCGAAACCGTCCGTCCAGCACGCGCCCGACCAGCGCCTGAGGCGCGTCGAGCGGCTTGGTGGAGTGGCGCTTCTTATTGGCTGTGGGCCGCGTGGTCATCCGTTCAACTCCACCAGTGATGTGGAGACGGGTTGAAATGAGCTCTCGAGAACACCCTCAGGATTACACGAATACCATCGAGAATGCGAGCTTGACCAGCCGGCGGAAGGACCGCACCAAGAAAAAAAGGAGCGGCGAAAATCGCCGCTCCTTCTCGTTCATCGCTGGATTTTTCAAGTACTCGACAGGCGCTTATGAGGCGCTCATCAGTTGGTGCGAATGCACCCGCTGGCCCCGCCGGTCCGGCCCGTCTTATCCTTGAGGATGCGGATGCTCGGCTGGTCGCGCTTGACCTCTTGTTGCTTGAGGTAGCTGACCGACTTGGACACGCTCTCGGCGCACAAGTGATGGGTCGACCCCATCGGCATCGCCTCGCGGCAAAGCGCGTCGATGGACACGCCTTTATAATTCTCGCGAAGCTTCTCGGTCACCCGACGCAGATCTTCGGTGCCGTCGGAGCCGCTGTCGGCGGTGCGCACCGCCTTCGAGGTGTTCAGATTCTCATCGACGTCCTGGAAGATCACCGCAGCTCCGACGACCTCGACCAACGTCTGCCACTGACCATCGTTGATGCGATCTTGGCAGGGCTCATAGCGGCGGCGAAGCTCGAAGAAGTTCTTGAGCGCCTGGTAGCGCTCGATGCCCTCGGCCTCACGCGCGGCGGCATATTCGACCCACAGGCCGGTATGCAGCGTCTCACAGGACTCGGCGTTTCTGCGAAGCGAGCGCTTATACAGGGTGCGTGCGCGGTCGCGATTCATCTCACGCGGCGCCCACATCGCAGCCCAGGCCAGGTTATTCTCCATGACGCCGTCAGAGGGGGTGCCGATCTTGCGAAGCCCCCTCTCGAGGGTGTCCACCGCTTCGGCGTGATCGCCGAGCACGATCTGGTGGTAGCCCTTCATATTATAAAGCGACTCGGAGGCCGGGTAATACCGCAGCCCCTGGGAGGCCACCGCCGCAGCCATGCGCGAGTTATTCTTTTGCTCGAAGCAAGACCCGTAGACCAACCAGTCGGTCTGCGACCACGCTGCCTTGTCGTGGCCGAGCACCTCGCGTATGCCGCTGCACGACTCGGTGGTGTGCGCCACATAGAGTTGGTCGGGTTGAGGGTTGGTGTCCTGTGCAACCTTATAGGCCAGCGTGCCCACGGCCGAGAAGGCCAGAAGCGATATCGTGGCAATCGTTGCTGAAGCAGGGCTAGAAAAGATGGTCCGTGGGGTGATCGCCATGGTTTGTTCCTCGCTGTGTGGGTTTGACTCTACCCAACAGTATAGAAAATCGTGTCGTTAGGCTCAACAGTCACAAAACGTTCGGCTATTCCGAGCGTTTTGCTCGTCGCCTCTCGCTCCACTGATTCAAGTTATGCACCCGACCCGACCTCGGCCAATCCGTGAGTCAAAACAGCTTGCTCCTCATCGTTGACGGACTCGAAGCTCAGCCGCAGCACGCCTGCCTCTTCGGCCTCCTCCCATATCCGCGTGGTCACCGTCTGACCGGGAAAGACCGGCCTGGAAAAACGCACCTTGATACGCTCGAGCCGAGGCGACTCGCCGTCGCAGATCCCGTCGACGATCGCGTTGGCTGCAAAGGCCATCGTACACATCCCGTGCAAAATCACGTCGGGAAGGCCGGCCGCCTTCGCGACTGCGGGATCGGTGTGGATCGGATTGCGGTCGCCGCTGGCGTCGGCATAACGGGCCGGCTTGTCGGGCCCGACCCCCTGGGACTCCTCGTAGACGATCTTCTTGTCGGCGCCGGCGCTGGGCGAGGCCTTTTTGTTGGCGGACGTGCTCTTTGTTGGCTGACTCGATGCGCCTTTGGGTGCCCGGATAAATAAGCCGGCGGTCGCCTCGCTGACCACCTCGCCGTCGCAGTCGAGCCACATCCGAACCGTCAGAAGCTCGCCGCTGGACTTCTCTTCGATGTCGGCGATCTCGGCGCGCGCAGCACACACATCGCCGGGCTCGAGCGGCCGATAAAAGCGCATATCCTGCTCACCGTGGACCAGCCTGAGCAGGTCGGCCTCGAGCCGCTCGTCGGTCAGCGCCTCCTCCATCGCCCGGTGCAACAAGCGCTGCGGAAACAGCGGCGTGGCGATGATGCCGCCTTCTCGAGACGTATCGACATGCAGCGGATTGTCGTCCTCGATCGCCTCGGCAAAGGCGATCATCTCGTCCGCCTCGACCTCCCGCGCCGGCAGCTCATAGGTCTGGCCGAGCATCTCCCGATTCAACCCCTTGCCAGATCTCTCGCCTGATTTACCCACACTATCTTCGAGCGTTCCCATCTCTTACTCCTAGATGTAATTACACACAGCACAGTTGCAGTTGCAGTTGCAGTTGCCTTTCCCCAAGCCTCACCCCCCAAGCCCGCAGTACCCCAAGCCCGCAGTACCCCAAGCCCGCCGTCAACCGGGAGGCCATGAGAGATCGCGCCCGCCGATCACGTGCAGATGGATATGAAAGACCGACTGACCCACGCCCGCGCCGGTATTGAGCACCAGCCGAAAGCCGTCGTCTTCGAGCCCCTGCTCGGCGGCGATGTCGCGCGCCCGGAGCATCAACGTGCCCAGCAACTCGGCCTGGTCTTCGTCGGCCTCCCAGAGGCTGGCGATATGCTCCTTGGGGATGACCAAAATATGCGTCGGCGCGGCCGGATTGATATCCTTGAAGGCGAAGACGTCGTCGTCCTCGTAGACCTTCTCGGAGGGGATCTCACCGTCGATGATCTTGCAGAAGATGTCGGGTTGTTCGGGCATTTGAGGTCCTCAGGTTTTTGGTAGAGTTGAGTTCTGCCACTCCTCCCCGTGCGGGGAGGTGCCGAGCGCGGTCTGCGAGGCGGAGGGGGGCTCAGAAATCGACAGGTCTCGTATCGCAATCAACCGCCTCCCGACGCCCCCTCCGACGGCTCCGCTTCGCTTCGCCGCCACCTCCTCCAATCGGGGAGGGGTGGCAAGACGTCAAGATTTACCTATCGCAGCTATCGATCCAAATCGTGACCGGGCCGTGGTTGACCAGATCGACGTCCATGGTGGCCGCAAATCGGCCGGTCTCGACGTTTCGCACCTGTGTTGCGGCGCGCGCGACGAACTCCTCGTACATCGCCTCGGCGGCCTCGGGGCCCATCGCGTCGGTGAAGCTCGGCCGGCGGCCGCGCCGCGTGTCCGCGTACAGCGTAAATTGAGGCACCACGAGCATCTCGGCGTCGATGTCGAGCAGCGACAGGTTCATCTTGCCGTCGTCGTCGGCAAAGATGCGCAGATTGACCGTCTTGTCGAGGACATACTCCAGATCTTCGTCCGTATCGCCCTCACCGGCGCCCAAAAGCACCAACAACCCACGGCCGATCTCCCCGGTGACTTCCCCGTCGACGCTGACTTTGGCCCGCGAGACCCTCTGTAGCAACACGCGCATCTACAACTCCTCGGCACTTATTCAATATGTCTTTTGCTGCGTCCGATATACCAAAAATGAACCGCCTGTGCGAAGGCATCACGATCAAGCCGCCCCTGGACCCCTGGACCCCTGGACCCCCGAACCCCTGCAGTACCAAACATTTTCTTGCGCCTTCGTCACCTCGATCTAAGCTGGCCAGTCCGGGCCGGTGATGGCCGGTCCGGTGACACTACCTCTGTACCAAACTCGCCAAACGGCGAGCCCCCATAGATGTGCAATATTGTTAATGAGACGACACTGGTATTTGATCGACGATGACGGCTGGCACAGGATCAACGTGAGCGAGGATAGCTGGGACTTTTGGTCCGACTTTCGATCGGACGACGATGACGACGTGGCATGGCCCGCCTTTACTCAGGCGGCGGTGCGCGCCGAGATCGACGAGGTTCGCCAGGCCCTGGTGCAGGTGGCCGAGGAGTTCGATCTCGACTGCGCCGACGTCACGCACCTGCCCGCCAAGTGGGACGGGGGGCTGTGCCTGGCGAGCCTCGAGGAGCTAACGCTGCTGAGCGAGCCGCACGTCGATCTCGACGAGCGCTTCGTCTCACCGGTGACCACCGAGCGCCTGGTGGAGATCTTGGAGACCGACGGCGCGTTTTACGGCTACGACCCGGCCGCCGGCACGCTGATGCTGACCACCTACTCGGCGGGCTCGCCAAACTTCGTGTGGTACGACTCGCTGACCCCCGGCCCCAGCCAGGCGCTGACCTTCCACGACGACGGCACGGCCACCGACGAAGATCCACGCCGCTTCGCCCTCCATCGGCTCGGCCAACCGGCGACCAGCCCGTTTCTGGACCGCTACGCCTTCGTCGAAAACGAGCTCGCCAAGCTCGGCATCGCCGAGGTCGACCCCGAGATGGGCGACCTGGCGATCAAAGCGGTGTTGCGGCTCGCCGCGGAACAAAACGAGAATCTTGGGTGAGGTGGGCTTCGATGAGGCGAGTAGCTTCAATGGCGAGGCGCCTTTACGATGAGCGAAGCCGAAGGCGTAGCGTCGCTGAGCGAAGCGAAGCCTTTGTAGCCTCACGTGACCGAAGGGAACGTGGGGTTGGAAGGTCGCGCTGGCACACACGCCTCAACACGCCATCAACGCACACTCCGCACCTCCACCTTTCCCTCTCGACCCACGTCCACCCGCACCAACCCACGCCGCGCCGTCTCGAAAAGGCGCACGCCGTGTCGTCGATAGCGCCACATCACACTCGAATGCGGGTGTCCAAAGTGGTTGAATCGCCCGGCCGAGACGACCGACACGCGCGGCCGCACCGCGTCCACAAACGCCGAGCTGCTCGAGGTCTTCGAGCCGTGGTGGGGCGCCTTCAAGACCGTGGCGCGCACCGGGCGATTGGCCACGAGCCAGCGCTCGCCGGCGGCTTCGACGTCGCCGGGGAGCAGCACCGCCGCCGGCCCGCGGGCTAGACGCACGACCAGGCTGGCGTCGTTTCTGCCGCGCCCGAGCCCCTGGCCCCCTCCGATCTGGGGCCGTACGATCTCCAGGGCCACTTCGCCCACATTCTCCGTCATAACACCGTCGAGCTCGACGAGCTCGCCGCCGCTCTTCGCGACCTGATCGCGGAGCTTGGCGAGGCTCGGGGAGTCGTCGCGCGCGTCGTAGACCAGCCGCCGGGGGCGCATCGCCTCGGCGACGGCGAAGAGGCCGTGGAGGTGGTCGGCGTCGGAGTGGGTGACCACCACCGAGTCGAGCCGGTCGATGCCGATGCGTTTCAGATAAGGCACCACCACGAAGCGGCCCGGATCGCGGCCCAGGCGCGTGCCGCCGCCGTCGACCAGCATGGTGGTGCCGTCGGAAAATTCGACCAGTGTGGCGTCGCCCTGGCCGACCGGGATGAAGTGGACGCGAAGCTCGCCGCGTTGCTCGGCCTCGCTGCTCGAAAACGCCGGGCTCAGCCCCACGGCGAGCAAAGCGAGCGCTGCGGCCAGCCAGACCGGCCGCCAGCGGCTAATCACCGCCAGGAGGGCTCCGGCGCACATCGCGATCAGCCAGATCCCCTCGAGCGCCCCGGTGACCACGGTGGCGGCGGGAAGCTTTGCGACCCACGCCAGCCCCACCCGCATTGCGAGCAGCGCGTCGAGACTCAGACCGGCGACCCACAGCCCGAGCGGCTCGACCACAAGCGAGGCGACCACGCCGGCCACGAGCACCGGAAAGAGCAGCGCGCTGACAAGCGGCGTGACCACCAGATTGGCCACCAGTCCCATCAGCGGCACCTCGCCGAGATGAGCGGCCAGGATGGGCCAGGTGCCGACGGTGGCGCTGGTGGAGACGCCCACGAAGAGCCCGATCTGGCGCAACCGGCGCCCCAGGGCCGCCTCGGGGGCGCCGAAGAGGTCGTCGGGCGGCTCGAGCACGTCCGGCCGAAAGCGAAGAAAGACCAAGATCGAGGCGGTCGCCGCGAAGCTGAGTTGGAAGCCCAGCTCGGCGACCACCGCCGGCTGGGCGGCCACCAGCCCCAGGGCGGCCGCGGCGAGCGCGTGAAACGGGCAGACCGGCCGAAGCAGCATCAGGGCGCAGATCCCCAACGCGATCGCCACCCACGCCCGCGTCGCCGAGACCGGCGCGCCGATCGCCAGCACGTACACGCCCAGCAGCACCATGACGGCCAGGCCGCAGACACGCCTGCGCCCGAAGCGGCGCAAGAGCCACGGGCAGCGATTCGCCCCCAGGCCGATCGCCCACCACAAGAGCGCGGCCAGAACACCCAGGTGCAGCCCGGAGATCGCCAACAGGTGGCTGGTGCCGGTGCGCTGGAACGGCTCGACGAACGCGGGCTCCAGATAGTTGCGGTTGCCGGTGCTCAGCGCGACCGCCAGGGCTGCGTGCTCTGTGTCGAGCCCGTCGAGTAAGCGGCGCTCGAAGCGGGTGCGCGAGATCACAAGGCGGCGCGCCAGGCCGTCGAAGATCTGCATCCGGGCGCCCTCGCCGACATGGCCGTCACTGACATTGAGCGGCTCGAGCGCCGTGGCGCGAACGTGCAGATCGCGGCCGGCCATGATCTCGCGCACGGGCCGGCGTCGCGAGAACGCCTGGCCCGGGTAGAGATCCAGGCGCGCGAAGACCTCTACCCGATCGCCCGGCAGCGCCGCGGGCATCTCATTGAAGTCGATCGGCACAAAGAGGCGCACCGTGGGGCGATCGGCGCCGAACTCGATGCGATCGAGGCGCTCGACCGCAAGATCGATCGACTGGCCGCGCACTGAGCCCGGGCCGACCTGCTCGACGCGACCGGCGACGACCGCCCGCAGCCGCTGGTCGTCTTCGCGCGTGTCACTCACGACCGTGATCAAGCGCTCGGTCGCAGGCCCGGTTTCGGCGGCGCTGCCCACAAGCAACACGCCCACGAAGATCCCGACCAGCGCGGCAAAGATCGCGCGGCGGGACGCCCTCGATCGCAGCGCGCCGACCGACGCGCTCACCGCTCCGAGCCCGGCGCAGATCTGCGCCCCCAGGCCGAGTGAGCCCAGCTCTATTCCAACACCCACGACTACCAACGTCGTCAGCGTCAAAGCGATCAGCGGTCGGGCCAGAATGTCCATCACAGAATTTCCCTTCGGCGCGTTGACAGCCACAGAGAGCATCCCTATAAGAAGCCCCCATTTTAGTTATCGGCAAAAGTGCCCAAATCGTTGCGTGTTTTTCTGTGAAAACTCTGCCCGTTCCGGTCCCCTGAGCCGGTCCAACAGCCGGATTTTGCAGTCCAATCCGGCCGGTAGTCGCGGCATCCGACCGTCTTTCCCACAATTTCCGACAGGTTTTCCACAGGCACCTAAATACCGTCTTAACGGGGTGTTCCCTGGCGCGGCTGACACCCCCGAACTCTGTCAAACCCCTGTCTTTACTGGACTTTTCGCCACTGAGGTGCTGAAACCCTCGTGTCATCCTCGAAGGTTTGGCCGGGCCGAGTCGGCCGTCGAGGCGCAGATGTGGAAAGGTTGTGGAAAACGATGTGGGGTTTGTGGACTTGGCTGTGGAAAACAATATGAGTTTTCCACAGCGGCCGCTCGAGGGTGTGAATTGCTGTGCGCAGCTCTGTAGGTAAACGCCGTCGAGAAGTCTGCTCGGAATGCCGGGCCGACGATACCCGTTCTTGCGCAGGAGACTTGCGCAGCCCCCGTCATCCCTCTATGAATCAGCACGCGGTGCTATCAGATGAAAGCGAGGCTTCTCGACCTAATCGAAGGGCTTCCAAAGATCGGTCGTCACACAGGTTTGTAATCCATGTTCGAATTTCTGGCTAAAATCTTCGGCTCGACCAACGAGCGCTTCGTCAAAAATTGCCAGCCTTCCGTCGAGGCGATCAACAATCTCGAGCCCAAATTCGAGAAGATGTCCGACGAGGAGCTCAAGGCGCAGACCCCTAAGCTCAGGGAGAAGCTCGAAAACGGCGCCACCGTCGACGACATCCTCCACGAGGCTTTCGCCACCGTCCGAGAGGCGAGCAAGCGCACGTTGGGCATGCGCCACTACGACGTCCAGATCGTCGGCGGCATCGCCCTGCACGAAGGTCAGATCGCCGAGATGAAGACCGGTGAGGGTAAGACCCTGGTCGCGACGCTTCCGCTGTATCTGAACGCGCTGGCGGGCAAGGGCGCTCACCTGATCACGGTCAACGACTACCTGGCCAGTCGCGACGCGAAGTGGATGGGACACGTCTATAACTTCCTGGGGCTGAGCGTCGGCACGATCGTCAGCGACATCTCCTCGACCGAGCGCAAAAACGCCTACGCGGCGGACATCACCTACGGCACCAACAACGAGTTCGGCTTCGATTATCTGCGCGATAATATGAAGAACCGGCTCGAAGACATGGTCCAGCGCCCGCTGCACTATGCGATCATCGACGAGGTCGACTCGGTGCTCATCGACGAGGCGCGCAC